>NZ_JAMYBY010000004.1:0-329351 GCF_024126555.1 Pseudomonas sp. VE 267-6A
AAGCCCGCTCCCACAAGGACATCATTGCCTCTGTGGGAGCGGGCTTGACCCGCGATAGGCCAACACATTCACAACACCCTACTCGGCAATCAGCCAGTCCATGCGCCAGCTGCCCTGGGTCTGCCCCAGCACCTGGGCCAGCCACGGCAGCAGTGCGCGCAGCTCTTCTTCCAGGCCCCATGGCGGGTTGGCGATCGCCAGGCCAGAGCCGTTCAAGCCCTGCGGGCTGTCCTGCGGGTGCACGTACAGCTCCACCCGCAGCAGCTTCGGCGCACCGGTGCTGGTCAGGTCCTGATAGAAACGCACCAGCTGGCGCTGGTCCTTGATCGGGTACCAGATGGCCGCGACCGTCTGGCGCATGCGGCCAATCGTCTCCTTCATCGCCACCGTGCAGCGCTTGAGCTCGTCGGCCTGCTCGAAGGGCGGGTCGATCAGCATCACCGCGCGCTTCTCCTGCACCGGCAGCAAGGCCCTCGGCACGTGCCAGCCCTCGCCCAGGTGCACCGCCACGCGTGGGTCCTTCTTCATGTTTTCCTTGAGCAGGCGCCCGTCTTCGGGGTGCTTCTCGTTGAGCAGCACGCGGTCCTGCTGGCGCGCCAGGCGCCGTGCCAGCTCGGGCGACCCCGGGTAGTAGCGCAGCTCGCCGTCGGGGTTCATCTTGCGCAGGATGCGCAGGTAATCGGCCGTCACCTCGGGCAGGTCGTCGCGCCCCCAGAGCCGGCCGATGCCTTCCAGCCACTCACCGGTGCGGGTCGCCTGGTCACCCTGCAGGTCATACAGGCCAAGGCCGGCGTGGGTGTCGAGGTAGGCGAACGGCTGCTCCTTGCGCGACATCAGCGCAATCAGCCGGGTCAATACGAGGTGTTTGAACACGTCGGCGTGGTTGCCGGCGTGAAAGGCGTGACGATAGTTCATGGCAACTCCTGCAAGGCCCGGAAGTTTACCCTGTCAGGCCCGCGCCGTCAGGTGACAGCCGCCAGAATGACAACGGCCCGACCTCCAGAAGAGGCCGGGCCGTTGCCGGGCAGCATGATGCAGCCGTGTTACTTGTCGGCGTGGAACGCCGCTTCAGCGGTTTCGAATCGCTTGACCATCGCAGCCGACGGGCTGCCCGCCTTGCTCACGAAGTAGATCGCCAGCGATGCGAACAGGAAGCCCGGGATGATTTCGTACAGGCCCATGGTGTCGAACTGCTTCCACAGGATCACGGTCACCGCGCCCACCACGATACCGGCCAGTGCGCCGTCGCGGGTCATGCCCTTCCACAGTACCGAAATCAGCACCACCGGGCCGAAGGCGGCACCGAAGCCGGCCCAGGCGTAGGCCACCAGGCCCAGCACGCGGTTGTCCGGGTTGGCGGCCAGCGCGATGGCGATCAGCGCAACCGCCAGCACCATCAGGCGACCGACCCATACCAGCTCGACCTGCGAGGCGTTCTTGCGCAGGAAGGTCTTGTAGAAGTCTTCGGTCAGGGCGCTGGAGCACACCAGCAGCTGGCAGCTCAGGGTACTCATCACTGCTGCCAGGATGGCCGACAGCAGCACACCGGCAATCCACGGGTTGAACAGGATCTTGGCCAGTTCGATGAACACGCGCTCGTGGTTCTCGGTGACCGGGCCGGCCACTTCAGGGTGCGCCGAGAAGTAGGCGATGCCGAAGAAGCCCACGGCCACGGTACCGGCCAGGCACAGGATCATCCAGGTCATGGAGATGCGACGGGCATTGGCGATCGATTTCACCGAGTCTGCCGCCATGAAGCGCGCCAGGATGTGCGGCTGGCCGAAGTAGCCCAGGCCCCAGCCCATCAGCGAGATGATGCCGATGAAGGTCGCGCCCTTGAACATGTCGAAGTTGCCCGCGCCCTGGGCTTCGATGGCCAGGAAGGTGGTGTCGAAGCCGCCGGTGGCGATCAGCACGATCACCGGGGTCAGGATCAGCGCGAAGATCATCAGCGTGGCCTGCACGGTATCGGTCCAGCTCACCGCCAGGAAGCCACCGACGAAGGTGTAGGCGATGGTGGCAGCAGCACCGGCCCACAGCGCCGTTTCATACGACATGCCGAAGGTGCTTTCGAACAGGCGGGCACCGGCCACGATGCCGGAGGCGCAATAGATGGTGAAGAACACCAGGATCACGATTGCCGAAATGATGCGCAGCAGGCCGCTGTGGTCTTCGAAACGGCTGGCGAAATAGTCCGGCAGGGTCAGCGCGTCGCCGTTGTGCTCGGTCTGCACGCGCAGGCGGCCGGCCACGAACAGCCAGTTCAGGTAGGCACCGACGGTCAGGCCGATGGCGATCCAGGCTTCGGAAAGGCCCGACATGTAGATGGCGCCCGGCAGGCCCATCAGCAACCAGCCGCTCATGTCCGAGGCACCGGCCGAGAGCGCGGTCACCACGCTGCCGAGGCTGCGGCCACCGAGGATGTAATCGGAAAGGTTGTTGGTGGAGCGATAGGCCATGAAGCCGATCAGCACCATTGCCGCGATATAGATCACGAACGTGATCGTGATTGGATTGCTAAAACTCATTGTTGCGCCCTGGCGTTTGTTTTTATGTAGTGACAGCCGCTAACGGTTGCACCCAGGCGGCGAATCCTATGCAACAACGCAAACAAGGTGCAACCAGTTTCTTCAGTCAAGTTGCACCTGGTCGGATATTTCGCATAACAACGTGTTTTTGCTCCATTTGGGAGCAAAAACCGCCGTTTACATAAGCAAATGCACCTTGAACAGCCATTTATGCTGTGGGGTTTTAGCCACCGGACGAGTTGCACTCCTCAACGCGATTATTTGGGTTGCACTAGGTTGCACCCACAAAGGCGCCCGGCTAATCTTGGCGCCAGCTTAGCCACGGCCCAGTGGCAATAATGAGGATAAGAAATGGCGACGACCACCCTTGGGGTCAAACTCGACGACCCTACCCGCGAGCGACTGAAAACGGCTGCGCAGTCCATCGACCGCACCCCGCACTGGTTGATCAAGCAGGCGATCTTCAACTACCTGGAGAAGCTCGAGGGTGGCGCCACCCTGACCGAACTCAGCGGTCAGCCCGGCAATCAGAGCGACGACGCCGGCGATGTGCAGGCCGACCACTCGCACCAGTGCTTCCTCGAGTTCGCCGAGAGCATCCTGCCGCAGTCGGTGCTGCGCGCCTCGATCACCGCCGCCTACCGTCGTCCGGAACCGGAAGTGGTGCCGATGCTGCTGGAGCAGGCACGCCTGCCCGCGCCCATGGCTGAGGCCACCCACAAGCTGGCCGCCGGCATTGCCGAAAAGCTGCGCAACCAGAAGAGCGCCAGCGGCCGCGCCGGCATCGTCCAGGGCCTGCTGCAGGAGTTCTCGCTGTCGTCCCAGGAAGGCGTGGCGCTGATGTGCCTGGCCGAAGCCCTGCTGCGCATTCCCGACAAGGGCACCCGCGATGCGCTGATCCGCGACAAGATCAGCACCGGCAACTGGCAGCCGCACCTGGGCAACAGCCCGTCGCTGTTCGTCAACGCCGCCACCTGGGGCCTGCTGCTGACCGGCAAACTGGTGTCCACGCACAACGAATCCGGCCTCACCTCCTCGCTCAGCCGCATCATCGGCAAGAGCGGCGAGCCGATGATCCGCAAGGGCGTCGACATGGCCATGCGCCTGATGGGCGAGCAGTTCGTCACCGGCGAGACCATTGCCGAAGCCCTGGCCAATGCCAGCAAGTTCGAAGCCAAGGGTTTCCGCTACTCCTACGACATGCTCGGTGAAGCCGCGCTCACCGAGCACGACGCGCAGAAATACCTGGCCTCCTACGAGCAGGCCATCCACGCCATCGGCAAGGCCTCCCATGGCCGCGGCATCTATGAAGGCCCTGGCATCTCGATCAAGCTCTCGGCCCTGCACCCGCGCTACAGCCGCGCCCAGTACGAGCGCGTGATGGACGAGCTGTACCCGCGCCTGCTGTCGCTGACCCTGCTGGCCAAGCAGTACGACATCGGCCTGAACATCGACGCCGAAGAGGCCGACCGCCTGGAGCTGTCGCTGGACCTGCTCGAACGCCTGTGCTTCGAGCCGCAGTTGAGCGGCTGGAACGGCATCGGCTTCGTGATCCAGGCCTACCAGAAGCGCTGCCCTTACGTGATCGACTACGTCATCGACCTGGCACGCCGCAGCCGTCACCGCCTGATGATCCGCCTGGTAAAGGGCGCGTACTGGGACAGCGAGATCAAGCGCGCCCAGGTCGAAGGCCTGGAAGGCTACCCGGTGTACACCCGCAAGGTGTACACCGACGTCTCCTACATCGCCTGCGCCCGCAAGCTGCTGTCGGTGCCCGAAGCCATCTACCCGCAGTTCGCCACCCACAACGCCCACACCCTGTCGGCCATCTACCATATCGCCGGGCAGAACTACTACCCAGGCCAGTACGAGTTCCAGTGCCTGCACGGCATGGGCGAGCCGCTGTACGAACAGGTGGTGGGCAAGGTGGCCGACGGCAAGCTGAACCGTCCGTGCCGCGTGTACGCCCCGGTCGGCACCCACGAAACGCTGCTGGCCTACCTGGTGCGTCGCCTGCTGGAAAACGGCGCCAACACCTCGTTCGTCAACCGTATCGCCGACCAGTCGATCTCGATCCAGGAACTGGTGGCCGACCCGGTCGCGACCATCGAGCGCATGGCCACCCAGGAAGGCGGCTTCGGCCTGCCGCACCCGCGCATCCCGTTGCCGCGTGACCTGTACGGTGCCGAGCGCGCCAACTCCAGCGGCATCGACATGGCCAACGAACACCGCCTGGCCTCGCTGTCGTGCGCCCTGCTGGCCACCGCGCACAACGACTGGAAGGCCGAGCCGATGCTCGGTTGCGCGTCCAGCGACGAAGCTGCCGCACCGGTGCTGAACCCGTCCGACCACCGTGACGTGGTCGGCCACGTGCAGGAAGCCACCGTCGAGGACGCCGACAACGCCATCCAGTGCGCACTCAACGCCGCACCGATCTGGCAGGCCACCCCGCCGGCCGAGCGTGCCGCGATCCTGGAACGTGCCGCCGACCTGATGGAAGGCGAGATCCAGCCGCTGATGGGCCTGCTGGCCCGCGAAGCCGGCAAGACCTACGCCAACGCCATCGCCGAGGTGCGCGAAGCGGTCGACTTCCTGCGCTACTACGCGGTGCAGGCACGCAACGACTTCAGCAACGACGCCCACCGCCCGCTGGGCCCGGTGGTGTGCATCAGCCCGTGGAACTTCCCGCTGGCGATCTTCAGTGGCCAGGTGGCTGCAGCGCTCGCTGCCGGCAACCCGGTACTGGCCAAGCCTGCCGAGCAGACCCCGCTGGTGGCCGCCCAGGCCGTGCGCCTGCTGCTTGAGGCCGGCATCCCGCAAGGCGTGGTGCAACTGCTGCCGGGCCGTGGCGAGACCGTCGGTGCGCGCCTGGTAGGCGATGACCGGGTCAAGGGCGTGATGTTCACCGGTTCCACCGAAGTGGCGCGCCTGCTGCAACGCAACATTGCCGGCCGCCTGGACAGCCAGGGCCGTCCGATCCCGCTGATCGCCGAAACCGGTGGCCAGAACGCGATGATCGTCGACTCCTCGGCGCTGACCGAGCAGGTGGTCATCGACGTGGTCTCCTCGGCCTTCGACAGCGCCGGCCAGCGTTGCTCGGCCCTGCGCGTGCTGTGCCTGCAGGAAGACTCGGCCGACCGCGTGATCGAGATGCTCAAGGGCGCCATGGCCGAAAGCCGCCTGGGCAACCCGGAGCGCCTGAGCGTGGACATCGGCCCGGTGATCGACGCCGAGGCCAAGGCTGGCATCGAAAAACACATCCAGGGCATGCGCGACAAGGGTCGCAACGTGTATCAGGTGGCCATTGCCGACGGTGAAGAGATCAAGCGCGGCACCTTCGTGATGCCGACCCTGATCGAGCTGGAAAGCTTCGATGAACTGCAGCGTGAGATCTTCGGCCCCGTCCTGCACGTGGTGCGCTACAACCGCAAGCACCTCGACCAGCTGATCGAGCAGATCAATGCATCCGGCTACGGCCTGACCCTGGGCGTGCACACCCGCATCGACGAGACCATCGCCAAGGTGATCGACAACGTCCATGCCGGCAACGTCTACGTCAACCGCAACATCGTCGGCGCCGTGGTCGGCGTGCAGCCGTTCGGTGGTGAAGGCCTGTCGGGTACCGGCCCCAAGGCCGGTGGCCCGCTGTACCTGTACCGTTTGCTGTCCACGCGCCCGGCCGATGCCATCGAGCAGTCGTTCCAGCGCAGCGACGCCGGCACTGCCCCGGACGTGCGTCTGCGCGAGCAGTTGCTCAAGCCGCTGCAATCGCTCAAGGCGTGGGCCGGCAGCAACCAGCAGGCCGAGCTGGCGCAGCTGTGCGAGCAGTTCGCGCAGCAGTCGCAGAGCGGCGTCACCCGCCTGCTCAACGGCCCGACCGGCGAGCGCAACAGCTACACCATCCTGCCGCGCGAGCACGTGCTGTGCCTGGCCGAGTCGGAGGCTGATCTGCTGACTCAACTGGCAGCGGTACTGGCGGTGGGCAGCTCGGCAGTGTTCGTCGACGGCGAGCCGGGCAAGGCCTTGCGTGGGCGCTTGCCGAAGGATGTGCAGGCGCGCATCAAGCTGGTGAGCGACTGGGCCAAGGACGAGGTGGTGTTCGACGCGGTGCTGCATCACGGCCATTCGGACCAGCTGCGCGCAGTGTGCGAGCAGGTGGCCAAGCGTGCCGGTGCGATCGTGGGTGTGCAGGGCTTGTCGTCGGGTGAAACCGCGATTGCGCTGGAGCGCCTGGTGATCGAGCGTGCGTTGAGCGTGAACACCGCCGCAGCGGGCGGCAATGCCAGCCTGATGACCATCGGCTAACCACCGAGGCGTTGCCAATCGCGGGTCAAGCCCGCCCCCACAGGATCGATGCAGATTCTTGTGGGGGACGGCCTGGCCCGCGATTTTTTTTGCGGACACACACCTGACAACGGTTCTGACCCCTCATCACCCCCACCTATTAACCTGTCCACCTCCCGCCCGCATGCCTAGACTCGGCCCCATCCCCACCAAGGTATGGCCGCCATGTCCGACACCCTGCTCAGCGCCCGCAACCTGGCCTTCGAACTCTACGAAGTGCTTGACGCCGAGGCCCTCACCCAACGCCCACGCTTCGCCGAGCACAGCCGCGAAACCTTCGACGCCGCGCTGCACACCGCTCGCACCCTGGCCGAAAAGTACTTCGCCCCGCACAACCGCAAGGGCGACGAGCACGAGCCACGCTTCGAGAACGGCCAGGCCATCCTCATCCCCGAGGTCAAACCTGCCGTCGACGCCTTCCTCGACGCCGGATTTCTCAACGCCAACCGCGACTTCGAGGCCGGCGGCATGCAGTTGCCCACCCTGCTCTCGCAAGCCTGCTTCGCCCACTTTCAGGCCGCCAACGCCGGCACCACCGCCTACCCGTTCCTGACCATGGGCGCCGCCAACCTGATCGAGAACTTCGGCACCGACGAGCAAAAGCGCCTGTTCCTGCAACCGATGATCGAGGGCCGCTTCTTCGGCACCATGGCCCTCACCGAACCCCACGCCGGCAGCTCGCTGGCCGATATCCGCACCCGCGCCGAACCCGCCGCCGACGGCAGCTTCCGCCTCAAGGGCAACAAGATCTTCATCTCCGGGGGCGATCACACGCTGTCCGAGAACATCGTGCACCTGGTGCTGGCCAAACTCCCCGACGCACCACCCGGGGTAAAGGGCATTTCGCTGTTCATCGTGCCCAAGTTCCTGGTCAACCCGGACGCCAGCCTGGGCCAGCGCAACGATGTGGTGCTGGCCGGCCTGTTCCACAAGATGGGCTGGCGCGGCACCACCTCCACCGCACTCAACTTCGGCGACAACGGCCAGTGCGTCGGCTACCTGATCGGCCAGCCGCACCAGGGCCTGGCCTGCATGTTCCAGATGATGAACGAGGCGCGCATCGGCGTGGGCATGGGCGCGGTGATGCTCGGCTACGCCGGCTACCTGTACTCGCTGGACTACGCCCGCCAGCGCCCGCAAGGCCGCCTGCCCGACAACAAGAACCCCGCCACCGCCGCCGTGCCGATCATCCAGCACAGCGATGTGAAACGCATGCTGCTGACGCAGAAGGCCTACGTCGAAGGCGCTTTCGACCTGGGCCTGTACGCCGCCCGGCTGTTCGACGACAGCCATACCGCCGCCACCGAAGACGAGCGCCAACAGGCCCAGCAACTGCTCGACCTGCTGACCCCGATCGTCAAGTCGTGGCCGTCCGAGTTCTGCCTCAAGGCCAATGAGCTGGCGATCCAGATCCTCGGTGGCCACGGCTACACCCGCGATTACCCGGTAGAGCAGTACTACCGCGACAACCGCCTGAACCCGATCCACGAAGGCACCCACGGCATCCAGTCACTCGACCTGCTCGGGCGCAAGCTGGCCCAGCACGGTGGCGCCGGCCTCAAGCAACTGGTACGCCTGATCGCCGGCACTTGCGCCCAGGCCCAGGCCTACACCCGCCTGGACCCGTTGCGCGAACCGCTGGAACAACTGCTCAGCCGCCTGCAGCACGTGACCCTGGGCCTGCTTGGCGAGTTGTCCACAGGCCAGGTCAACAGCGCCCTGGCCAACTCGGCGCTGTACCTCAAGGCCTTCGGTCACTGCGTGATCGGCTGGCGCTGGCTGGAGCAGGCGATTCGCGCCGAACAGGGCCTGGCCCGCGGCAACCCGGCCGATACCGGGTTCTATCGGGGCAAGTTGCAGGCCGCACGGTTTTTCCTCACCTGGGAAGTACCGGCCTGCCATAATGACCTCGCATTGCTCGAGGCCCGCGACGACACCTGCCCGGGCATGCACGAGGAGTGGTTCTGAGGGGGAACCACCGTCACCCGGAGGTTCGCGCATGTTCGATTTCACCGCGCCGCTGCGCCAGCGTTTCGCTGGCCTGAACAGCGGCGCCGAGTTTTTCTCCCTGCGCTATGTGCAGGAAGCCCACCAGCACCTGTCGGTGCGCAAGAACATCGCCGAACCACCCAGCCTGACCCGCGACCAGGGCGCGATGCTCACCGTGCGCGTCAACGGCGTGGAGGCCTACGCGGCCACCGCCGACCTGTCCCAGGCCGGCCTGCAACGCGCCCTTGACCAGGCCGAGGCGCTGGCCCGCCAGATCGCGCGCCACGCCCTGCTCGACCTGCGCGAGCAACCGGTGTCCAGCGCCCGCGCCGACTACTGCTCGCCCAACCTCAACAGCACCTTCCCGGCCCTGGCCGACTGCTATGAACTGCTGGCCCGCGAATCGGCCAGCGTGCCGGGCGATTCGCGTCTGGTGAACTGGCAGGCCAGCCTGGGCCTGAGCACGGTCGAGCAGATCTACCTCAACAGTGCCGGCGCCGAACTGCGCCAGGCGCAACGCTTCGTGTTCCCCGGCATGAGCGTCACCGCCTTCGACGGCAGCGACAGCCAGAGCCGCAGCCTGGGCCGCGAGAACTTCGGCCAGCAGGGCGGCGTGGATGTGATCGAGCGCTGCGGCCTGCTCGGTGCCGGGGCCCAGGTGGCCGACCAGGCCCTGCAACTGCTGCTGGCGCCCAACACCCCGAGCGGGGTACGCGACCTGCTGCTGATGCCCGACCAGATGATGCTGCAGATCCACGAGTCCATCGGCCACCCGCTGGAGATGGACCGCATCCTGGGCGACGAGCGCAACTACGCCGGCACCAGCTTCATCAAGGCCCAGGACTTCGGCCACCTGCAGTACGGCTCGGCACTGCTCAACGTGACCTTCGACCCGGCCATCCCCGAAGAGCTGGCCAGCTACGCGCACGATGACGACGGCACCCCGGCCCACAAGCAGTTCCTGATTCGCGAGGGTGTACTGGTGCGCCCGCTGGGCGGTGCGCTGTCGCAGTTCCGCTCGGGCCTGGACGGCGTGGCCAACAGCCGCGCCTGCGGCTGGAACCGCGCACCGATCGACCGCATGGCCAACCTCAACATCGAGCCGGGCGACAAGTCCCTGGCGCAACTGATCGGCGGCATCGAGCACGGCATCCTGATGCGCACCAACCGCTCGTGGTCCATCGACGATGCGCGCAACAAGTTCCAGTTCGGCTGCGAATGGGGCCAGTTGATCGAGCACGGCGAACTCAAGGGCGTGGTCAAGAACCCCAACTACCGCGGTATTTCCGCCGGTTTCTGGCGCAACCTCAGCGCCGTGGGCGACGCCAGTACCTTCCAGGTGCTCGGCACGCCCAACTGCGGCAAGGGCGAACCCAACCAGGTGGTGCGCGTGGGCCATGCCTCGCCGGCCTGCGTGTTCAGCCAGATCGACGTATTCGGAGGAGACGCCTGATGGCCGCCAGCCCTTTGCACAACTTCCAGGACCTGGTCGCATGGCTGCGCGACAACGTGCGCGCCCCCGAACAGTTCACCCTGAGCTACAGCGCCGAGCAGTCGCAATTCATCCGTTTCAACCATGCCAGGGTGCGCCAGGCCGGCGACGTGCAACAGGCCGGCGCGAGCCTGAAGCTGATTGCCGACGGTCGCCAGGCCGACCTGCACCTGACCCTCAGCGGCGAGCCGGCGCTGGACCGCGAGCGCCTGCACCAGGCACTGGCCGAGCTGCGCCAGATCCTGCCACTGATCCCTGCCGACCCGTACCTGTTGCTCAACGACAGTGCCTGGCACAGCCATCAGGTACAGGACGGCCCGCTGCCGGATACCGCACGGGTGCTCGAGCAGATCGAACACGGCGCCGGCGCGCTGGACCTGGTGGGCATCTATGCCGCCGGGCCGATCAGTCGCGGCTTTGCCAGTTCGTTCGGCGCCTCTGGCTGGCATCAGGCCAACAGCTTCAATTTCGACTTCAGCCTGTTCCACGCCAACGGCCAGGCGGTGAAGGCCAACTACGCCGGGCAGGTGTGGGACAACGCCGCGTTCGCCCGGCGCCTGGCCCAGGCCCGCGAGCAGCTGGAGTACCTGGGTCGTCCACTCAAGACCCTCGCCCCCGGCCAGTACCGCGCCTACCTGGCACCGGCAGCGATGGACGAGATCATGGGCATGCTGTGCTGGGGCGGTTTTTCGGCGCAGGCCATCGCCAGCAAGGACAGCCCGCTGCAACGCCTGTATGCCGGCGATGCGGCATTGAGCCCGCTGGTGAACATCACCGAACAGGTCAGCGGCTCGCTGAGCCCGGCGTTCTCCGGCGAAGGCTACCCACGCAGCGACGTGCAGCTGGTCGACGCAGGGCAGGCGCGCGAACAGCTGACCAATGCGCGCAGCGCCGCCGAGTTCGAGCAGGTCGCCAATGGCGCCGAGGCCCACGAGTGGCCGAGCGCCTTGAGCCTGGCCGCCGGCGAGCTGGCGCTGGATGAGGTGCTCGCCAGGCTGGGTACGGGGCTGTACATCAGCAACCTGTGGTACCTGAACTACTCCGACCTGCCGGCGGCGCGCATGACCGGGCTGACGCGCTTTGCGACATTCTGGGTCGAGGACGGTCAGATCCAGGCGCCGGTCAGCACCATGCGCTTCGACGACAGCGTATACAGCCTGCTCGGCTCGCAGCTGGAGGCGCTCACGACCGAGCGCGAGCTGATCCTGTCGACCAGCACCTACGGACAGCGCCAGACCAGTTCGAGCCATTTGCCGGGGGCGCTGGTCAAACGCCTGACGCTGACATTGTGATGCCGCCATCGCGGGTCAAGCCCGCTCCCACAGGGATCACCGCCGCCCCTGTGGGAGCTGCGGTTCGACGCTTCGACTTGCCCGCGAAGGGGCCCTCAAGGACATAGAGCATGCCCAACCGCACCCCGCTGGACCCCGTCACCGCCCGCTGGATTCCCTGGGTGGTGGCCATCGCCTTCTTCATGCAGTCGCTGGACGGCACCATCCTCAACACCGCGCTGCCGGCCATGGCCCGCGACCTGGCGGAAAACCCGCTGCGCATGCAGTCGGTGATCATCGCCTACATGCTCACCGTGGCCCTGCTGATCCCGGCCTCGGGCTGGATCGCCGACCGCTTCGGCACCAAGCGCATCTTCTTCAGCGCGATCCTGCTGTTCAGCATCGGCTCGCTGCTGTGTGCACTGTCCAACAGCCTCGGCATGCTGGTCGGCGCCCGCGTGATCCAGGGCCTGGGCGGCGCGCTGATGCTGCCGGTGGGGCGCCTGGTGGTGCTGCGCGCCTACCCGCGCACCGAACTGGTGCGCATCATGAGTTTCATCACCATCCCCGGCCTGCTCGGCCCGCTGCTGGGCCCGACCATGGGCGGCTGGCTGGTGGAGTACCTGAGCTGGCACTGGATCTTCCTGCTCAACCTGCCGGTCGGCGCGCTGGGCTGCTACGCGGTGTGGAAGTTCATCCCCGACCTGCGCGGCTCCGAGCGCACACGCTTCGACGGCGTGGGCTTTGTGCTGTTCGGCGCCGCGATGGTGCTGATCACCATCGCCATGGAGGGCCTGGGCGAGCTGCACCTGCCGCACCTGCGCGTGATGCTGCTGCTGTTCGCCGGCATGGCGTGCCTGGCCGCCTACTGGCTGCGCGCCGGCAGCATCGACAACCCGCTGTTCTCGCCCCGGCTGTTTCGCACCCGCACCTTCTCGGTGGGCATCCTCGGCAACCTGTTCGCCCGCCTGGGCAGCGGCGCACTGCCGTTTCTGGTGCCGTTGCTGCTGCAGGTGGCGCTGGGCTATTCGCCGTCCCAGGCCGGCATGAGCATGATCCCGCTGGCCGCCTCGGCAATGGTCGCCAAGTCCATCGCCCGGCCGCTGATCGAGCGCCTGGGCTACCGCACCATCCTCACCGGCAACACCCTGCTGCTGGGCGTGTTGCTGTGCAGCCTGGGGCTGGTCAACGAACACACCCCGTATGCCCTGCTGCTGGTGCAACTGGGGCTGCTGGGGGCGGTGAACTCGCTGCAGTTCACGGCGATGAACACCGTGACCCTGATCGACCTGGACGACGCCAGCGCCAGCAGCGGCAACAGCCTGCTGTCGGTGGTGGCGCAGCTCTCGCTGAGCCTGGGTGTGGCCTGCGCTGGCGCACTGCTGGGCGGCTTTACCGGCGCCGGCAGCGGCGATGGGGTGGAGACCACGCTGGGCGCGTTCCAGCTGACCTTCCTGACCATCGGCCTGATGTCGATGCTGGCGGCGGCGATCTTCATGCAGCTGTCCAGGGCGGACGGAAGGCGTGCCCGTCGTCCGGAACCGGAGATCGAGGCTTAGGGCTAATGGCCACGAGGCTGGTACACTGCGCGACATTTTGTTTTGCAGGCCCGCCTCGTGACCACCATTGCCACCGAATTCGCCACCTTGCCGCTGTCCGCCGCCATGCTGGCCAACCTGGACGCCCTCGGCTACGCCCAGATGACCCCGATCCAGGCCCAGAGCCTGCCGGTGATCCTCAAGGGCATGGACCTGATCGCCCAGGCCAAGACCGGCAGCGGCAAGACCGCCGCGTTCGGCATCGGCCTGCTCAACCCGATCAACCCGCGCTACTTCGGCTGCCAGGCCCTGGTGCTGTGCCCCACCCGCGAGCTGGCCGACCAGGTGGCCAAGGAGCTGCGCCGTCTGGCCCGCTCCGAAGACAACATCAAGATCCTGACCCTGTGCGGCGGCGTTTCCCTGGGCCCGCAGATCGCCTCGCTGGAGCACGGCGCGCACATCATCGTGGGCACCCCGGGCCGCGTGCAGCAGCACCTGCGCAAGGGCACCCTGGTGCTCGACGGGCTCAACACCCTGGTGCTCGACGAAGCCGACCGCATGCTCGACATGGGCTTCTACGACGCCATCGCCGACATCCTCGGGCAAACCCCGGAGCGTCGCCAGACCCTGCTGTTCTCGGCCACCTACCCGGCCGGCATCAAGCAGCTGTCGGCCGCATTCATGCGCAACCCGCAGCAGGTCAAGGCCGAGTCGCTGCATGCCGACACGCAGATCGAGCAGCGCTTCTACGAGATCTCGCCCGAGCAGCGCATGGACGCGGTGACTACCCTGCTGGCGCACTTTCGTCCGCAGTCGTGCGTGGCGTTCTGCTTCACCAAGCAGCAGTGCCAGGAAGTGGTCGATCACCTCAAGGCCAAGGGCATCGCCGCCGAGTCGCTGCATGGCGACCTGGAGCAGCGCGACCGTGACCAGGTGCTGACCCTGTTCGCCAACCGCAGCACCTCGGTGCTGGTGGCCACCGACGTGGCCGCGCGCGGGCTGGATATCGATGCGCTGGACATGGTCATCAACGTGGAGCTGGCGCGGGACTCGGAAATTCACGTGCACCGCGTGGGCCGCACCGGGCGTGCCGGCGAGAAGGGCCTGGCGGCGAGCCTGGTGGCCCCGTCCGAAGCGCACCGCGCCCAGGCCATCGAGCAGCTGCAGAAGGCGCCCCTGCGCTGGGAGCAGATCGACAGCCTCAAGCCCCAGGCCGGCGGCCCGCTGGTGCCGACCATGAGCACGCTGTGCATCGGTGCCGGGCGCAAGGACAAGCTGCGGCCGGGCGACATCCTGGGTGCGCTGACCGGTGATGCCGGCATCCCGGGCACCCAGGTGGGCAAGATCGCGATCTTCGATTTCCAGGCCTTCGTGGCGGTGGAACGCGGCGTGGCCAAGCAGGCGCTGCAGCGGCTCAACAGCGGCAAGATCAAGGGGCGCTCGCTGCGGGTTCGCATCGTCTGAGTCGTTTATCGCCTATCAGGGCCTCATCGCGGGTCAAGCCCGCTCCCACAAGGACTTGCGTACCTCCTGTGGGAGCGGGCTTGACCCGCGATAGCTTCAACACCTATTTGAGGATTTTGCAGTGCGTTCCACCGAAGTGATCATCATCGGCGCTGGCGCCGCCGGCCTGATGTGCGCCATCCACGCCGCCAACCGCGGCCGCCAGGTGCTGCTGCTGGACCATGCCAACAAGCCCGGCAAGAAGATCCTGATGTCCGGTGGCGGGCGCTGCAACTTCACCAACCTGTACACCGAGCCGGCCAACTTCCTCTCGCACAACCCGCACTTCTGCAAGTCGGCCCTGGCCCGCTACACCCAGTGGGACTTCATCGAGATGGTCGGCAAGCACGCCGTGCCCTATCACGAGAAAAAACTCGGCCAGCTTTTCTGCGACAACAAGTCCAGCGACATCCTCGACATGCTGCTCAGCGAGCTTCAGAGCGCCGGCGCCGAGCTGCGCATGGACACGCGCATCGAGCAGATCGAAAAGCTCGAGCATGGCTACCTGCTCGAAACCAGCATGGGCACGCTGCAATGCCAGTCGCTGGTGATCGCCACCGGCGGCCTGTCGATCCCGACTTTGGGTGCCACCGGTTTCGGCTACCAGGTGGCCCGCCAGTTCGGCCACACCCTGCTGCCGACCCGCGCCGGGCTGGTGCCCTTCACCATCACCGAGCCGCAGCTCAAGGCCATGTGCACCGAGCTGTCGGGCACCTCGGTGGACTGCGTGGCCAGCTGCAACGGCACCAGCTTTCGCGAGAACCTGCTGTTCACCCACCGCGGCCTCAGCGGCCCGGCGATCCTGCAGGTGTCGTCGTTCTGGCACAGCGGCGACAGCGTCGAGATCAACCTGCTGCCCGAGCATGACGCCCTCGCCTGGCTGCAACAGCAACAGGCCGAACGCCCCAACAGCGAACTCAAGACCCTGCTTGGCGAGGTCTTCACCAAGAAGATGGCCAACCTGCTGGCCGAGCACTGGTTCGTGTCCCGGCCGATGAAGCAGTACACCCCGGCCGAACTGGCCGAGGTCGCCGACAAACTGGCGGCCTGGCAGGTGGTACCGGCCGGCACCGAGGGCTATCGCACCGCCGAAGTCACCCTGGGCGGGGTCGACACCCGCGAAGTGTCGTCCAAGACCCTGGAGTCGCTGAAAAGCCCCGGCCTGTATTTCGTGGGCGAAGTGCTGGACGTCAGCGGGCACCTGGGCGGGTTCAATTTCCAGTGGGCCTGGGCATCGGCCTACGCGGCCGCGCAGTTCGTCTAACCTTCGCGTTAGAATCGCGCATCACGGAACAAATTTTGCTGGTACGTGACCACGGTGACAGTTCGCTGCCACCGTGACCGGCTCAATTTCGATCATCGCCAAGCAGGCCTGCCGCCCTATCATGTCATCGTCTTCCTTGCGTCACTCGCTGCGTCGTTTGTGGGCCCTGGACAAGTTCAGCTACAGCATCCGGGTATTGATCGCGCTGACCGGCAGCATGGCGCTGTGCTGGTACCAGGACGAGATGGGGCTGCTGATCCCGCTGTTCCTGGGCATCATCGCCAGCGCCCTGGCCGAGACCGACGACAGCTGGCAGGGCCGGCTCAACGCCCTGGCCGTGACCCTGGTGTGCTTCACCGTCGCTGCGCTGTCGGTGGAGCTGCTGTTCCCCTACCCGATCCTCTTCGGCTGCGCCCTGGCGCTGGCGGCGTTCGCGCTGACCATGCTCGGCGCGCTGGGCGAGCGCTACGGCGCCATCGCCTCGGCCACACTGATCCTGTCGGTGTACACCATGATCGGCGTGGACCAGCGCGGCGGCCAGGTCACCGACTTCTGGCACGAGCCCTTGCTGCTGGTGGCAGGCGCCGCCTGGTACGGATTGCTGTCGGTGCTGTGGCAGGCGCTGTTCTCCAACCAGCCGGTGCAACAGAGCCTGGCGCGGCTGTTTCGCGAACTGGGCCGCTACCTCAAGCTCAAGGCCACCCTGTTCGAGCCCATCCGCCAGCTGGACGTGGAGGCCCGCCGCCTGGAACTGGCCCAGCAGAACGGCAAGGTGGTGGCCGCCCTCAACGCCGCCAAGGAAATCATCCTGCACCGCGTGGGCAATGGCCGCCCCGGCTCCAAGGTGAGCCGCTACCTGAAGCTGTACTTTCTGGCCCAGGACATCCACGAGCGCGCCAGTTCCTCGCACTACCCCTACAACGCGCTCACCGAGGCGTTCTTCCACAGCGACGTGCTGTTTCGCTGCCAGCGTTTGCTGCGCCAGCAGGGCAAGGCGTGCGTGCAATTGTCCGAGTCGATCCAGCTGCGCCAGCCGTTCGTCTACGACACCAGCTTCGCCGCCGCACTGGAAGACCTGCACGCCTCGCTCGAGCACCTGCGCATCCAGAGCAACCCGGCCTGGCGCGGCCTGCTGCGCTCGCTGCGGGCGCTGGCGGCGAACCTGGCAACCCTCGACCGCCTGCTCGGCGATGCCAGCAACCCCGACAACCTGGCCGACAACAGCGACTCGAGCCTGCTCGACCGTTCGCCGCGCAGCCTCAAGGATGTGTGGAGCCGCCTGCGCCAGCACCTCACGCCGACCTCGCTGATCTTTCGCCACGCCCTGCGCCTGCCGCTGGCGCTGTCGATCGGCTACGGCATGGTGCACCTGATCCACCCCACCCAGGGCTACTGGATCATCCTCACCACGCTGTTCGTGTGCCAGCCCAGCTATGGCGCCACCCGGCGCAAGCTGGTGCAGCGGATCATCGGCACCGCCATCGGCCTGACCGTGGGCTGGGCGCTGTTCGACCTGTTCCCCAGCGCGATCATCCAGTCGCTGTTCGCGGTGGCCGCCGGGGTGGTGTTCTTCGTCAACCGCACCACCCGCTACACCCTGGCCACGGCGGCGATCACGCTGATGGTGCTGTTCTGCTTCAACCAGATCGGCGACGGCTACGGTCTGTTCCTGCCGCGCCTGTTCGACACCCTGGTGGGCAGCCTGATCGCGATCCTGGCGGTGTTCCTGTTCCTGCCCGACTGGCAGGGCCGTCGGCTGAACAAGGTGCTGGCCAACACCCTGAGCTGCAACAGCACCTACCTGCGCCAGATCATGCAGCAGTACGCCCAGGGCAAGAGCGACGACCTGGCCTACCGCCTGGCCCGGCGCAACGCGCACAACGCCGACGCGGCGCTGTCGACCACGCTGGCCAACATGCTCATGGAGCCGGGGCATTTTCGCAAAGAGGCCGACGTGGGCTTTCGCTTCCTGGTGCTCTCGCACACCCTGCTCAGCTACCTCTCCGGGCTGGGTGCACACCGTGACAGCGCACTGGCACCCGAAGCCCACGAGCAGTTGATCGACGGCGCGGGTGCCAGCCTGGCCGCCAGCCTCGACGAAATCGCCACTGGCCTTGCCAGCAAGACCCCGGTGGCGATCCACAGCGACGCCGAGGAAGCCCTGGCGGCGAGCCTTGAGCAGATGCCCGAGGAAATGGACGAGAACCAGCGCCTGGTGCAGACCCAGCTGGCACTGATCTGCCGCCAGCTGGGCCCGCTGCGCACCCTGGCCGCGCACCTGATCAAGGACACCCCGGCCTGACTACAGGCCGTAGTCCTTGAGCAACCGGGCATAGCTGCCATCGGCCTTCATGGCGGCGATGGCCTTGTCGAAGCCGGCCACGATCTGGGCATGCTGCGGATGCCTGAGGCTGACCAGGATGTGCAGGCTGTTCTCGCTCACCGGCTTGCCGAAGAACTGCACGCGGTTGCGCACGTTCGCGCTTTCACGCTGCAGGTAGTAGCGCGCCACGTATTCGTCCTCCAGGGTCAGGCGCACCCGCCCGGCAGCCAGCATGCCCACCGCCACCGAAAAGTCGCGCACCGGCACCTTCTGCAGACGCCCGTCATTGTCGAATTCGGCCGCATAGGCATAGTCGCGCACCACCGCGATGGTGTGCGGGTAGAGATCGCTCAGGGTATCGAAACGCAGCACGTCGCCCTTGCGCTTGAGCAGCCGCACGCGGTTGCTCAGGTAGCCTTGGGAGAAGGCCCCGATGCGGGTACGCGCATCGCTCTGCCAGGCGTTGATCAGCACATCGTAGCGGCCCTCGCCGATGCCCCGCAGCGCGCGCGCCCACGGCGCCTGCTCGAACTCGCTGGCAAACCCGGCACGCTCCAGGGCGGTGGTGACAAGGGCGGTGGCCAGCCCGCCCCTGGGTAGGCGGGCGTCGGTGAAGGGGGGCCAGGCATCGGCCACCAGCCGCAGTTTTTCGGCCTGGGCCGACTGGGCACAGAGCAGCAATCCAAGCAAACCCAAGGCTCGAAGCAGTGGCCGCATGCTCAAATCCCTTAGCGGATCGGGTCCGCGTTCTTGTTGAATGGCATGAGATTTCTGTTGGCGCAAAGCTAGGCTGCACGGCCAGATTACACAAAGATTCCGGTATCGGGCAGTGCCGGGTGATAGCTAATTGCCTCTATTTTTGCCGATTCCGCGCCGACTTGATCCATGGCAATTCGCGACCTTCGCCCTGAGGTGCTCGGCGTGGTTATGATCGGGGCATTACACAGGAGAGAAACGCGATGAGCATCGACTGGATCTGCAAGCATCACACCGACCTTGGCAAGCAACAGCTGTACGCGCTGCTGACGCTGCGCATCGAGGTGTTCGTGGTGGAGCAGAAATGCCCGTACCTGGAAACCGATGGCCAGGACCTGGAGGGCGACACCTGCCACCTGATGGCCTGGCGCGATGGCGAGCTGGTGGCGTACCTGCGCCTGCTGGACCCCGAGTCACAGGGCGGCGACGTGGTGATCGGGCGGGTGGTGATTGCGCCGTCGGCGCGGGGCGAGGGGCTGGGGCATGCACTGATGGTGCAGGGGCTGGCACAGGCCGAGAAGCACTGGCCAGGGGTGCCGGTGTACCTGTCCGCACAGGCGCACCTGCAGGCCTACTATGCGCGGCACGGGTTCGAGGTGGCCGGGGAGGCGTATCTGGAGGATGGCATCCCGCACATCGGCATGCGCCGGGGCTAGACGCTTCGCCGGCAAGGCCGGCTCCTACAGGGGTAGGTGCAGGGGCCGGGCTTGCCGGCGGAGGGGCTTCAGGGGTAGCCCAGCACCTGGCGGATACTGCGCAGATGCTGGGTGATCCACTGCTTGTCGATCGCGCCCCAGTCACGTATCCGGTAATGCCCGGCATGGTTGCGCGCACCTTCCTGCTGCTCGAACTCGCACACGATGTCCAGGTCGGCCAGCGCCGCGATGGTGTCCTGCGCCGTGCGCCGCGGCATGCCGGTGGCCTCCATCAGCGCCGGTACGCTGCTGGCGGTACGGCTGTCGATCAGCCACGCCACGTACAGGCGACGATAGAAACTGGTCTTGGTCTTGCTCACTTCCATTGGCAATTCCCTTTCGCTCACTGGGCGCCGGACAGGTCGCGCCAGGTCAGGTAGATGCGCAGGTCGAACTCCAGTTGATGGTAGCCCGGCTGCATGTATTCGCAGAGTTGGTAGAACGCCTTGTTGTGGTCGCTCTCCTTGAGGTGCGCCAGTTCGTGCACCACGATCATCTTCAGAAACTGCGGCGCCGCGTCCTTGAACAGCGAGGCGATGCGGATTTCCTTCTTGGCCTTGAGCTTGCCGCCCTGCACGCGCGATACCGCAGTGTGCAGGCCCAGTGCGCGGTGGGTGAGATCGAGGCGATTGTCGAACAGCACCTTGTCCAGGTTCGGCGCATTGCGCAGGTGCTCCTGCTTCAGGGCCTGGGCATAGGCATACAGCGCCTTGTCGCTCTGTACCGCATGGCGCTCGGGGTAGCGCTGGCGCAGGTAGTCACCCAGACGGTTCTGGGCAATCATCTGGCGCACCTGGTCTTGCAGGGCAGGCGGATAGGCTTGCAGGTACTTGAGTACGGTCATGGGCACGGGGCATTGCAGGCAAAGGCGTCAGTGTACTCAATTCCCCGGCCGCCTCGTTGCGCCAGTCGAAAAAAGCCGGGAAATCACCGGCGCGCTGCGCCGTCAGGGGCCGTGCCACCAGGAAGCCCTGGGCATAGGCGCAACCGTTTGCCAGCAGCCACTGCGCCTGCTCCCGCGTCTCGACGCCCTCGGCCACCACACACACGCCATAGTCGCGGCACAGGCCGATGACACTGCGGACCAGCGCCGCGTCCGCCGCCGAACCGGGCAGACGCGCCACCAGGTGCCGGTCGAGCTTGAGCGTGTCGATGGGCAGGTCGCGCAGCAGGCGCAGCGAGCACTCTCCGGCGCCGAAATCGTCCAGCGCCACTCGCACGCCCAGCTCGCGCAGCCTGCGCAACTGACGCAGCGCGATGTCGAGGTTGGCGGCCAGCGAGGTTTCCGCCACCTCCACCTCAAGCTGGGCCGGGCGCAGGCCATGGCTGGCGATCACCCGCCCCAGTTCCTCGACCAGGTTGGGCATGGCGAACTGCACGCGGCTGAGGCTGATGCTCAGCACCAGGTCCGGCTCGAACCGAGCCTCCCAGGCGCGCCGCTGCGCCGCACCCTGGGTGTAGATCCAGCTGGCCAGCCGCGAGACCAGCCTGGCCTCCTCCAGCAACGGCAGGAACAACCCCGGCGGCACATCGCCGACACTGGGGTGCTGCCAGCGCAACAACGCCTCGAACCCGCGCAGGCGACCATCGGCAAACGCCACCTGCGGCTGATACACCAGGCTGAAGTCGTGCCGCTCGATCGCGTCGCGCACACTGTCTTCGAGCATCAGGCGCGAGCGAGCACGACCGTTGAGCTCCTGGTCGTAGTAGCGGTACTGCTGTCGGCCGGCCTGCTTGGCGGCATACATGGCCGCGTCCGCCGCACGCAGCAGGCCGTCCAGGTGCGGCCCGCAGTCGGAGTAGGTGGCGATGCCGATGCTCACGCCAAGCGTCACCTCCAGGCCATCGATCTGCTGGCAGATGGACATGCGCTCGATCAGCTTTTCGGCAAAGCGCGCCGCCTGCTCCGGGTATTCCAGGGTATCGAGCAAGGCCGTGAACTCGTCGCCGCCCATACGCCCGAGGATCGCGTAGGCGCCCAGGCATTCCTTGAGCTGTTCGCCCACCCAGTGCAGCACGCGGTCGCCGGCTGCATGGCCGAGCGAGTCGTTGATCCGTTTGAAACCGTCAAGGTCCATGTACATCAGGGCCTGGGCCTTGTCGGAATGCTCGCTGCGCAGCAGCGCAGCTTCGGCGGCCTGGCAGAACCCGCGGCGGTTGAGCAGCCCGGTCAGCGGGTCGGTCACGGCCTGGAACTCCAGCTGCTGGTGCAGGTTGCGCACCACCGACATGTCCAGCACCGTCACCACCATCGCCCGCTGCTCGCCGGGCAGCGCCGCGCACGACAACGCCACCGGCAGCGGCAACCCGGAGGCGGTGAGCAGCACGGCGTCGTGCAGGCGGTAGATATCGCGCTCCTGGTAGGCCTGGTAGAACGCCGAGTCACACCACCGGGTTGGCACGGGCGACTGCACGAAGCCCAGCAGGTCTGCGCCCTGCAATTGCTCCACCGGGGCCTGGAGCAGGCGCGAGATGGCCGGGTTGGCAAAGCGGATGCGACCGTCCTCGGCCACCACCAGGATGCCTTCGGCGGCGTTGTCCAGCACCGAGGCGTTGAATGCGCGCTCGGCCTCCAGGTCGCGGCTCAGGCGCTGCAAGGCACGCCGGTTACGCTGCTGGTCGAGCAGGGCCTGGACCTTGGGCTTGAGAATGTGCGGGTCGAATGGCTTGAACAGGTAGTCCACCGCGCCACTGGCATAGCCCTTGAGCACCGCCGCCTGGGACTGTTCATTGGCGGTCAGGAAGATGATCGGGGTCAGGCAGGTGCGCTGGCTGCCGCGCATCAGGCGCGCGACTTCGAAGCCGTCCATACCGGGCATCTGCACATCCAGCAGCACCAGGTCCACCTCATGCTCGAGCAGCGTGCTCAGGGCTTCGGTACCGGAGCTTGCGGTCAGCACATGCCAGTCCTCACGCGCAAGCAAGGCTTGCAGGCTGATCAGGTTTTCCGGGTAGTCATCGACGATCAGTAAAACCGAACCGCTGTCGTGAGTGTGAGGGTGCGCGCAATCCATGCTGCTTCTCTTGTGTAACGACGCCAGATTCCGGATGGAACTTGAGGCTTTACTCTAGACCTGGCTGAAACAAATCTGAAGTCAGCACATTGGCATCATCGGTATAAACAAAGTGTTGCCCGACTAACGGTCTGTCGCGTTGGGCCAGATCCGGTGTCCGTGGCGGCCCCGCAGCCGAAAACCCCCGGTTCCGGCCGGTGAAGCAAGCCGCACGGGCACAAAAAAACCCGCATCGCTGCGGGTTTTTCGTACAACCAACCAGGCTTAGTTGACCTTGGCGGCCAGCTCGCCCTTGGCATAGCGCTGGAACATCGCTTCGAGGGAGATCGGCTTGATCTTCGAGGCGTTGCCGGCGGTGCCGAAGGCTTCGTAGCGAGCGATGCACACGTCGCGCATGGCCTTGACGGTTTCACCGAAGAACTTGCGCGGGTCGAACTCGCTCGGGTTGGTGGCCATCAGGCGGCGCATGGCACCGGTGGACGCCAGGCGCAGGTCGGTGTCGATGTTGACCTTGCGCACGCCGTACTTGATGCCTTCGACGATTTCTTCAACCGGTACGCCGTAGGTTTCCTTGATGTCGCCACCGTACTGGTTGATGATCGCCAGCCACTCCTGCGGCACCGAAGACGAACCGTGCATCACCAGGTGAGTGTTGGGGATGCGCTTGTGGATCTCCTTGATGCGGTCGATCGCCAGCACGTCGCCGGTAGGCGGCTTGGTGAACTTGTAGGCGCCGTGGCTGGTGCCGATGGCGATGGCCAGGGCATCGACCTGGGTACGCTTGACGAAATCGGCAGCTTCTTCAGGGTCGGTCAGCATCTGGCTGTGATCCAGCACGCCTTCGGCGCCGATGCCGTCTTCTTCACCGGCCATGCCGGTTTCCAGCGAACCCAGGCAGCCCAGCTCGCCCTCTACCGAAACGCCGCAGGCGTGGGCCATGGCCACGGTCTGCTGGGTGACACGCACGTTGTAGTCGTAGTCGGTCGGGGTCTTGCCGTCTTCGCCCAGCGAGCCGTCCATCATCACCGAGCTGAAGCCCAGCTGGATCGAACGCTGGCACACGTCAGGGCTGGTGCCGTGGTCCTGGTGCATGCACACCGGGATGTGCGGGAATTCTTCGATCGCCGCCAGGATCAGGTGGCGCAGGAACGGCGCACCGGCGTATTTGCGGGCACCGGCCGAGGCCTGGACAATCACCGGGGAGTCGGTCTTGTCGGCGGCTTCCATGATGGCGCGCATTTGCTCGAGGTTGTTGACGTTGAAAGCCGGAACGCCGTAGCCGAACTCGGCGGCGTGGTCCAGCATCTGGCGCATGCTAATGAGTGCCATTGTGTATCTCTCTCCCGACAAGCGTCGTTTTTCGTGCAAGCCTGCCGCAGCGGCGGTTGCTATTCAAGTAGTGTGGGCCGACAGCGGTCGGCCCGGCCAGTCACGGTGCCTTGCAGCCCCGCCCTATCAAATCGTTGGTCGCTACCCAGTACACCAGGCCTTCATCGCCCTTGGTGTGCAGGGCCAGCACGCCATCGCTGTACAGCGCACCCGACGCACCGGGCTCCGGCTTGAGCCGGTAGACCTGATCGCCGCCACCAAGGCGTACATCCACCTCTTCCTGGCTGGCATCGGCAAACCGCCACAGCACCTCGGCCTGACTGTCACAGACCCAGCGGGTCCAGTTGTCGGTCGGGGCCGGGGTTGGCTTGAGGCTTGCGCAACCTGCCATCAGAACCAGGGCCATCAGGGCTACAACGCTTTTCATCGAATATCCTCTAGAAGACCACGAACCGGCCAACAGGTTGCCTCGAACCGATCAAGGGCAACCCGGGGCCTGGCGCTGGTGTTCCTCGTCATACTTCTCCAGCCCGTCCGGGCCGAGCCTCTTGTTGATCACCGGCACGGTCTCTGCCTGCCACTGCGACTGGTAGCAACCGCCCTTCGGCTTGCCGGGGGCATCCGCCGCAGGCTCCGGGCTGCCAGCACAGGCGCTGAGCAGACCGGCCAGGATAAACACAGGCAACCGCTTGACCATCAGGTCACACTCCCTTTGCCAGGCTGAGCGAGTCAGGCCTTGGCCCGTTGTTCCAGCACGTCCACCGCCGGCAGCACCTTGCCCTCGACGAACTCGAGGAATGCACCGCCACCGGTAGAAATGTAGGAGATCTGGCTGGCCACGCCATACTTGTCGATGGCCGCCAGGGTGTCGCCACCGCCGGCAATCGAGAACGCGGCGCTGTCGGCGATGGCCTTGGCCAGGGTCCTGGTGCCGTTGCCGAACTGGTCGAACTCGAACACGCCCACCGGGCCGTTCCACAGGATGGTCTTGGACGACTTCAGCAGCTCGGCGAACTGTTCGGCGGTCTGCGGGCCGATGTCCAGGATCATGTCGTCCTCGGCCACCTCGCCCACCAGCTTGACGGTAGCCGTGGCGCTTTCGGCAAATTCCTTGGCCACCACCACGTCCACCGGCAGCGGCACGTTGACCTTGGCCGCGATGGCCTTGGCGGTGTCGATCAGGTCGGCTTCGTACAGCGACTTGCCCACCGGGTGGCCGGCAGCGGCCAGGAAGGTGTTGGCGATGCCGCCACCGACGATCAGCAGGTCGCACACCTGGCTCAGGCTGTTGAGCACGTCCAGCTTGGTCGATACCTTGGAACCGGCGACGATGGCGGCCATCGGCTTGGCAGGGGCCTTCAGGGCCTTGCCCAGTGCATCCAGCTCGGCGGCCAGCAGCGGACCGGCAGCGGCGACCTTGGCGAACTTGGCCACGCCGTGGGTCGAGCCCTCGGCACGGTGGGCGGTACCGAAGGCGTCCATCACGAACACGTCGCACAGGGCGGCGTATTGCTGGGCCAGTTCGTCGGCGTTCTTTTTCTCGCCCTTGTTGAAGCGCACGTTCTCGAACAGCACGATGTCGCCGGCCTTCACGTCCACGCCGCCCAGGTAGTCGGCCACCAGCGGCACCTCACGGCCCAGCGCCTTGCTCAGGTAGTCGGCCACCGGCTTGAGGCTGTTCTCGGCCGAGAACTCGCCTTCGGTCGGGCGCCCCAGGTGCGAGCAGACCATCACGGCCGCGCCCTTCTCCAGGGCCAGCTTGATGGTCGGCAGCGAGGCCAGGATGCGCGCGTCGCTGCTGACCACACCGTCCTTCACAGGCACGTTGAGGTCTTCGCGGATCAGTACGCGCTTACCTTGCAGATCGAGGTCGGTCATCTTCAAAACGGTCATGAATGCAGTCCTTCAGGGCTGTTTGCGAGTGGTGCTGGTTGAGTCCACGACGCGCAGAAAATGTTCGGCGACGTCGAGCATGCGGTTGGCGAACCCCCATTCGTTGTCGAACCAGGCCAGCAGGTTCACCAGGCGGGGGCCGCAAACGCGGGTCTGGCTGGCATCGACGATGGCCGAATGTGGGTCATGGTTGAAATCACAGCTGGCGTGGGGCAGTTCGGTGTAGGCCAGCAACCCCTTGAGCGGGCCACTCAGGGCCGCTTCACGCAGCACCTGGTTGACTTCGGCCGCGGTGGTATCGCGGGCGGTCTGCAGGGTGATGTCCAGGCACGACACGTTCACCGTCGGCACGCGTACCGCTTTGGCCTGGATTCGCCCGGCAAGTTCCGGCAGCAGGCGTTCGATACCCCGCGCGAGCCCGGTAGACACCGGAATCACCGACTGGAACGCCGAACGGGTGCGGCGCAGGTCTTCGTGGTGGTAGGCATCGATCACCGGCTGGTCGTTCATTGCCGAGTGGATGGTGGTGATCTGCACGTACTCGATGCCGAAGGCCTGGTCGAGCACACGCAGCAGCGGCACGCCGCAGTTGGTGGTGCAGGAGGCGTTGGATACCAGCCGTTCGCCGCCTTCAAGGCAATCCTGGTTGATGCCGTAGACAACGGTGGCGTCGACATCCGCCTCGCTGGCCATCGGCTGGGAAAACAGCACCCGTGGTGCGCCGGCGTCGAGGAAACGCTGGCCGTCGGCGCGGGTGTTGTAGGCCCCGGAGCATTCGAGCACCAGGTCGACGTCGAGCGCGGCCCAGTCGATGCCTTCGGGGGTGGCGCTGCGCAGTACTTTGACGCAGTCGCCATTGATATGCAGACAATCGCCGTCGACCCTGACCTCACCGGGAAAGCGCCCGTGGGTGGAGTCGAAGCGTGTCAGGTATTCGAGGCTGGCCTGATCGGCCAGGTCGTTCAGTGCAACGATCTCGAAGCCCGCGCTGGCCCCCCGTTCAAAGAGTGCGCGCAGGACGCAACGACCGATGCGGCCGTAGCCGTTGAGTGCAACTTTGTAGGGACGCGGTTGGGGCATGGGATGCTCACGGAACAGAATGTTATCTGCAACCTGCAGGAACCGAGTCGCGGCAATCGCGGGTCAAGCCCGCTCCCACAAGGACACTCGTGATCCCTGTGGGAGCGGGCTTGACCCGCGATGGGTTCAACGCCGCTCCAACTGGTTTTATCAGTCTTCCAGCAGCTCTTCAGCCGTACCCAGGATGTTTTCCAGGGTGAAGCCGAACTCTTCGAACAGTGCCGAAGCCGGCGCCGATTCACCGTAGGTGGTCATGCCGATGACGCGGCCTTCCAGGCCCACGTACTTGTACCAGAAGTCGGCGTGGGCAGCTTCGATGGCAATCCGCGCGCCCACCTGCAGTGGCAGAACCGACTGCTTGTAGCTGGCGTCCTGGGCATCGAACACGCTGGTGCATGGCATCGATACCACGCGCACCTTGCGGCCCTGCTCGGTCAGCTTGTCGAACGCCTGCACCGCCAGGCCCACTTCGGAACCGGTGGCGATCAGGATCAGCTCAGGCTCGCCTGCGCAGTCCTTGAGCACGTAGCCACCACGGCTGATGTCGGCGATCTGGCCGGCGTCGCGGGTTTGGTGCTGCAGGTTCTGACGCGAGAAGATCAGCGCCGAAGGGCCGTCCTTGCGCTCCAGGGCGTGCTTCCAGCTCACGGCCGATTCGACCGCGTCGGCCGGACGCCAGGTGTCCAGGTTCGGCGTGGTGCGCAGGCTGGTCAGCTGCTCGATCGGCTGGTGAGTCGGGCCGTCTTCGCCCAGGCCGATGGAGTCGTGGGTGTAGACGTGGATCACGCGCTGCTTCATCAGGGCCGACATGCGCACGGCATTGCGGGCGTATTCCATGAACATCAGGAAGGTCGCGCCGTAAGGCACCAGGCCGCCGTGCAGGGCAACGCCGTTCATGATGGCGGTCATGCCGAACTCGCGCACGCCGTAGTACATGTAGTTGCCGCTGGCATCTTCGGCGCTGACGCCCTTGCAACCTTTCCACAGGGTCAGGTTGGAGCCGGCGAGGTCCGCCGAGCCACCGAGGAACTCCGGCAGCAGCGGGCCGAAGGCGTTCAGGGTGTTCTGGCTGGCCTTGCGGCTGGCGATGCTTTCGCCCTTGGCGTCCACTTCGGCGATGTAGACGGCAGCCTTCTCGGCGAAGTCGGCTGGCAGTTCGCCGCTCAGGCGACGCTTGAGTTCGCTGGCCAGTTCAGGGAAGGCTGCAGCGTAGGCAGCAAAGCGCTGGTCCCAGGCGGCTTCGGCGGCGGCGCCGGCCTGCTTGGCATCCCACTCGGCATAGATGTCGGCCGGGATTTCGAACGGGCCGTGGTTCCAGTTCAGGGCCTGGCGGGTCAGGGCGATTTCGGCATCGCCCAGTGGCGCGCCGTGGCAGTCTTCCTTGCCGCCCTTGTTCGGCGAACCGAAGCCGATGGTGGTCTTGCAGCAGATCAGGGTCGGCTGCGCGCTCTTGCGCGCGGTCTCGATGGCGGTCTTGATCTCTTCTGGGTCGTGACCGTCGACATTGCGGATCACCTGCCAGTGGTAGGCTTCGAAACGCTTCGGCGTGTCGTCGGTGAACCAGCCTTCGACTTCGCCGTCGATGGAGATACCGTTGTCGTCGTAGAAGGCGATCAGCTTGCCCAGGCCCAGGGTACCGGCCAGTGCAGCGACTTCGTGGGAAATACCTTCCATCATGCAGCCATCACCCAGGAACACATAGGTGTGGTGGTCGACGACGTCGTGGCCTGGACGGTTGAACTGGGCGCCCAGCACTTTTTCGGCCAGGGCAAAGCCCACGGCGTTGGCCAGACCCTGGCCCAGCGGGCCGGTGGTGGTCTCGACGCCTGGGGTGTAGCCGAATTCCGGGTGGCCCGGGGTGCGGCTGTGCAGTTGACGGAACGCCTTGAGGTCGTCGATCGACAGGTCGTAGCCGGTCAGGTGCAGCAGCGAGTAGATCAGCATCGAGCCGTGGCCGTTGGACAGCACGAAGCGGTCACGGTCGGCGAAGTGCGGGTTGCTCGGGTTGTGCTTCAAGAAGTCACGCCAAAGAACCTCGGCGATATCCGCCATGCCCATCGGGGCACCGGGATGGCCGCTGTTGGCTTTTTGCACGGCATCCATGCTGAGGGCACGAATGGCGTTGGCACGCTCACGACGGCTGGGCATCGCTTGTCTCCTGGGGGGCTTGAATATTAACGAACGGAAAAAGGCGGCCATTTTCGCCCAGGCACGTGCCCGGGGGCAATCACGGATGGTCGATGAGGGATGTTTTTAGTGCGATTGAGCGACTAATCCCGTGTTGCGCCGACAAAACGGCAGAAATTGTCGCCTGCCATGCCGGGCCGGGCCCGCCCATCGAGCAATATCAAAACTTTTTGATATAGAACTTGCGAGGCCGCTGCACGCTGACTAGACTGCCGCCCATGAACCTTCACGCCCCCTCCATCGACCCCGAGCAAAGCGACGCGCTGGCTGCCCTGTGCAAGGCCGGCGGCGACCCGCTGCGGCTGAACGTGCTGCGCGCGCTGGCCAGCGATTCGTTCGGGGTGCTGGAGCTGGCGCAGATCTTCGCCATCGGCCAGTCGGGCATGAGCCACCATCTCAAGGTACTGGCCCAGGCCGACCTGGTGGCCACCCGGCGCGAAGGCAACGCGATCTTCTATCGCCGCGCACTGCCCGACAGCCAGCGCCTGGGCGGCAAGCTGCACGGGGCGCTGCTGGAGGAGGTCGACGCGCTGGAACTGCCGGCCGAGGTGCAGGCGCGCATCGGCCAGGTGCAGGTGCGCCGGGCCGCCACCAGCCAGGACTTCTTCCTGCGTGTGGAAGAGAAGTTCCGCGCCCAGCAGGACCTGATCGCCGGCCTGGCGCAGTACCGCGAAAGCCTGCTGGCGCTGCTCGACAAGCTCAGCTTCGACCCGCTGGCCAGCGCCCTGGAGGTCGGCCCCGGCGATGGCGAGTTTCTGCCCGAACTGGCGCGGCGCTTCACCCACGTCACCGCCCTGGACAACAGCCCGACCATGCTCGAGCTGGCGCGCCAGGTGTGCCAGCGCGAGCGCCTGGCTAACGTAACCCTGCTGTTGGCCGATGCCCTGCATGCAACGGATGTACAGGCCGACTGCGTGGTGCTGAACATGGTGCTGCACCATTTCAGCGAGCCTGCCCAGGCCCTCGGGCACCTGGCCAAGCGTGTCAGACCAGGCGGAAGCCTGTTGGTAACAGAACTGTGCAGCCACGACCAGAGCTGGGCGCGCCAGGCGTGCGGCGATCTCTGGCTGGGCTTTGAACAGGATGATTTGGCCCGTTGGGCCAGCGCCGCGGGGCTGGTTCCCGAGGACAGCCTCTATGTGGGCTTACGTAATGGTTTCCAGATTCAGGTTCGCCACTTTCAGCGACCACCTGGCGACACTCACCATCGGTAAATTTTAGGAACCCGTCGAGATGAGCGAATACTCCCTTTTCACCTCCGAGTCCGTGTCTGAAGGGCATCCGGATAAAATCGCCGACCAGATTTCGGATGCGGTGCTCGACGCCATCATCGCCGAAGACAAGTTCGCCCGCGTGGCGTGCGAGACCCTGGTGAAAACCGGTGTGGCCATCATCGCCGGCGAAGTGACCACTTCGGCCTGGGTCGACCTCGAAGACATCGTGCGCAACGTGATCGTCGACATCGGCTACAACAGCTCCGACGTCGGTTTCGATGGCGCCACCTGCGCGGTGATGAACATCATCGGCAAGCAGTCGGTAGACATCGCCCAGGGCGTTGACCGCAGCAAGCCTGAAGACCAGGGCGCGGGCGACCAGGGCCTGATGTTCGGCTACGCCAGCAACGAAACCCCGGAGCTGATGCCAGCCCCGATCAGCTTCTCGCACCAGCTGGTGCAGCGTCAGGCCGAAGCGCGCAAGTCCGGCCTGTTGCCGTGGCTGCGCCCGGACGCCAAGTCCCAGGTCACCTGCCGCTACGAAGGCGGCAAGGTGGTGGGCATCGACGCCATCGTGCTGTCGACCCAGCACAACCCGGACGTGTCCTACGCCGACCTGCGCGAAGGCGTGATGGAGCTGATCGTCAAGCACGTGCTGCCGGCCGAGCTGCTGCACAAGGACACCCAGTTCCACATCAACCCCACCGGCAACTTCATCATCGGTGGCCCGGTGGGCGACTGCGGCCTGACCGGCCGCAAGATCATCGTCGACACCTACGGCGGCATGGCCCGTCACGGGGGTGGCGCTTTCTCCGGCAAGGACCCGTCCAAGGTTGACCGTTCGGCCGCCTACGCCGGTCGCTACGTGGCCAAGAACATCGTTGCCGCAGGCCTGGCCGAGCGCTGCGAAATCCAGGTGTCGTACGCCATCGGCGTGGCCCAGCCGACCTCGATCTCGCTGAACACCTTCGGCACCGGCAAGGTTGCCGACGAGAAGATCATCCAGATCGTGCGTGAGTGTTTCGACCTGCGTCCGTATGCGATCACCACCATGCTCGACCTGCTGCACCCGATGTACCAGGAAACCGCGGCCTACGGTCACTTCGGCCGCACCCCGCAGGTCAAGACCGTGGGCGACGACACCTTCACCACGTTCACCTGGGAACGCACCGACCGTGTCGACGCGCTGCGCGCGGCCGCCGGGCTGTAAGCAACACCCGGTACAAGCAACACCCGGTAAACAAGAGCCCCTGCCAGGCGACTGGCAGGGGCTTTTTCTTGCCTAGGCTTGAAGTTCCACCCGCCGAGCAAGGACGCTCGCCATGCCCTTCAAGCTGTTGTCCGGCCTGCTGTTCGCCAGCACGCTCGCCTGTACCCCAACCACCGCCCTCGCCCGGCCCTGCCCCGACTGGCCACCGGCAGTGGCGCAAAGCGAACTCAAGCAGCTGGGCGAGCGCCTGGCCGACTGGGACGATCATTACCATCGCCTGGGCGTCGCGTTGATCAGCGACGAGCTGTACGACCAGAGCCGGGCGCGCCTGCAACACTTGCAAGCCTGCTTCCCCGGCACCGGTGCACCCCCGGCAGACCCGCTCGGAACCGCCACCGGCCCGTTGCGCCACCCCATCCCCCACACCGGCCTGAACAAGTTGCCCGACGAAGCCGCCGTGCGCGCCTGGATGCACGGCAAGCAGGACCTCTGGATACAACCCAAGGTGGATGGCGTGGCCGCCACGCTGGTCTATGCAAAGGGCCGGCTGGTGCGCCTGATCAGCCGCGGCGACGGCGCCTACGGGCATGACTGGAGCCGCCACCTGCCGGCACTGGGCGCCCTACCCCACACGTTGCCCGAACCTCTGGACCTGATACTGCAAGGCGAGCTGTTCTGGCGCCTGGACGGGCATGTGCAGGCCGCAGCGGGCAGCCGGAATGCCCGCGGCAACGTCGCCGGGCTGATGGCGCGCAAGCAGCTCACCCCCGCGCAGGGCGCGGTGGTCGAGCTGTTCGCCTGGGCCTGGCCGCAGGGCCCCCTGGACCAGCGCGAGCGCCTGGCACGCCTGAGCGCCCTGGGCTTTGCCTACAGCGAGGCGTTCAGCCAGCCGGTGCAGACCTTCGACCAGGCCGCCCACTGGCGCCAGCACTGGTACCGCACGCCACTGCCATTCGCCAGCGACGGCGTGGTGCTGCGCCAGGGCCGGCGTCCGCCCGGCGAGCGCTGGCAGGCCCGGGCGCCGTACTGGATAGCGGCATGGAAATACCCCTTCGCCCAGGTGCTGGCAGAGGTGCGACGCGTGCAGTTCAACGTGGGGCGCACCGGTCGCATCACCCCGGTGCTGCAACTGGCACCGGTGCAGTTGGATGACCGCACGGTGCGCCAGGTCAGCGTGGGCTCGCTAAGACGCTGGCAGCAACTGGACATTCGCCCGGGCGATCAGGTGGCGATCAGCCTGGCAGGCCTGACCATTCCCCGTCTGGACGGCGTGGTGCACCGCGCCCTCGAACGGCGTGAGATGAAGGTACCGGCAGCCGATGCGTTTCATCCGTTGAGCTGCTGGGAGCTGAGCGCCGAGTGTCGTCAGCAGTTCCTGGCCAGGTTGCAGTGGCTGGGCGGCAAGCAGGGCCTGGCACTCCCAGGTGCCGGGCCGGCCAGCTGGGAGCGCCTGGTCGACGCCGGCCAGTTGCGCACACTGGCCGATGTGCTGGAACTGCCCGCCGAACATCCGTTGTACCCCGCCCTCGAACAGGCCCGTCAGCGACCCTTTGCCACCTGGGCGCGGGCCCTGGGTATGCCGGCCCCGCGTGCGTTGGCAGCGGGCGACACGTGGGCCGCGCTGGCTGCCCGCGATGCGGCGCAGTGGCAGGCCGAGCCTGGCGTGGGTGCCCACCGTGCCGGCCAGTTGCTGGCCTTTTTCGCTCACCCGCAGGTGCAGGCCCTGGCGGCGCGGTTACGTGAACATACAATCGAGGGTTTCTAAATTTGTCGGATCAGGGCAGCATCATGGGTTTCTGCCAAGCCCGCGACCACGGAGCCACTATGAAACTGCTTTCCCCGCTTGCCCTGTTCGCCGCCTGCTCGTTGCTCGCCACTTCGCTGATGGCTGCCGAGGAACAACCCGGCCTGACCGGCTGCGCTGCCAAGAAGCAGGCGATCAGCGAACAGATCGAACAGGCCCGCGCCCACGGCAACAGCGCCCAGCAGGCCGGCCTCGAGAAGGCCCTGAGCGAAGTGACCGAGCACTGCACCGATGCCGGCCTGAAGAAACAGCGTGAACAGAAGGTGCTGGATGCCCGTCATGAAGTGACGCAGCGCACCAAGGACCTGGACAAGGCCATGAAGAAAGGCGACGCCGACAAGATCAACAAGCGCAAGGACAAACTGGCCGAGTCGAAGAAGGAACTGCAACAGGCACTGGATGAGCTGGAGAAGTAGTCCGCGTTGAACCCTTCGCCGGCAAGGCCGGCTCCTACGTACAGCGCGCCACCTGTAGGAGCCGGCCCTGCGGCGAAAAGGCCGGCCAGCTCACCCCATCAATGATTGCGAAACTCGGTATGACAGGCCTTGCACGCCGCCTCCACCTTGCCCATCGGGGCCGCGACCGCCGCAGGCTCCAATGGCTGGGTACGGGTCTGGGCGACCAGCTCGCCGGTCACCTGCTCCATCTGCCGCGCCAGCTCCTGGAAGCGCGCCTGCTTTTGCCACACATCGGGCGTGGCGCTGCTGTCCTCCTCGCGCACCTGCGGGAAATGCTGCCACGGCTGGTGCGACAACGCGTCGAGCTTCACCGCACCATCGGCAAATTTCTGCCCGTCGAACGCCAGCCGGCCACGCAGCATGCCGCCGAGGTCTTCGCTGGTCTTGAGCATCTGCTTGAAAATCGCCTTGCGCTGGCCCAACGGCGAGTTGGGGTCGACACCGCCACAGGCGCTCAGGGCCAGGCAGGCCACCAGGATCACAGTCATTCGCTTGAACATCATGCTTGGCTCGGCACACGGAAAAAGGCGGCCAGTATCCCCGCCTTGCCGGCAAACACCAATACCCCTACCAAAAACAAGGGTTGCCTGGCCGCCCTGAACGCCAGGCACACCGTAGAGGACTACCCCGCATGAAAACCGCCCTGAGCCGCCTTGGCCTGACCGCCGCGTTGCTGGCCCTGCTGGTCGGCTGCAACGGCAGCGCCCCGGATAAATCCGCACCGCACCCGCTCGCCACCTACAGCCCAGCCACCTGGAAAGACCTGCCCAAGGTCTCCGACAGCGACCTGCTGGCCGGCTTCAATGCCTGGCGCAGCGCGTGCGAGCGCCTCAAGAACGATCCGGTCTGGGCCACCCCCTGCGCTGCTGCGGTGCAGGTGCCCGACGACGCCACCCAGGTGCGTGGCTTTTTGCAGACGCAGCTCGAGGTGTACGGCCTGCGCTCGGCCGAAAACAACGCCAACGGCCTGATCACCGGGTACTACGAACCGGTGTACCCCGGCAGCATGACCCGTACCGCCACGGCCAACGTGCCGGTGTATGGCATCCCCGATGACCTGGTGGTGGTGGCGCTCGACAGCATCTACCCCGAACTCAAGGGCAAGCGCCTGCGCGGTCGCCTGGACGGGCGCGTGCTCAAGCCCTACGACACCGCCGGGGTGATCCAGCAGCAAGGCGTCAAGGCGCCGGTGCTGGCCTGGCTGACCGACCCGATGGACCTGCAGTTTCTGCAGATCCAGGGCTCCGGGCGCATCCAGCTCGAAAGTGGGCAGCAGCTGCGCGTGGGCTATGCCGACCAGAACGGCCACCCGTATCGCCCGGTGGGCCGCTGGCTGGTCGAGCAGGGCCAGCTCAAGAAGGAAGACGTGACCATGGGCAGCATCCACGCCTGGGCCCAGGCCAACCCGAGCCGCGTGCCCGAGCTGCTGGCCAGCAACCCCAGCTACGTGTTCTTCAGCACCCGCCCGGACAGCAACGAAGGCCCGCGCGGTTCGCTGAACGTGCCGCTGACCGCCGGCTACAGCGTGGCCATCGACCGCAAGGTGATCCCGCTGGGCAGCCTGCTGTGGCTGTCAACCACCCGCCCGGACGGCGCGCCGGTGGTACGCCCGGTGGCCGCGCAGGACACCGGCGGGGCCATCACCGGCGAAGTGCGCGCCGATCTGTTCTGGGGTACCGGCAGCGAGGCCGGCGCTCTGGCCGGGGACATGAAGCAGCAGGGTCAGATCTGGCTGCTGTGGCCCAAGGGCGCGGCACTGCCGGTGGTGCCGCAGGTGGAAGGCAAGTAGCTCAGGCCGAGACCACGAAGAAGCTGACGATCAGGCCAATGCCCGCGAACCACACCACCGAGCGCAGCGCGGCCCAGTCGGCCAGGTAGCAGATGATGTAGAGCAGGCGGCTGGTGATGTAGAGCACCGCCAGCACGTCCTGGGTGACCTGCTCGGCATTGCCGACGATGTCGGCGATCACCACCGCCGCGACGAACGCCGGAATCGACTCGAAACTGTTGAGCTGCGCCGCATGGGCGCGGCGCGGCAGGCCTTCGAGCTTGTCCAGAAAACCGCGCGGGTCATGGTTCTGTCGCAGGCTGAAGCGACCACTGCCGAACTTGGCGATGCTGGTGCACACGAACGGCAGCAGCAACGCGATCAATACACACCAGAAAGCGACGGTCATGGCAGGGGTCCTTGTTGTTGGGGTCAGAGTTTCATGATCAGCATGCCGATCAGTACCAATGCACAAGCTAAGAGCCTCGGCCCGCCGAAAGGTTCTTTGAGGTAGCGCATGCCCATCAGCACCACCAGGATCACGCTCACCTCGCGCAGCGCCGCAGCCTCGGCCACCGAGCCCAGTTGCATGGCCCACAGTACCAGCGCGTAGCTGGACAGCACGCACAACCCCACGGCCAGGCCCAGCTTCCACTGGCTGCGCCAGAACTGCACAAACGGCGCGCGCCGGGCCACCGTCGCCAGCAACGGGAACGGCCAGGCGCTGATCAGCGTCAGCCACACCAGGTAGTCCAGCGGCTGCGACCACAGCCGGATCGCGCTGCCGTCGAGCCAGGTGTAGCAGCCGATGCACAGGCCGATCAGCGCCACCACCGGCAGCATCGACCAGGGCAGACGTTCGCCGCCACCGCCCTGCCACAGCAGGCAGGCCATGCCGCACGGGATCAGCAGAATGCCGAAGATCTGCTGGGTGCTCAGCGTCTCGCCGGCAAAGGTCAGGGTCAGCGCCAGCACCACCAGCGGCGACAACCCGCGCATCAGGGGGTAGACCAGGCCCAGGTCGCCGACCCGGTAGGCCTTGATCAGCAGGTAGCGGTACAACAGCTCGAACGCCGCCGAGGCCAGCATCCAAGGCCAGATCTCGGGCGGCGGTACCTGCACGAACGCCACCATCGCCAGGGCGAACAGCAGCGCCACCACGTCCATGCTGGCAATCACCAGCAGACGCTCGCCGCTGAACTTGATCAGGGTGTTCCAGGTGGCATGCAGCAGGGCGGCGATCAGCACCAGCGAAGTGGCGAGCACGGTTGAGTTCCTGGGTAGTGCACGGCTGCGCAGTTTCAACCAGGCGCAACAAAACAGCCAGCCTGCGGTCAACGTTGATCGAAAAAGTGTGTCCTGAACCTCGCGCCGGCGCATCCAAGCCCTGCCCGAGCCATTCGGGCACTGACTTGGAAGCCATTACAGGACCTAGGATGCTTGAGCTAGTTGCCGCGTTTATTTGCCTCACCACCCTCCTCACCTATGTGAACTACCGCTTTATCGGCCTGCCGCCGACCATTGGCGTGATGGTCACTGCACTGCTGTTTTCCCTGATACTCCAGGGCCTGAGCGTCATCGGCTACCCGGGCCTGGAAGAACGGGTGCAGGGCCTGATGAGCCAGATCGACTTCAACGACCTGCTGATGCACTGGATGCTGGCGTTCCTGCTGTTCGCCGGGGCGCTGCACGTGAACCTGGCCGACCTGCGCGACTACCGCTGGCCGATCGGTCTCCTGGCCACCGTCGGCGTGCTGATCGCCACGGTGGTGATCGGCTACCTGGCACACTGGATCTTCGCCCTGTTCGGCTGGCACGTGAACCTGCTGTACTGCCTGCTGTTCGGCGCACTGATCTCGCCCACCGACCCGATCGCGGTGCTCGGCGCCCTGCGTACCGCCAATGCGTCCAAGCCGCTGAAGACCACCATCGTCGGCGAGTCGCTGTTCAACGACGGCACCGCGGTCGTGGTGTTCACCGTGCTGCTGGGCATCGCACAACTGGGCGAGACCCCGAGCGTGAGCGACACCGCGATCCTGTTCGCCCGCGAGGCCATCGGCGGCGCGCTGTTCGGCGCGGTGATCGGCTACGTCACCTACCGCATGATCAAGAGCATCGAGCAGTACCAGGTGGAGGTCATGCTGACCCTGGCGCTGGTGATCGGCGGCTCGGCCGCAGCCTACGAACTGCACGTCTCGGCGCCCATCGCGATGGTGGTAGCGGGCCTGATCATCGGCAACCTGGGTCGCAACCTGGCTATGAACGACATGACCCGGCGCTACATGGACGGCTTCTGGGAACTGATCGACGACATGCTCAACGCGCTGCTGTTCGCACTGATCGGCCTGGAGCTGTTGCTGCTGCCGTTCTCGTGGATGCACCTGGCTGCGGCCGGGGTGCTGGCAGTGGCGATCCTGCTGTCGCGCCTGCTGACCGTGGCGCCGGCGATCGTCATGCTGCGCCGCTGGAGAACGGTGCCGCGCGGCACCATCCGCGTGCTCACCTGGGGCGGCCTGCGCGGCGGTGTGTCCGTGGCCCTGGCGCTGTCGCTGCCATCGGGCCCCGAACGTGACCTGCTGCTGAGCATCACCTACATCGTGGTGCTGTCGTCGATCCTGCTGCAGGGCTTGAGCATCGGTCGTGTGGTGCGCGGGGTTACCGAGCAGCCTTGACCGGCGAGGGGCTGCCCAGCAGCCCCAGCAGATGCCGCATCGCCACTGGCCGGCGCGGCGTCGAGCCGTGCAGCACCACCAGTGCCCGCGCGTGGCGCGGGTCATCGCCCAGCGGCCAGGCACAGATGCCCTCATGGGGCATGCCGGCCCATTGCGGCACCAACGATACCCCCATGCCCTGGGCCACCAGCATCACGATGGTTTCCAGCGCATCCAGCTCGCACAGCAACTGCGGCGTGATCAGTTGCTCATCCAGGTAGCGCTGGGCGATCTGCCCGCCCCACGACTGCGCGTCGTAGCGAATGAACGGGTGCTCGCGCAGCAGCGTATCGGGGGTCAGTGCGGCCTGTGCAGCCGGCGCGATCAGAATCAGCGGCTCGACCTTGAGCACCTGCAACGCCAGTGCCTTGGGCAGCGTGAAGGGCGGGCGCACCAGAATCGCGGCATCCAGTTCGCCGCCGAGCACCTTCTCGTACAGGCTGCGCGAATCACCCGGGGTGATCTGCAGCTTGAGCCCCGGCGCCGATCGCGCCAGACGCTCGATAAGCCCCGGCAATACCCCGGTCAACGCCGTCGACACCGCGCCCACCCTGACGTCCCCCGTCAATCCGTCCTGGCTCAGGTCGTGCTGCAATTCACGCGCCTGCTCGATGATCGCCTGGATTCTGGGCAACAGCAGCAGGCACTGGTCCGAGGGGCGGATGGCATGCGCAGTACGCAGCAGCAAGGTGCAGCCCAGTGTGCGTTCCAGCGCCTGCACGCGCTGGCTGATCGCCGCTGCCGTGCGGTTCTCGCGACGCGCGGCCGCGGCAATCGAGCCGGTTTCCACCACTGCCACCAGGCTTTTCAGAAAGCGCACATCCATAAGTTTTTCTTTCGCTCAGAGCAAGGCAAAGCCGTTTTACCCCGTCACACGGCCTACTTACCCTCAACGCTCAACCACACGGGGGATACGCCATGAACAGACCCTTTCACGCTGCATACCACGTTTGCGACCTGGAACAGGCGCGTACTTTTTATCGAGATGTTCTGGGCTGCACCGAAGGGCGCAGCACCGCGACCTGGGTCGACTTCGACTTCTTCGGCAACCAGCTCTCGTTGCACCTGGGCACGCCGTTCGCCACCACCCGTACCGGGCAGGTTGGCGAGCACAAGGTACTGATGCCGCATATCGGCGTGGTACTGCCACTGGACGAGTGGATGACCCTGGCCGTGCGCCTCACCCGGCGTGGCCTGGCATTCGAGATCCCGCCGGTGGTGCGCTTTGTGGGCGAGCCGGGCGAACAACGCACGATGTTCTTCCTCGACCCCAGCGGCAATCCGATCGAGGTCAAGGGCTTCAAGGATTTCGCCGGCCTGTTCGCGCAGTAACGCACCCTTCGCACTCCCCACAACCACAACAACAAGGGGCACCCCATGGGCATTCGCACACCTTCCAGCCTGGTCACGCGCATCATGATCGGCCTGGTCGCCGGCGTGATCGTCGGCATCCTTCTCAACCAGTTCCCCGAGCACAAGGCCTGGTTCATCGACAACCTGCTGCAGCCTGCCGGCGACCTGTTCATCAAGCTGATGAAGATGATCGTGGTACCGCTGGTGTTCGCCTGCATGACCGTCGGCATCGCCGGCGCCGGCAGCACGCGCGCCCTGGGCCGGGTCGGGATGAAGACGTTCGTGTACTTCTTCACCATCACCAGCATCGCGATCCTGTTCGGGCTGGTGGTCGGCAACGTGTTCCAGCCCGGCGCCGGCGCGGACTTCAGCAGCACGCTGCAGGCACCGGTCACCACGCTGGCATCCAGCACCGAAACGCAGAACCTGGGGCGCACCCTGGTGGCCATCGTGCCGGACAACATCGTGCTGGCCATGGCCGAGGGCAAGCTGCTGTCGGTGCTGTTCTTCGCCATCCTGTTCGGCTGCGCCCTGTCGATGCTGCCCCAGCAGCAGAAGGCACCGTTGATCAGCGTGATGCAGGGCGTATCGGACACCATGTTCAAGGTCACCCACCTGGTGATGCACTACTCACCCATCGGCATCTTCGGGCTGATCGGCGTCACCGTTGCCAGCTTCGGCCTGAGCGCACTGCTGCCACTGGCCAAGCTGATCGGCATTACCTACGTCGCGGTGCTGCTGTTTGCGCTGTGCGTGCTGGGGGCGGTGGCCAGGCTGGCGGGGGTGCGGTTCTTCCACCTGTTGCGCGAGATACGCAGCGAGTTGCTGCTGGCCTACAGCAGCGCCGCCTCGGCCACGGTGATGCCGCAACTGATCGAGAAGATGGAGCGCTACGGCGCGCCACGCCCGATCACCAGCATGGTCATTCCGTTGGGGTATTCATTCAACCTCGATGGTGCGTCGCTGTTCGCAGCGCTTGGCACGCTGTTCATCGCCCAGGCCTATGGCATCGACCTGGGCCTGGCTGACCAGGCGATGCTGGTGCTGATCATGGTGCTGACCTCCAAGGGTGCGGCGGGGGTGCCGGGCTTCATGTTCATCATCCTCACCGCCACGCTGACCGCGGCAGGGCTGCCGGTCGAGGGCGTGGCGATCATCGCCGGGGTGTATCGGCTGATGGACATGCCGGTCACTGCACTCAACGTGCTGGGTAACGCGCTGGCGCCACTGGTGATCGCACGCTGGGAGGGCCAGCTCAAGGCACCTGGCCAAACCGCCCCCGCCAGCCCCGCTGCCCCTGACTTGAAGCTTGAAGCTTGAACTGTGCAGCTACCGCCGTCATTCCACCGAGGTATCGAACTGATCCTTGATGAACTTGATCTCGGTACGCCCATGGGGTGCAGGCAAGCCGTCCTCACCCAGGTTGACGAAGACCATCTTGTCGACGGTGAGGATGCTCTTGCGGGTGATCTTGTTGCGCACTTCGCATTTGAGGGTGATGGAGGTGCGGCCGAATTCCGTGGCGGTGATGCCCAGCTCGATGATGTCGCCCTGGCGCGAGGCGCTGACGAAGTTGATCTCCGAAATGTACTTGGTCACCACACGCTGGTTGCCCAGTTGCACGATCGCGTAGATCGCCGCCTCTTCGTCGATCCAGCGCAACAGGCTGCCACCGAACAGGGTGCCGTTGGGGTTGAGGTCTTCGGGTTTTACCCATTTGCGGGTGTGAAAGTTCATGCGTACTCCTGACCGTCTTGCCAATCGATGCCGACAATGATGGCAGAGCCTGCCGGCGGCCTCCATTGAACATCGACTATCGTCTCGATTAATTGACAGAAAGCCTTGGGCCGATGCGCGGGCGCAGCTATAATCGCCAACGTTTCACAGACGGTCATCACCACTCGATGCCGTTCCCGCCACCTGTCCGAGGGGCGCTGCAGCAGGTTCTCCTGTCAGGCTCGGATGGGGCGTTGCCTGCACGGGGTTCCCCGCACGGGCACTAAACGCACAACGGCGCCCATTCGCACACTACGAATGGAGGCTCTTGATGAGCGCTGTAAACACGCCTGCAGATTTTACCGACTACAAAGTCGCCGACATGTCCCTGGCTGCCTGGGGCCGCCGCGAAACCATCATCGCCGAGTCCGAAATGCCGGCCCTGATGGGTCTGCGCCGCAAGTACGCCGCTGAACAGCCGCTCAAGGGTGCAAAAATCCTCGGCTGCATCCACATGACCATCCAGACCGCCGTGCTGATCGAAACCCTGGTCGCGCTGGGCGCCGAAGTTCGCTGGTCGTCGTGCAACATCTTCTCCACCCAGGATCAGGCCGCTGCCTCCATCGCCGCCGCCGGCATCCCGGTGTTCGCCTGGAAGGGCGAGACCGAGCAGGAATACGAGTGGTGCCTGGAGCAGACCATCCTCAAGGATGGCGCGCCATGGGATGCCAACATGATCCTCGACGACGGCGGCGACCTCACCGAGCTGCTGCACAAGAAGTACCCGCAGGTACTGGACCGCGTTCACGGCGTGACCGAAGAGACCACCACCGGTGTGCACCGTCTGCTCGACATGCTGGCCAAGGGCGAGCTGAAGATCCCGGCGATCAACGTCAACGACTCGGTCACCAAGAGCAAGAACGACAACAAGTACGGCTGCCGTCACAGCCTCAACGACGCCATCAAGCGCGGCACCGACCACCTGCTGTCGGGCAAGCAGGCGCTGGTGATCGGCTACGGTGACGTGGGCAAGGGTTCGGCCCAGTCGCTGCGTCAGGAAGGCATGATCGTCAAGGTCTCGGAAGTCGACCCGATCTGCGCCATGCAAGCCTGCATGGACGGCTTCGAGCTGGTTTCGCCGTTCATCGACGGTATCAACAACGGCACCGAAGCCAGCGTCGACAAGGCCCTGCTGGGCAAGATCGACCTGATCGTGACCACCACCGGTAACGTCAACGTGTGCGATGCCAACATGCTCAAGGCCCTGAAAAAGCGCGCCGTGGTATGCAACATCGGTCACTTCGACAACGAAATCGACACCGCCTTCATGCGCAAGAACTGGGCATGGGAAGAGGTCAAGCCACAGGTTCACAAGATCCACCGTACCGGCCCTGGCGATTTCGACGCGCAGAACGACGACTACCTGATCCTGCTGGCCGAAGGCCGCCTGGTGAACCTGGGCAACGCCACTGGCCACCCGAGCCGCATCATGGACGGTTCGTTCGCCAACCAGGTACTGGCACAGATCTTCCTGTTCGGCCAGAAGTACGCCGACCTGTCGCCGGCCCAGAAAGCCGAGCGCCTGACCGTTGAAGTACTGCCGAAAAAACTCGACGAAGAAGTGGCCCTGGAAATGGTCCGCGGTTTCGGCGGCGTGGTAACCCAACTGACCAAACAGCAGGCCGACTACATCGGCGTGACTGTTGAAGGCCCGTTCAAACCAGACGCCTACCGCTACTGATGGGCCAAAGCCGGTGACGCTGCCACAGCGTCACCGGCTTTTTTCTGTGGCCAGCCTCACGGCTGGCCAGCACGATCGGTTTACCAGGATTTCGCCATGTCTCAGGAACGCCGTTACAGCTTCGAGTTCTTCCCGACCAAGACCGACGCTGGACATGAAAAACTGCTCGCCACGGCTCGCACCCTGGCCAGCTACAACCCGGACTTCTTCTCCTGCACCTATGGTGCCGGTGGCTCGACCCGCGACCGCACGCTCAACACCGTGCTGCAGCTGGAAAGCGAAGTGAAGGTACCGGCCGCGCCGCACCTGTCGTGCGTGGGCGACAGCAAGGACGACCTGCGCAGCCTGCTGGCCCAGTACAAGGCCGCCGGCATCAAGCGTATCGTGGCCCTGCGCGGCGACCTGCCGTCGGGCATGGGCATGGCCAGTGGCGAGCTGCGCTACGCCAACGAGCTGGTCGAATTCATTCGCCAGGAAAGCGGTGATCACTTTCACATCGAAGTGGCCGCCTACCCGGAAATGCACCCCCAGGCCCGTCACTTCGAAGACGACCTGATCAATTTCGTGCGCAAGGCCAAGGCCGGCGCCGACAGCGCCATCACCCAGTACTTCTTCAACGCCGACTGCTACTTCCACTTCGTCGAGCGCGTGCAGAAGCTGGGCGTGGACATCCCGGTGGTACCCGGCATCATGCCGATCACCAACTACAGCAAGCTGGCGCGCTTCTCCGATGCGTGCGGCGCCGAGATCCCGCGCTGGGTCCGCAAGCAGCTGGAAGCCTATGGCGACGATGTGCAAAGCATCCAGGCCTTCGGCGAACAGGTCATCACCGAAATGTGCGAAAAACTGCTGCAAGGCGGCGCACCGGGGCTGCACTTCTATACCCTGAACCAGGCCGAACCCAGCCTGGCAGTGTGGAACAACCTCAAGCTGCCACGCTGATTACTGTCAAACACGGTAATAAATAGTTGCGAAAACGGTAAGGGCTTTAGCGTACGCTAAGGCCCTTTCCATTTTCCCTTACAGATACGGATCTTCGCGTTTCTATGCCCCTCGCTTCCCCTTCCGCACGTCCCCAACTGATCTATCTTGTCTTCGGTGCCCAGACTTACCATCAGGAAGCGCAGTTCAGCATCTCCAGCGCCTTGGCCAACCTGCACAAGACGCCGGGGCAACCCCTCGATATCCAGGTGTTCAGCGACGACCCGCACCCCTATCGCCACTTGCCGGTAACGGTGCATGCACTCGATGCCGACACCCGCAAGGCATGGAGCGAGCCGCACGGTTATCACTTTCGCACCAAGCACGTGCTGCTGCGCCAGGTGCTGCAGGACCACGAACACGCCCTGCTGATCGACACCGACACGTTTTTCCATCAGTCACCCATCGAGCTGTTCCGGCGCATGCAGCCCGGCACGCTGCTGTGCAATGCGGTCGGCGGCAAATACGGCGTAAATCAGCAATGCGCACTGTACCAAAACCTTGCAGGCCCACTGCAGGCACGCGGCCTGGCCAAAGACGGCATGCCATTGCTCAATTCGGGCGTCATCGGCCTGTACCGGCAGGACGCGGGCCTGCTCGACCAGTCCATCGCCTTGATGGACGAGTTCTATCCGCTGGCCCCGCGCGCCTATACCCTCGAAGAGTTCTGCCTGGCGGTCGCCGCCCATGACACCTTGAACGTGCAGGAATGCCCCGACCTGATCCACCACTACTGGAGCCGCAAGCAACTGTTCCGAGCCAAGATCCAGGCCTGGCTGAACAAGCACGGTAGCGACCCGCTCTCGACACAGGCCATGGCCGATATCGCCCAGGTCAACACACAGCTGCCACGCCCGCCGCTGCTGCAACGCCTGCACTGCAAGCTGCTGGGGCTGTTGCTGCCGGCAAGGCAACGTCAGTTCATGCGTGAACTGGCCTACGGCTGTCATCCCTATGCCAACGAATTCGATCGCGCCTGCGCCCAGGCCTGGTGGGAAAAAGCCCTGGAGAACGTCGAGAGGCGCCAGGGCAAGCCCGCCTGCGCCAACCAGCTCGGGCAGTGGTTCAGGCATCCAGGCATGCGCCTGGCCCTGGGTCGTCAGCTGCCGATCGTGAAAGCTCACCTGGAGCAGCGCCGCGAGGGCTGAAGCCTGGGCGCGCTGGCCATTCTCGAGCAGCCATCGTACTCTCCAGCCATGCCCGATCTTTACCGACTGTTCGCCGCCCTGTTTCTCGCCTGCCTGAGTACCCTGGCTCATGGCGAGAGGCTGCGCATCGTCACCGACCCCTGGCCGCCCTATGTGTACCAGGAAAACGGAGAGGCCAAGGGCATCGACTACGAGGTCACCGCCGAGGTGTTCAAGCGCCTGGGCATCGAGGTGCAATGGCAGTTCCTGCCATGGAAGCGCTGCCTGGCGATGGTCGAACAGGGGCTGGCCGACGGCGTGCTCGACATCTTCAAGACCGAGCAGCGCGACGCCCAGCTGTTCTACCCCAGCGAACCGCTGTCGCACGTGGAGTTCGTGCTGTTCCAGGCCAACGCCCGGCCCCACGCCATCAGGCACCTGGAAGACCTCAAGGGGCTGACCGTGGGCACCGCGCCCGGCTATACCTACGGCCCGGCGTTTGCCGATTCACCCGACTTCAAGCGCGAGCCGGCACCTACCCTGGAAGCCAACCTGGGCAAGCTGCAACTGGGTCGCATCGACCTGCTGGTCACCGATCGCCGGGTTGGCCGGCATGTGATCAAGAGCCTGGGCCTGGAGCAACAGGTCAGTGAACTGGGGCTGGTGATCGACCGCCAGCCCCAGTTCCTGGCAGTACGCCGCAATGCCGGCATGGACCTGCTGGCGCAACGCTTCGCCGCCGAGCTGCGCCGCTTCAAGCAGGAGCCGGCCTATGCCGAGCTGAACGCACGCTACGCAGGCGCCGAGGTGAATATTCCGCAAACCGTTGAGCAGCAGGAACGCAGCACGCACTGATTGCTCTGTTATACTCCGCCAACCCCGCCAGGCTTACGCCCGGACGCTCGGCCTTGCAAAAGGCATCCCGATCGGCAGGACAGCGCGCCCAGAGCCCGCCCGCCGCCCCCCGGATGCGCATTGAAGGCCCAGCAGGACCGGACGCGATAGCATCACCTGATGCCCGTCGCGCCAGGCACGAACTTCCCATAGGGCTTAGCCCCCACTAGAACAGGATTACTCATGTCCTTTGCTTCCCTCGGTCTCTCCGAGGCTCTAGTCCGCGCTATCGAGGCAGCGGGCTATACCCAGCCTACGCCGGTGCAACAGCGGGCCATTCCCGCCGTGTTGCAAGGTCGCGACCTGATGGTCGCGGCGCAGACAGGTACTGGTAAAACCGGTGGCTTTGCACTGCCGATTCTCGAACGCCTGTTTCCAGGTGGCCACCCCGACAAGTCCCAGCGCCATGGCCCACGCCAGCCGCGGGTACTGGTGCTGACCCCCACCCGCGAACTCGCCGCCCAGGTCCACGACAGCTTCAAGATCTACGCCCGCGACCTCAAGTTCGTCAGCGCCTGCATCTTCGGCGGTGTCGGCATGAACCCGCAGGTGCAGGCCATGTCCCGCGGCGTCGACGTGCTGGTGGCCTGCCCCGGCCGTCTGCTGGACCTCGCCGGCCAGGGCAGCGTCGACCTGAGCCACGTTGAGATCCTGGTGCTCGACGAAGCCGACCGCATGCTCGACATGGGCTTCATCCATGACGTGAAGAAGGTCCTCGCACGCTTGCCTGCCAAGCGCCAGAACCTGCTGTTCTCGGCGACCTTCTCCAAAGACATCACCAACCTGGCCGACAAGCTGCTGCACAACCCCGAGCGCATCGAGGTCACGCCGCCCAACACCACGGTCGAGCGTATCGAGCAGCGTGTGTACCGTCTGCCCGCCAGCCACAAGCGTGCCCTGCTGGCCCACCTGATCACCCAGGGTGCCTGGGAGCAGGTACTGGTCTTCACACGTACCAAGCACGGCGCCAACCGCCTGGCCGAGTACCTCGAGAAGCACGGCCTGACTGCCGCGGCGATTCACGGCAACAAGAGCCAGAACGCGCGCACCAAGGCCCTGGCCGACTTCAAGGCCGGCACCGTGCGCATCATGGTCGCCACCGACATCGCCGCCCGCGGCCTGGACATCGACCAGTTGCCCCACGTGGTCAACTTCGAGCTGCCCAACGTCGAGGAAGACTACGTGCACCGTATCGGCCGTACCGGCCGTGCGGGCCGTTCCGGCGAGGCCATCTCGCTGGTGGCGCCGGACGAAGAGAAGCTGCTCAAGAGCATCGAGCGCGTCACCCGCCAGAAAATCCAGGACGGCGACCTGATGGGCTTCGATGCCTCGACGGTCGAAGCCGAAAAACCCGAAGCCCGTGAACGTCCGCAGATGAACCCGCGCGGTGGCCGTGGCCAGCGTGCCGACGGCAGCAATGCCGGCGGGCGCAAGGACAAGGGCAAGGACAAAGGCCAGGAAAAGGATAAGCCCGCAGGCGACAGAGCCACTGAGAAGGCCGCCGGCGGGCGCCAAGAGCGCAAGCCCCGTGACAACAGCAAAACCCGCCAGGCACCCTCGGGTCAGGCAGCAGTAGTTCCGAAAATCCCGGCCGACCGTGACCCTGAAGCCTTCCTGGACGACGAAGTGGACAACTTCGGCAACCGTGCCGACTACGTCAGCCCGTACCAGAACAAGGGCGGCCAGGGCCGCAACCGTCGCCCGGGCGCACCGGCAGCCGCCGGTACCGGCACCGGCGCACCCCGCGGTGGCCAGCCACGCAGCAACACCGGTGGTGGTGCACGTAGCGGTGGCGCCGGCAGCAATGGCGAGAAGCGCGGTGGTGCACGCAGCGGTGGCGGTGGTCGCGATGGCCAGGCGCGCCGTGACGGCAGCAACAACCGCAACCGCCGCCCGGCCCGTGACGATCAGTCGTCGCAGGAACCGGCAGTGCGCAACCCGCGTGACGGCCAGTCGCAGCCCAAGATCGTGCACAAGGAATCCAAGATCGACCGGTTCCCGACCGCCGAACAGCTCGAGCAGCTGCCAAGCCGCCCACGTGGCGAGAAGCCTGCGCTGCTGACGCGCAACCGCTGATCCCGCCACTGCGCACACAAAAACGCCGCCCCTAGGGGCGGCGTTCTTGTTTACAGGCCAGGCAATTACTTCTGCTTGACGCCTTCCAGCGAGATGTCCAGCTGGGCGGTCTGTGCCACGTCGCCAGGCAGCTTGATGCCGAAGTCTTTCAGATCCAGCGTGGTGGTGGCGTTGAAACCGGCGCGCTCGCCGCCCCATGGGTCCTTGCCTTCACCGTTGAAGGTGGCCTTGAAGGTCACTGGCTTGGTCACGCCGTGGAAGGTCAGGTCGCCGGTCACGTCGGCAGTCTTGTCGCCAGTGGGCTTGACGGCGGTGGAGACGAACTTGGCGTCGGCGAATTTCGAAACGTCCAGGAAGTCCTTGCTGGCGATGTGCTTGTCACGCTCGGCGTGGTTGGACCACAGGCTGGCGGTCTTCACGTCTACCGAGATCTTGCTGTCCTGCGGCTTGGCGGAATCCCAGCTGAAGGTACCGTCCCAGTCCTTGAAGGTGCCGTGGATGAAGCTGTAGCCCAGGTGGCTGACTTTCCAGTCGATGAAGGCGTGCTGGCCTTCCTTGTCGATCTTGTAGTCGGCAGCCATGGCCTGGCCAGCGGTGAACAGGGCGGTACCGAGCGCCAGAGCGGCAAAAGTCTTTTTCAACATTACTTCTATTCCTTTGGAGTTGAGGTTGAACATCAAGCTTTGCGGCCCAGCATGCGGGTGAGGGTCGCGTCACGGTCGATAAAGTGGTGCTTGAGGGCGGCCAGGCCATGCAGGCCGGCGAAGATCACCAACCCCCAGGCCAGGTAGAAATGGATTTCCCCGGCGACATCCGCCTGGTTGGGCAGGTCGCTGACCAGTGCCGGCACCTCGAACAGGCCGAACACCGGGATGCCCACGCCGTCGGCGGTGGAGATCAGGTAGCCGGTGATCATCACCCCGAACAGGCCCACGTACAGCAGGCCGTGGCCGGCCTTGGCGGCGAAGCGGGTAAGCGGGCCGTGGTTGGCCGGGGCCGGTGGTGGCGGGCTGATGAAGCGCCACAGCACGCGACCGAGCATGATCGCCAGCAGGGTCAGGCCGATACTCTTGTGCAGGTCGGGTGCCGTTTTGCGCCACGCACTATAGTAGTCCAGGCCGACCATCCACAGCCCCAGGCCGAACAGGCCGAAAACCGCCAGGGCCACGCCCCAGTGCAGGACGATACTGACCACGCCATAGCGAGAAGGAGAATTGCGCAGTTGCATTGCCGTGTTTCCCTGTAAGAACTGTGCCCAAGACTAACCGGTTATCTATCGAATTAAAGCGGAAAATTTCGCTTTGAACGATCGAGAAACATGATCTTTAGTGTGAGACGAACAGGTTAAGGAAACATTAACTCGGCAGGAAGGAATTCTGGTGCTGCTGGACGCGCATCGCGGGTCAAGCCCGCCCCCACAGGGTCTTCGGCGATCCTGTGGGAGCGGGCTTGACCCGCGATGCGGTCACTGCATTACTGCGTCTTGGCTTGGGTAGCCGCCGCCGGCTTCTTCGCCACCGGCTTGGCCGCAGGCTTTTTGACCGGCTGGGCCTTGGCCGCAGGCTTCTTGGCTGGCGCAGCTTTCGCCGGGGCCTTCTTGGCAGCAGGCGCAGGCTTTGCCGGCGCCTGCCTGGCTACTGGCGCAGCCGCAGCGGGCGTTGGCGCCGGCGCAGGTGCAGCGGCTGGGGCTGGGGCTGGCGCAGGAGCTGGCGCCGCATCAACCGGCTTGGCCGGCGCGTTGTCTACCGGCTTGTCACCGCCACCGAACAACCTCGAGAAGAAGCCAGGCTTGCTGTCCTTGGCCGCCACCGCTGCCGCTGCGGCCCCGGCCGCCACCGGCGCCAGCTTGGCCGGGTCGAACGACTTGCCGTTGGACATGTCCACCACCTGGCCCGCCGCGCGCTGGCCGCTGCGCAGAGCGCCTTCCAGTGTGCCGGGGTACAGCGCATCGGTGTGTTCGCCGGCAAACGCCACGCGCTGCACCGGACGCTCCCACAGGCGCCAGAACTTGCTGATCTGCCCCGGCCCGTAGGCGAGGTACGCACCGCCCGTGCCGGCATCGGTGCTGTAGCGACGCACTTCATAGCCGGTGAACGCGCCACGCGCCTGCGGGTAGAACGCATGCAGGCGAATCAGCACCTGGTCGACCATCTGCTTGTCGCCGAACGCCTGCAGCAGGCGCGCGTTGTCACCGGACAGGTTGATCACCACGTTGGCGCCACCCTTGAGCGCCGGTTCGATCCACAGCATGCCCAGGCCGGTGTTGCTGTAGATTTCGCCCGACATGCGCGCACGGCTTTCCCAGACCGGGGTCTTGAACTTGAGCAGCAGCTGGTCGCGCCAGCCGTAGTTGGTGCCCTTGAGCGCCGCCAGGTGCTGGTTGTCCAGGCTCGGGGTCATCTGGATCTTGGCCAGGGCGCGCAACGGTACCGCCAGCACCACGTAGTCGGCGCTGTAGCCCACCGCGCCGATCTTGACCGTGACGCCGTCCTTGTCCTGGATGATCGCGCTGACCGGTGCGCTGGTCTTGATGGTCTTCAGTTGCTTGACGAAAGCCTGCGCCAGCACCGGGCTGCCGCCGGGCAGACGGGCGGCGCGCAGGTCGCGATCGCTCACATCGCGGTACACGCGGGTCTGCTGCGCGAAATACAGCAATGACAGGCGCGAAGGCTCGTCATAGCGGGTACGGATCTGCTGGTTGACCAACTGGCGCGCGGTCGGTGGCAGTTGCAGCTTGTCCAGCCAGCCGGAAACGTTGAGCTGGTCGAGGGCGAACAGGGTGCTGTTGGCCGCCGGGTTTTCAGGGTCGCTGATCGAGCGCGCCAGGTCGTCGAGGGTCTTCTCGTAGCGCTTGAGTGCCTCGGCGGTGGCCGGCTGCTTGGTGGCCAGGTCTGCGGCGCTGAAGTACTCGCCATCGATCAGGTAGCTCGGTACGCGCACGAACTCCGGCGCCGGCAGGGTGGCCAGCTTGAAGGTGTCGAGGTAGCGGTTGAGGGTCGGCTGGGCCTTGCTGTTGCCGATCCACTCGCTGGTGGCCAGGCCCGAACGCCCGCCCATGCCCGGCTTGGCTTCCAGCAGGGTCACCTGCCAGCCCTTGTTTTGCAGTTCGTAGGCGGCGGTGAGGCCTGCCAGGCCGCCACCGACCACGATGGCCGTCGGCTGCTTGGCAGCCGCGAGGGCGCCCGCGCTGAACAGCCCTATCATTACCAGCGCGCAGGCGCGCAGCCAACCAGCAGACATTCGGCGAACTCCGGATCAAAGGCGGAAAATGCGGGGTGATCCCCCCGGGAAAAACGTCGGTGAAGGATACGTCAGGCCGCCCGGGCCTGCCACTAATGCCCGCACCGTTTGCGCCTTATGGGTTGTCCTGCCCCGGCGCTTTGCATAGGCTTGCGCGGTTACCCGAACCCGCGTCGCCAGGAGAGAGCCCATGGGCCTGAATCAACAGTGGATGGAACGTGACCTCAAGGTCCTGTGGCATCCCTGCACCCAGATGAAAGACCACGAGCACCTGCCGCTGATCCCGATCAAGCGTGGCGAAGGCGTATGGCTCGAAGACTTCGAAGGCAAGCGCTACCTCGACGCGGTGAGTTCCTGGTGGGTCAACGTGTTCGGCCACGCCAACCCGAAGATCAACCAGCGCATCAAGGACCAGGTCGACCAGCTCGAACACGTGATCCTCGCAGGCTTCAGCCACCAGCCGGTGATCGAGCTGTCCGAGCGCCTGGTCAAGCTCACCCCCGAGGGCCTGAACCGCTGCTTCTACGCCGACAATGGCTCCTCGTGCATCGAAGTGGCGCTGAAGATGAGCTTCCATTACTGGCTCAACAAGGGCCAGCCGGACAAGAAGCGCTTCGTCACCCTGAGCAACAGCTACCACGGCGAGACCATCGCGGCGATGTCGGTGGGCGACGTTCCGCTGTTCACCGAGACCTACAAGGCACTGCTGCTCGACACCCTCAAGGTGCCCAGCCCCGACTGCTACCTGCGCCCCGAGGGCGTGAGCTGGGAAGACCATTCGCGCACGATGTTCGCCGCCATGGAACAGACCCTGGCCGAACACCACCAGAGCATCGCCGCCGTGATCGTCGAACCGCTGATCCAGGGCGCCGGCGGCATGCGCATGTACCACCCGGTGTACCTCAGGCTGCTGCGCGAGGCGTGCGACCGCTACGGCGTGCACCTGATCCACGACGAGATCGCCGTAGGCTTCGGGCGCACCGGCACGATGTTCGCCTGCGAGCAGGCCGGCATCCGCCCCGACTTCCTGTGCCTGTCCAAGGCCCTCACCGGCGGCTACCTGCCGCTGGCCGCGTGCCTGACCACCGACGAGGTGTACAGCGCGTTCTACGACGATTACCCGACCCTGCGCGCGTTCCTGCACTCGCACAGCTATACCGGCAACCCGCTGGCCTGTGCCGCGGCGCTGGCGACCCTGGACATCTTCGAGCAGGACAACGTGATCGAGGCCAACAAGGCCCTGGCCACACGCATGGCCACGGCCACCGCGCACCTGGTCGACCACCCGCATGTGGCCGAAGTGCGCCAGACCGGCATGGCCCTGGCCATCGAGATGGTGCAGGACAAGGTCAGCAAGACCGCCTACCCGTGGCAGGAGCGGCGCGGCCTGAAGGTGTTCGAGCATGCCCTGACCCGTGGTGCGCTGCTGCGCCCGCTGGGCAGCGTGGTGTACTTTCTGCCGCCGTACGTGATCACCCCCGAACAGATCGACTTCCTGGCCGAGGTGGCCAGCGAGGGCATCGATATCGCCACGCGCAGCAGCGTGAGCGTGGCGGTGCCGGCCGATTTCCATCCTGATTTCCGCGATCCGGGCTAAACAGCATCGCGGGTCCCAGCTCCAACAGGGATCACCTGTAACCCTGCAGGAGCAGGCTTTACCCGCGATGGCGCCCGAACTGCCTCCATCTTATTCAGAGCAGAACCATGAGACTGTCCCGCTTCTTCATCGACGCCCCCCTGAGCCTGGGCGAGCACGACCTGCCCGAGGCCCAGGCCCACTACATCGGCCGCGTGCTGCGCATGGCGCCGGGCGATGCGGTGCAACTGTTCGACGGCAGCGGCCAGGAATACCTGGGCGAACTGCTCGAGGTCGGCAAGAAGAGCGTGCGCGTCACGCTCGCCCAGGCCCTCCCCGGCCAGGCCGAATCCCCCCTGCACGTGCACCTGGGCCAGGGCCTGTCCCGTGGCGAGCGCATGGACTGGGCGATCCAGAAGGCCACCGAACTGGGTGCCAGCGTGATCACCCCGATCGTCAGCGAACGCTGCGAGGTGCGTCTGAAGGACGAACGTGCCGACAAGCGCCTGGCCCACTGGCGCCAGGTGGCGATCAGTGCCTGCGAACAATGCGGGCGCTCGACAGTGCCGACGATCCATTCACCGGTGCTGTTGGCAGACTGGCTCAAGGCGCGAGACGAGGCGCTGAAACTGGTGCTGCACCCGGTGGCCGAACCCTTGACCAGCCATGCCAGGCCCGCGAGCCTGGCGTTTCTGATCGGGCCGGAGGGCGGCTTGTCGGAGGTAGAAGTGGAGCAGGCCAAGGCGGCAGGGTTCCATGCCGCGCGCCTGGGCCCGCGGGTGCTGCGTACCGAAACGGCGCCAGTGGTGGCGCTGGCAGTGGCGCAGCAGCTGTGGGGCGACTTCTAGACCGCGTCGCGGCGTTCGCCGGCAAGGCCGGCTCCTACTGCAGGAGCCGGCCTTGCCGGCGAAGGGGCCCTAAAGCACGTAGAAAAATATCGCGATAAAGTGCAGCAGGCTGCCGGCAATCACGAACAGGTGCCAGATGCCATGCCAATGGCGGAAGCGGCTGTCATAGGCAAAGAAGATGATGCCGATGGTGTACAGCGCGCCCCCCGCCGCCAGCCAGGCGAACCCCGCCGTACCCAGGCTGGCCAGCAGCGGTTTGACCGCCACCAGCACGATCCAGCCCATCAGTGCGTAGATCACGATGGACAGCACGCGCGCCTCGGAGCGCGGCTTGATCTCCTGCAGCATGCCGATAACCGCCAGCCCCCACACCACCCCGAACAGGCTCCAGCCCCACGGACCGCGCAGGCTCACCAGGCAGAACGGGGTATAGCTGCCGGCAATCAGCAGGTAGATCGACAGGTGATCGAGCTTGCGCATGATCACCTTCGCCCGCCCGCGCACGCTGTGATAAAGGGTCGAAGTGCTGTACAGCAGCATCAGCGTGAAGCCGTAGATGGCCAGGCTGACGATCTTCCAGGGGTCGCCCTGCATCCCGGCCACCACCAGCAGCCAGATCGCGCCGATGCAGGCCAGAACCGCGCCCACCAGGTGGGTCCAGGCATTGAAACGTTCACCGTGGTACATGCATTGATGCCCTCCGTAGAATGATTCGCTCCCCTACCCTACACAAGCCCGGCATCAAGTGCATTACGCGGTTGGTACTAGGCCCCGGCCGTCTGCAACAGCTGTTCCAGCCCGGGCAGGTCCGGTACCCGCGCCACCTGCTCGCCCACCTGCACCGCCGCCAGCTCCAGCGGCGCCAGCGGCACATCGACGTAGTTGAGCTGGCTGTCGAGCTTGCACGTGCGCGGTATGCCCTGCACCAGCAGGGCGAAGAAACGCCGCGGCGTATCGCCCAGGGCATTGAGTACCACGATGCGCGCGCGCTCGCCAACCTGGGTCTGGCCACCGCAGGCCGCCTCGAAGCTCAGCAGCGGCAGGCGCTGGCTGCGCCAGTCGATCCAGCCCAGCAACCAGGCCGGCTGATGCGGCAAGGGCGTGCACGGCTGGTAGCCGATCAGCTCGGCCACCGCCACGTTGGGCAGCACCAGGCTGCGGTCGCTCAACGGCAGCAACAGCCCGGTGAGGGTGTTGCGCCGATTGTTGCGAGGGGTCTGTTCAAGCATGCGGGGTACTCCAGCGGGCGATGCTCTGCAGCAGCACCGACTCCTGGTAGGGCTTGCCCAGGTAGTCGTTGACGCCAATGGCCATGGCGCGGTCGCGGTGCTTCTGGCCGGTACGCGAGGTGATCATGATGATCGGCAGGTCCTTCAGGTGCGGGTCCTGGCGCACCTGGGTGGCCACCTCGAAGCCGTCCATGCGTGGCATCTCGATGTCCAGCAGCAGGATGTCGGGACGGTGTTCGGCCAGCACACTCATGGCATCGACCCCATCCTTGGCCGTCAGCACGTTCATGCCATGGCGCTCCAGCAGGCGCCCGGTCACCTTGCGCACCGTGACCGAATCGTCCACCACCAGCACCAGCAACGGACGTGCGGCGGCATTGCCAGGGTGCTCCAGGCGCAGGCGTGCGGCGCCCTGGGCCACCTTGGACAACTGCAGGTGCAGCGCACGCAGTTGCGCCAGCAGGTCGAGAATCAGTACCACGCGGCCATCGCCCAGCAGGGTCGCCCCGGCCAGCCCGTGCACTGCGGCAAACTGCGGGCCAAGGCTCTTGACCACGATTTCACGGCTGGCCGCCAGGCTGTCCACCTGCACGGCGAACTGCTGGTCGTGGGCCTGCACCAACAGTACCGGCAGCGGCAGGCTCTGCCCCAGCAGGCGCGGCTGCACCTCGCCCTGCAGCAGTTCGCCGAGGTAGCGCAGTTCATAGCGGTGGCCGGCGTAGCGGTAGCACGGCGGGTCCAGCTGGTAGCAGGCCTCGAGCTCGGCCGGCGGTACACGGACCACGCCCTCGATGGTGTTCAGCGGCACCGCGTACTGTTCTTCGCCGTAGTTCACCATCAGTGCGCGATTGACCGACACGGTGAACGGCAGGCGAATCAGAAAACGCGCACCCTTGCCCGGCACCGAGTTGATCACCATCGAGCCGCCCAGTTGCTTGACCTCTTCGTGCACCACGTCCATGCCCAGGCCACGCCCGGAAATCTGGGTGATCTTCTCGGCAGTGGAGAACCCGGGCCGCAGGATGAACTGCATCACCTCGTGATCGCTCAGTTCGGTGGCCGGGTCCAGCAGGCCGCGCTTGATCGCCTTTTGCCGCACCGCCTCCAGCGGCACGCCGGCGCCATCGTCGGTCATTTCGATAACGATATCGGCGCCTTCGTGCAGCAGGTTGAGGGCGATGGTGCCCTGCTCCGGCTTGCCCGCCGCCAGGCGCGCCGCACGGTTTTCCATGCCGTGGTCGACGGCGTTGCGCAGCATGTGTTCCAGCGGCGCCACCATGCGTTCGAGCACACTGCGGTCCAGCTCGCCCTCGGCATTGCCCACCACCAGCTCGACCTGCTTGCCCAGCTCGCTGGCAACCTGGCGCACCACCCGCTGCAGGCGCGGCACCAGGCGCTCGAACGGCACCATGCGGGTGCGCGTCAGGCCTTCCTGCAACTCGCTGTTCACCCGCGCCTGCTGTTGCAGCAGGCTGTAGGCGTCATGGGCACGCACGGCCAGGGTTTCCTTCAGGTCCAGCAGATCGGAGGCCGACTCGAACAGGGCCCGCGACAGCTGCTGCAACTGTGAATGACGGTCCATTTCCAACGGGTCGAAGTCGTCATAGCCCAGCGCCTCGCCTTCGCTCTGCTGGCGGCTGAGGATGCGCCCCTGGGTCTCGGTATCGAGCCGGCGCAGCTGGTCGCGCATGCGCTCGAGCGTGGTTTCCATCTCGCCCAGGGCCACCTGCGCATCGTTCACCTGCTGTTCGATGCGCCCGCGAATGATCGAGTTCTCGCCCGCCAGGTTGCCCAGGTCGTCGAGCAGCTCGGCCGTCACCTTGACCATGTCGGCCGGGGCACGCTCCGGGCTCGGCGCCGCCACTTCCACCGGGGCCACCTCGGCGCCGGGCGTTGCGGCGGCGGTGTCGCTCAGGGCAGCACTGCTGAAATTACGGATATAGTCGATCAGCGCCGTGGCGGCGTGCAGCGGCTGGTGCAGGCGCACCGCATCGAGCATGTGCGCCAGGCGGTCATGGCAGTTCTGCAGCAGGCTGAACAGCGCCGGGCTGGGTTGCAGCTGCCCGGCCGCCAGGTGTTCATAGAGGAATTCGAGTTCATGGGCCAGGTCGCCGATGGGCGCGATCTCGACCATGCGCGCACCGCCCTTGAGGGTGTGCAGGTCGCGCAGCAGGTTCTCCACCTCCACCCCGTTGCGCGGGTCGGCCTGCCAGCGCAGCAGCGCGGCACCGGCACTTTCGGCGATGTCGAAGCCTTCCTCGAGAAAGATCTCCAGCAGTTCCTTGTCGCCCTCGTGACGCTGGGGCTCCGCCGGCTTGCCTTGGGGCTCGGGCGCCGGTGCGGTGTGACGGAACTCGCGCAGGGCTGCCAGCTGTTCCACCACCAGCTCCGTTGCCTGTCCCTGCTGCACCTGCTCGAGCAGACGCCCGAGCAACGCATGGCTTTCACGCAGCAGGCCCGGCAACAGGTTGCCGGGCTGGTAACGGCGATCGACCAGGCCCTCGTAGAGCAACTCCAGCTCCTGGGCCAGCACCTCGACCGCACCCACCTGCGCCAGCTGTGCGCCACCCTTGAGGGTCTGCAGGTCGCGCTGCAGCGACGACAGCGCCGAGCCGTTGTCGGGGTCGCCGGCCCAGCGCGCCAGGGCCTGGTCGGCCCCTTCGAGGATGTCGCGGGCCTCCTCCAGAAACAGCTCGACCACCTCGCTGTCGTGCGCCTGGCGTTGCAGCGCGCGGGTGGCGTCGCCCAGTTCGGCGATCTGCCCGGGCTGCTCGCCCTGGCTGCGCACCAGGCCCATGGCATCCGGCGCCAGGCCTTGTTCGAGCAGCTCGCGCAAAGCGTGCAGGCGTTGTGGTTGCGGGTCCACTTCCTGGCCGGCGGCAATCTGGTCGAGCATGTCGATCAGGGCTTCATGGGCCCTTTGCGCCTCGCCGAAGAAGCGCTCGCTGACCGCCAGGCTGCTCTCCTCCACCGCGCCGTACAGGTCCAGCAGCGCCTCGCACAGTTCGTCCACCTGCCACAGGTCGGCCAGGTGCGCGCTCTGCCCCAGGGTGGTCAGTTCATCCAGCAGCGCAGTCAGCTCCTGGCGCTCGCCGGGGTGCTCCTGCCAGCGTTGCAACAGGGTTTCGGCGTCCAGCAGGATGTCCATGCCCTGGGCCAGGAAGCTGGCGATCAGTTGCGGGTCGCGCTTGACCCGCAGGCCCTGGCTCGGCGCATCGCGCAGTGCCTGCAGGCGCGCAGCAACCAGCTGGTCGATCTGTTCGATGAGGGTCCGGGCACCGCCGATGGGTGCCAGCGGGGTGCTGTCGAGCTGTGCCAGACCGCGGCGCAGCAGCGGTTCGGCCATCTGCAGCAGGTACAGCTCGTCAAGGTCCAGGCCCAGCTGGTGGGCCTTGAATTCGCGGGCCAGCAGGTCCAGTGCGCTGGCCAGCTCGGCGATCGGCACCACCCCGGCCATCGCGGCGCTGCCCTTGAGGGTATGCAGCGCCCGTTGCAGGCTGTCGCTGACTGGCACCGGCAACTGCGCCTCGGCGGCCTGCAGAAACTCGTCGACACTGGCCAGGTGGGTCTGCGCCTCGTTGCGGAAGATCTCCAGCAGGCGCGGGTCGAAGGCCGGCTCCGGGGCTGTGACGCCCAGCGGGTCGTTCATCGCCAGCGCATGCAGGCGCGTGGCCAGGCGCTCGACCTCGGCATGGGGCAGAGCCTGGGCCTGGGCGAATTCATCCAGCAACGGCGTCAGCAGCGCAATGCTCTGCTCGAGCCCGGCCAGCACATCGCCGCAGGCTTCGACCCGGCCTTCGAGCATGCGGTTGAGCAGGTGCTCGGCGGCCCAGGCAAGCTCGGCCAGCACCTGGGCGCGCACCATGCGGCCGCTGCCCTTGAGGGTGTGGAAGGCGCGGCGCATTTCCACCAGCGCGTCACGTGCCGCCGGGTTGCCCCGCCATATCGCCCAGTGCTGTTGCAACTGCTGCAGCACCTCCTCGGCTTCCTCCAGGAACACCTCGCGCAGCTCGTCGTCCAGCGGTGCCTCGTGCATCTCGGGCGCAGGCGCGGGTGCCGACGGGGCCGGCGGCAGGCTCGGGAACCCCAGTGCGGTCAGGGCCAGCTGGGTGCGCTCGAGCCATTCGTCCAGGTCGGCCTGGGGGTCGATGGCGCGCCATTGCAGGTACAGTTCCAGGCTGCACAGGGCATCGGCCAGGTGATCCAGCGCGGCGTTGTCCGGCAGCCGCTCGGCGTACAGCAGGTGGGTCTCGACGTAATCATGGCAACGCCGCACCAGCGCCGCCGCCCGGGGCAGCATGAGCATCGCCAGCGCCCCGCGGATCTGCGTGAACAGCCCCGGCAGCGGTTGCAGGCGCAGGCGATCCCAGCCGGCCTCCAGGCAATCGGCGATCAGGTCCTTGGCCTGCAGCAGCACGCCGTGGGCCTCGTCCAGCACCAGTCGGCGAATGTCGTCCAGGTCGGTGCCGGGTACGCTGGCCTGGCTGACCGACTCGATCGAGCCCACCATGCCGCCCAGGGTCGCCTCGACATACAGCAGCGCCCCGGCAACATCCATCAGCAGCGCGTCCTCGGGCACCCGCTGGCCCTGGGCCAGGGCCTGAAGCACCGCCACCTGGTCGATGATCACCCGGCGCGGCTGGCCGAAGCCGAGCACCGCCAGGGTATCGGCGATCTGGCGCAACGGCGCCAGCAGCGGGGCCAGCGCCTCGACCTGCTGGCGGTCGCTGCGCACGAACAGGTCCAGTAGCTCCTTGATGCGCACCAGGTCTTCGCGCACTGCCAGCACCACCGAACGCATCGCATCGCGCCCCGGCACCGCCTCAAGCGGGTCCCGCAGCGCGCCGAGGCTCAGGCCTAGCCCCGCAGCGGGCTCGGCGACGGCCTGCTCGCCCGGCAGGCTGGCCTGGGCCAGCGCCGGCGCGCCACGCGCGGCACGCAACGGGTTGAGCAGTGGCAGCACCAGCAACGGCAGCTCGTGCCGGGCGCCGCGCAGGTGTTGCAGGTACTGCGGCAACTGCTCCAGCGCCCTGAACAACGCGCCCAGCGCGTCACCGCGAGAGGCCACGCGGCCTTCGCCCAGGGCCTGGGCCAGCTGCTGCATTTCACGGGTCAGCAAGGCCGCACCTTCCAGCTCGAGCATCTGCAGGCAGCCGCGCACCTGGCGCAGCGGCGCGTCGAAACGCTCCAGCACCTGGCTGTCGCCAGCGTCGCCGGCAAACTGCTCCAACGCCTGGCGGGCCTGGGCCAGGCAGTCGTCGATGGGGCCCTTGACCCAGGCCAGGGCCACCTTGTCGTGGCGCTCGGCGATACGCACTTTAGTAGCCATAAAGTCCCACGCGCCGGTCAGCGCGGCTCCGTGGTTGGCGGCAAGGTGAAGCCCGACACCGAACGGCGCATCTCGCTGGCCATGCGCGCCAGGTTGCCGATGCTCTCGGCGGTGGCGGTCGAGCCGGACGAGGTCTGCGAGGTGATCTGCTGGATCACCGCCATGGTGTGGGAGATCTGCCCGGCCGAAGAGGTCTGCAACTGCGCGGCATCGGAAATGCTGTGGATCAGTTCGGCCAGGGTCTGCGATACACCCTCGATTTCGGCCAGCGCCACCCCGGCATCCTGCGCCAGACGCGCCCCGCGCACCACTTCGGCGGTGGTCTGCTCCATGGAGATGACCGCCTCGTTGGTGTCGGCCTGGATCGCGCGTACCAGCGCCTCGATCTGGCGCGTGGCCGAAGATGAGCGTTCGGCCAGGCGCTGCACCTCGTCGGCCACCACCGCAAAGCCGCGCCCGGCCTCGCCGGCCATCGACGCCTGGATCGCCGCGTTGAGGGCGAGGATGTTGGTCTGGTCGGCAATGTCGTCGATCAGGCTGACGATGTCGCCGATTTCCTGGGACGACTCGCCCAGGCGCTTGATGCGCTTGGCAGTGTCCTGGATCTGCTCGCGGATGTTGTCCATGCCGTTGATGGTGTTGTGCACCACCTCGTTGCCCTTGTTGGCAATGGCCACCGAGCGCTCGGCCACCTTGGCCGACTCGTAGGCGTGCCCCGACACCCGGTCGATGGACTCCGCCATGTCGCCCACCGCAATCGACGCATCGGTGATCTGCTGGGCCTGGTGCTCGGAGGCCTTGGCCAGCAGGTGTGCGGTGGTCTGGGTCTCCTGCACCGCGCTGGCGACTTCCTCGGCGCTGAGGTTGATGGTCGCCACCAGGTCGCGCAACTGGTCGATGGAATAGTTGATGGAGTCGGCGATGGCCCCGGTGAAGTCCTCGGTGACCGAGGCGGTGACGGTCAGGTTGCCGTCGGCCAGTTCCTGGATCTCGTTGAGCAGGCGCATGATCGCCTGCTGGTTGCGTTCGTTGGTTTCGGCGGTTTCGCTGAGCTGGCGATTGGTTTCGCGCACCATCACCAGCCCGATCAGGATGATCGAGGCCAGCGCCAGCAGGCCCAGCACGTAGCCGCCGACGGTATCCAGGGTGCGCCCGGAGGCCAGGTTCTCGAAGCCGTTGGCCAGGTGCGAGGCTTCGTCGAGCAATGTCTGCGACAGGCTGAAGATGCTGCCGGCCGCCTCGCGCACGCGAAACAGCTCGGGCGAGGTTTCAAGAATCTCGTCGACGGAGCCTGCGACAAACTGGAACAGCTCGGCGATCTCGGCCAGGCGCGCACGGGCATCCGGGTCCTGGACGCGGGTGACCTGGATCGACGGCGCGCCGCCGAGCATGCCGTCGAGCACCTGGCCGAAGCGGCTGGCATCGCGGCCGAAGGCATCGGCGGCCTGCACCGCGGTGTCGTCGCCGGCCAGCACGGTGTTGACCGAGCCCAGGATGCGCTCGGCCAGCAGCGACTGGCGCTGGGCCACCGCCACCTGGCTGGCGGGGGCGCCACTTTGCAGCAGGATCTCCACCACCTTTTCGTACTCGACCTGCAACTGCGGCACGGTCTCGGCCAGGGTCGCGGCCACCTGGTGCAGCGACAGCACGGTCTGCTCGCTGGCCAGGATCGCGTCGGTGCTCTTGCGCAGGCTCTCCCAGTCGCGTTGCACCGCATCCATCTCGCCGCGTACCGCCACCGGGGCCGACGGCAGGCCGGTGGCCGGGTCGCCTTTTTTCAGGTAACCCCAGCGCTGTTCGAAATCGTTGCGCGCATCGTTGAGCAGCTTGAACGCCACGGCTTTGCCGGCGGCGGCCTCGGTTGCGTTCTTGGCGATGCGCTGGGACAGCACGCGCAGCTCGCCGGCATGGCCGATGTACTGCTTGTCGTAGTTGGCCTGGGTATTGAGGTAGGCGAAGTTGGCGAACAGCAGAATGATCGACAGGATCAGCACGATGAACAGTGCGGCGATCTGCGCGCTGCTGCGCGAGCCTTGTACCGAGGGGCGGGTCTTGAACTTGGTCACAGGTCTGGCATCCCTTTACAACGCCACATCGAGAAAGCCTGGCGCCTGGGCCAGGGCGAAGGGGCTGAAAATGCCCCAGCAGTGCTCGCGCTGAAAGTGCCCCTGCACGAAGGGGGTCGCAGCCGGCAGCAGCGGCGCCGGCGGCGACAGCTCAAGGCCGTGCAGGGCAAAGTGCTGCAGGCCCACCACTTCGTCCACCAGCAGCCCGGCGAACAGCTCCTCGTGGTCCAGCACCAGCACCCGCCGCTGCTTGCGCACCACCGACAGGCCCAGGCCGAGAAAACCGCACAGGTCCATCACCGGCAACAGCCGCCCGCGCAGGTTGGCCACCCCCGCCACCCATGGCTTGACCCCGGGAATGCGGCTGAGCCGGGGTTCCTGCAGCACTTCGGCGACCTCGCCCATGGGCGCCACGAACCAGTGCTCGGCCATGCGAAAGCCGATGCCGCTCCAGGTCTGCAGGCGGGTTTCCTGCAATGGCAGGTCGGCAGCCAGCAGGCGACAGCGCCGGTCGATTTCGAGCAACAGCTCGAAGGCGGTCAGCGATTCGCCCATGCGCCGCGTGGTCAAGCCTTGAGAACTTTGTTCAGGACCTGGATCAGGGTGTCTTCGTCCACCGGCTTGGTCAGGTAGTCGCTGGCGCCCTGGCGCTGGCCCCAGACCTTGTCGGTTTCCTGGTCCTTGGTGGTGACGATGATCACCGGGATGCCCTTGGTGACGTCATCCTTGCTCAACTGACGGGTCGCCTGGAAGCCGTTCATGCCGGGCATCACGATGTCCATCAGCACCGCATCGGGCTTTTCCTGGCGGGCCAGGGCCACGCCATCGGCGCCGTTCTCGGCCTTGAGCACCTGGTGCCCGTGCTTTTCGAGCATTCCGGTCAGTTTGTACATTTCGGTCGGCGAATCGTCGACGATCAGAACTCGGGCCATGCTGTTCCCCAATAAAGGCATGACGCCGCGGCCAGGAGGGCGGCGACGTCAGGGTGCGGGTTGTTCTTCTGCGGCGAAACCCGGCACATGGGCGCGGATCGCATCCAGCAGTTCTTCCTTGCTGAAAGGTTTGGTCAGAAATTGATCAGAGCCCACCTGGCGGCTGAGCGCCTTGTCGAACAGGCCGTCGCGCGACGACAGCATGATCACCGGGATGTCCTTGAACGCGCTGTTCTGCTTGATCAGCAGGCAGGTCTGGTAGCCATCGAGGCGCGGCATCAGCACATCGACGAAGATGATCCCCGGGGTGTGGTCGACGATCTTGCCCAGGGCGTCGAAACCGTCGACTGCGGTGACGACTTCGCAACCGGCTTCGCCCAGCAGCTTTTCGGCAGTGCTGCGAATCGTCTTGGAGTCATCGATCACCATCACCTTCAACGCCGTGTCGGGCTGTACCATAATTGCTCTACCATCGCCTGGAAGGGCCTTGCAGGCCACGTGCCAGGCCTTTTTAGCACACTCTGGGGGTGCATTCCATCGAGCCTCGCCGCGCCCAGCGCCGATGCCTGCCGGCTGACGTTTCCCCTTGACCGCCAGCCCGCCGGGCGCCACCCTGACGCACTTCAATTCGAGCCACTGCGGCAGCACGCCGCCGAGAGGAAATACCCCATGAGCGTTCGCCTCGGGATTGTCATGGACCCCATCGCGCAGATCTCCTACAAGAAGGACAGCTCGCTGGCCATGTTGCTGGCCGCCCAGGCCCGTGGCTGGTCGCTGTTCTACATGGAGCAGCACGACCTGTACCAGAGCGAAGGCGTGGCCCGTGCCCGCATGCGCCCGCTCAAGGTGTTCGCCGACCCCGAGCACTGGTTCGAGCTGGAGGCCGAGACCGACGCCGCGCTGAGCGAACTGGACGTGATCCTGATGCGCAAGGACCCGCCCTTCGACATGGAGTTCGTCTACAGCACCTACCTGCTGGAGCAGGCCGAGGCCGCCGGGGTGCTGGTGGTCAACCGTCCGCAGAGCCTGCGCGACTGCAACGAGAAGCTGTTCGCCACGCTGTTCCCGCAGTGCACGCCGCCAACCCTGGTGAGCCGGCGCCCGGACATCATCCGCGAATTCGCCGCCAAGCACGGCGACGTGATCCTCAAGCCGCTGGACGGCATGGGCGGCACCTCGATCTTCCGCCACCGCGTGGGCGACCCCAACCTGTCGGTGATCCTCGAGACCCTGACCGCTCTGGGCACCCAGCAGATCATGGCCCAGGCCTACCTGCCGGCGATCAAGGACGGCGACAAGCGCATCCTGATGATCGACGGCGAGCCGGTGCCGTACTGCCTGGCGCGCATCCCGGCCAGCGGCGAAACCCGCGGCAACCTGGCCGCCGGCGGTCGTGGCGAGGCCCGCGAGCTGACCGAGCGCGATCGCTGGATCGCCGCCCAGGTGGGCCCGACCCTGCGCGAGAAGGGCCTGCTGTTCGTCGGCCTGGACGTGATCGGCGAGCACCTGACCGAAATCAACGTGACCAGCCCCACCTGCATCCGCGAAATCGACAACGCCTACGGCACGCAAATCGGCGCGCAGCTGATGGACGCCATTGATCGCAAGCTCAAGGCACGCTGACCGCCGACAAGTGGCGGGCCCGCGTTGTGGGGTATCATGCCGGTCCATTCTCGACTGGCACCCCGCTGCGCCGGCCCTGCCCCGGCTGCTGGATAATCGATGACGCTTCCTGCCGACCTTCCTGCCGATTTTGCCCCGCCCCGTGTCCGCGCGGCGGACCGGCTGGGCTTTACCCTGTTCCTGGCGGCGCTGCTGCACCTGGCGCTGATCCTGGGCCTGGGGTTTACCTTCGCCAAGCCTGAAGAAATCCGCCGCACCATGGAAATCACCCTGGCTACCTTCAAGAGCGAGGCACCGCCGAAGAAGGCCGATTACCTGGCGCAGGACAACCAGCAGGGCAGCGGCACGCTGGACAAGAAGGCAGTGCCCAAGACCACCGAGATCGCCCCGTTCCAGGACAGCAAGATCAACAAGGTGACGCCGCCCCCGGCCGCGAAGCCCGAAGTGGCGCCCCAGCCGGCCCCGCCCAAGGCGGTGGTGGCCACCACCAGGCCCAAGCCGCAGAAGGTCGAGACCCGCCCCAAGGAGCAGCAGCCCAAGGTGCAACCCAAGGCGGCCACGCCGACGTTCGACAGCGCCGACCTGTCCAGCCAGATCGCCAGCCTCGAGGCGGAGCTGGCCAACGAACAGCAGCTGTATGCCAAGCGCCCGCGCATCCACCGCCTGAGCGCGGCTTCGACCATGCGCGACAAGGGCGCCTGGTACAAGGATGAATGGCGCAAGAAGGTCGAGCGCATCGGCAACCTCAACTACCCGGACGAGGCCCGCCGCCAGCAGATCTACGGCAGTTTGCGCCTGTTGGTGTCGATCAACCATGACGGTTCGCTGTACGAGGTGCTGGTGCTCGAATCTTCCGGGCAGCCGCTGCTGGACCAGGCGGCGCAGCGCATCGTTAGGCTGGCGGCGCCGTTTGCGCCGTTCACCGGGGACCTGTCGGATATCGATCGGCTGGAAATTGTTCGAACGTGGCGCTTCGCCCGTGGGGATCGGTTGTCGAGCAACTGATCGCCGAAGGTGTACTCGCCTGACGTCGTCAAGCGGCTCAAGTAACACCTGTAAGTACGAGTGTTCGTAATCAAAACTACCGAAGCTGGCCAACAAAAAATGTTGTCGCGCAATTGAAGCAGGACCAGCACTTACAATAACTGCGAGGCATGCCTCAACTGCTAGACAGTGAGAAGAGTTTCAACTCGCCATGTCAGATCATTAACCTTCGAGTGGGTTGTTGACGGCAGTAGACCAGTTCAGGTTGTTGCCTACTGTGCCATCGTCTTCAAGATGCCTAACCGTAAATTGGTAGCCATGGTGAGGGTTTGGGCCAGGTGGTTTGAAGGTAATTGTGAAACACCCATTCTCGTACGTCTTACCCTCGCCGCAGTATTCTCCGGTCCCACTGACACAGACCAGATAAGCGCGTTCGGGGTCACCGCGTCCTGTAAGCGTTACCTCACTAGTAAAGAAATTTCCGATTGCTTCGTTGATAGACATCCGAGTGATCATTGCACTTCTCCTTTAGATAAGCCAAATGCTCGGTTTGCGGTGAGACTATGAGTTGATCCAAACCACCTGTCACCTGACACAGTTACCAGTTGTAGGTCGCCGCGAAAAAAATGTACCCGCTTCAAAAAGCAGCGCAGTGCCGCGACATCAGCAACCGCAGGGTCACCTAACTAGCGCCTCACACAGCAGCCCGTGCCGATTAGCACCGCCAAGAAACAGGCATAATCGGCCCGCAGGCTCGACACGCACCTTGTCAGCGTGGCCGCTCGCCGCCACACTAACCCCCATGAAAAACCTCAGCCCGAGTTACCTCAAGCATCAGTTCCTGATTGCCATGCCGCACATGGCCGACCCGAACTTTGCCCACACCCTGACCTACATCGTCGAGCACAATGCCAACGGTGCCATGGGGCTGGTGGTCAATCGCCCGCAGGAGCTGAACCTGGCCGATATCCTCGAGCAGCTGCGCCCGGACACCGAGCCGCCGGCACGCTGCATCCACGTGCCTATCCATATCGGCGGCCCGGTACAGACCGACCGCGGTTTTGTGCTGCACACCAACGACAAGACCTTCCAGGCCACCGTCCAGCTCGACGGGCTGGCCCTGTCGACCTCGCAGGACGTGCTGTTCGCCATCGCCGACGGCGTGGGCCCGGCGCAGAGCCTGATCACCCTGGGCTACGCCGGCTGGGAAGCCGGGCAGCTGGAAGCGGAACTGGCCGACAACGCCTGGCTCAACTGCCCGTTCGACCCCGAGATCATCTTCGGCATGGCCTGCGAGCAACGCCTCGAAGCCGCCGCAGCCAGCCTGGGCATCAACCTCAGCCTGCTCACCAGCCAGGCGGGGCACGCCTGATGGCGGCGCTCAAACTGCTGCTGGGCTTCGACTACGGCACCAAGCAGATCGGCGTCGCCGTCGGCCAGGTGATCACCGGCCAGGCACGCGAGCTGTGCACCCTGAAGGCGCAGAACGGCGCACCCGACTGGGCCCAGGTGGAAAAACTGTTCAAGGAATGGCAACCCGACGCGGTAGTCGTCGGCCTGCCGCTGAACATGGACGGCACGCCCAGCGAAATGAGCGCGCGCGCCGAGAAATTCGCCCGACGCCTGAACGGCCGCTTCAACGTGCCGGCCTACACCCACGACGAGCGCCTGACCACCTTCGAGGCCAAGGGCGAACGCATGGCTCGTGGCGGCCAGCGTGGCAGCTACCGCGACAACCCGGTGGACGCGATTGCCGCCGCCCTGCTGCTGCAAGGCTGGCTCGACGCCCACGCCGAACAGGCCTGAACCCGACCATCGGTTACACGCCGGGCCAGCTCTCTGCCCCGGCCTCTTGAGGAGCAAGCATGAGCCTACCCAACCCCGCCGAACTGATCCGGCAGATGGCCGTTGACCTTCGCGCCCACCTGCAACGCCGCGCCATCGCCGAACCGCGCTTCATCGGCATCCGCACCGGCGGCGTATGGGTGGCCCAGGCGCTGCTGGCCGAGCTGGGCAGCGATTCGCCGCTGGGCACCCTCGACGTGTCGTTCTACCGCGACGACTTCAGCCAGAACGGCCTGCACCCGCAGGTGCGCCCGTCCGAGCTGCCGTTCGAGATCGAAGGCCAGCACCTGGTACTGGTGGACGACGTGCTGATGAGCGGGCGCACCATCCGCGCCGCCCTCAACGAACTGTTCGACTATGGCCGCCCGGCCAGCGTGACCCTGGTGTGTCTGCTGGACCTGGATGCCGGCGAACTGCCGATCCGGCCAAACGTGGTGGGCGCCACCCTGTCGCTGCAAGCCCATGAACGGGTAAAATTGTCCGGCCCCGCGCCGCTCGAACTCGAGCGCCAGGACCTCGCTTCCGCTTCCGCCCTTTAAGAGTCCCCCGCGATGACGCCAATCGACGCCAAGCGCCCGCTGCAGCTCAATGACCAGGGCCAGCTGCGCCACTTCCTCTCGCTCGACGGTTTGCCCCGCGAACTGCTGACCGAAATTCTCGACACGGCCGACTCGTTTCTCGAAGTCGGCGCGCGTGCGGTCAAGAAAGTCCCGCTGCTGCGCGGCAAGACCGTGTGCAACGTGTTCTTCGAGAACTCCACGCGTACCCGCACCACCTTCGAACTGGCCGCCCAGCGGCTGTCGGCCGACGTGATCACGCTGAACGTGTCAACCTCCTCCACCAGCAAGGGCGAGACCCTGTTCGACACCCTGCGCAACCTTGAAGCCATGGCCGCCGACATGTTCGTGGTGCGCCACGCCGACTCGGGCGCCGCGCACTTCATCGCCGAGCACGTGTGCCCGGAGGTGGCGATCATCAACGGTGGCGACGGGCGCCACGCGCACCCCACCCAGGGCATGCTCGACATGCTGACCATTCGTCGCCACAAGGGCGGCTTCGAGAACCTCTCGGTGGCCATCGTCGGCGACATCCTGCACTCGCGGGTGGCGCGCTCGAACATGCTCGCGCTGAAAACCCTGGGTTGCCCGGACATCCGCGTGATCGGCCCCAAGACCCTGCTGCCGATCGGCATCGAACAGTACGGCGTGAAGGTCTACACCGACCTGGAGCAAGGCCTGAAGGACGTCGACGTGGTGATCATGCTGCGCCTGCAGCGTGAGCGCATGACCGGCGGCCTGCTGCCCAGCGAGGGCGAGTTCTACCGCCTGTTCGGCCTGACCACCGCACGCCTGGCCGGGGCCAAGCCCGATGCCATCGTGATGCACCCCGGGCCGATCAACCGTGGCGTGGAAATCGAGTCGGCCGTGGCCGACGGCGCCCACTCGGTGATCCTCAACCAGGTCACCTACGGCATCGCCGTGCGCATGGCGGTGCTGTCCATGGCCATGAGCGGGCAGACCGCGCAACGTCAATTCGAGCAGGAGAACGCCCAGTGAGCCTGAGTATCCTCGGCGCCCGTGTCATCGACCCAACCAGCGGCCTGGACCAGGTCGGCGACCTGCACATCGACGCCGGCAAGATCGTCGCCATCGGCGCTGCCCCGGCCGGCTTCAAGCCCGCCCGGACCCTGGACGCCACCGGCCTGGTGGCCGCGCCCGGCCTGGTCGACCTGAGCGTTGCCCTGCGCGAGCCCGGCTACAGCCGCAAGGGCAGCATCGCCAGCGAAACCCGCGCCGCCGCCGCCGGTGGCGTGACCAGCCTGTGCTGCCCGCCGCAGACCCGGCCGGTGCTCGACACCTCGGCAGTCACCGAGCTGATCCTGGACCGCGCCCGTGAAGCCGGGCACAGCAAGGTGTACCCGATCGGCGCCTTGAGCAAGGGCCTGGAAGGCGAGCAACTGGCCGAGCTGATCGCCCTGCGCGATGCCGGCTGCGTGGCCTTCGGCAACGGCCTGAACAGCTTCACCAACACCCGCACCCTGGCCCGCGCGCTGGACTACGCGGCCACCTTCGACCTGACGGTGATCTTCCATTCCCAGGACCGCGACCTGGCCCAGGGCGGCCTCGCCCACGAGGGCGCGATGGCCAGTTTCCTCGGCCTGCCGGGCATTCCGGAAACCGCCGAGACCGTGGCCCTGGCCCGCGACCTGCTGCTGGTGGAACAGACCGGCGTGCGTGCGCACTTCAGCCAGCTGACCAGCGCCCGGGGTGCCAAGCTGATCGAACAGGCCCAGGCACGCGGCCTGCCGGTGACGGCGGATGTGGCGCTGTACCAGTTGATCCTCACCGACGAGGCGCTGCGCGACTTCTCCAGCCTGTACCACGTGCAACCGCCGCTGCGCACCCGCGCCGACCGCGACGGCCTGCGTGATGCGGTCAAGCGGGGCGTGATCCAGGCGATTTCCAGCCATCACCAGCCGCATGAGCGCGACGCCAAGCTGGCGCCGTTCGGTGCCACCGAACCGGGCATCAGCAGCGTCGAGTTGCTGCTGCCGCTGGCGATGACACTGGTCGAGGACGGCCTGCTCGACCTGGCAACCTTGTTGCAGCGTTTGTCTGCAGGCCCTGCGGCGGCCCTGCGCCTGCCGGCCGGGCAGTTGCAGGTGGGTGCGGCGGCAGACCTGGTGCTGTTCGACCCGCAGGCCTCGACCGTGGCTGGCGAACAATGGCGCTCCAAGGGCGAAAACTGCCCGTTCATCGGGCACTGCCTGCCGGGTGCGGTGCGTTACACCCTGGTTGACGGGCACATCAGCCACGAAGCCTGAGTCAAACCCTTCGCCGGCAAGGCCGGCTCCTACCGGTAGGAGCCGGCTTGCCGGCGAAGGGGCCGCAAAGGTTGAAATCTTTCCCCCCACCCCCATATGAGTCTGCATCAGGCATTTTCGCCTCGCTGCGTGGAGACTCTCCCTTGACCACCATCGTTTCAGTTCGTCGCCACGGCAAAGTCGTCATGGGCGGCGACGGCCAGGTTTCCCTCGGCAATACCGTGATGAAAGGCAACGCCAAGAAGGTTCGTCGCCTGTACCACGGCCAGGTCATCGCCGGCTTCGCCGGTGCCACCGCCGACGCCTTCACCCTGTTCGAGCGCTTCGAAGGCCAGCTCGAAAAACACCAGGGCCACCTCATTCGCGCCGCCGTCGAGCTGGCCAAGGAATGGCGTACCGACCGCTCGCTGAGCCGTCTGGAAGCCATGCTGGCCGTGGCCAACAAGGACGCCTCCTTGATCATCACCGGCAACGGTGACGTCGTCGAACCCGAAGACGGCCTGATCGCCATGGGTTCCGGCGGCGCCTACGCCCAGGCCGCCGCACGCGCCCTGCTGCAGAAAACCGACCTGTCGGCTCGCGAAATCGCCGAGACCGCACTGAACATCGCCGGCGACATCTGCGTGTTCACCAACCACAACCTGACCATCGAGGAGCAGGACCTGGCCGAGTAATTCAGCTGTTCTGGCGCCCGACCCCGACGGTCGGGCTTTTCCACGCTGAACACTTGCCCACAGGACCATCGACCATTATGTCCATGACCCCCCGCGAAATCGTCCACGAACTCAACCGCCACATCATCGGCCAGGACGATGCCAAGCGCGCCGTCGCCATCGCCCTGCGCAACCGCTGGCGCCGCATGCAGCTGCCCGAAGAGCTGCGCGTGGAAGTCACCCCCAAGAACATCCTGATGATCGGCCCCACCGGCGTGGGCAAGACCGAAATCGCCCGTCGCCTGGCCAAGCTGGCCAACGCGCCGTTCATCAAGGTCGAAGCCACCAAGTTCACCGAAGTGGGCTATGTGGGCCGTGACGTCGAGTCGATCATCCGCGACCTGGCCGACGCCGCGATCAAGCTGCTGCGCGAGCAGGAGATCGTGCGCGTGCGCCACCGTGCCGAAGACGCCGCCGAAGAGCGCATCCTCGATGCGCTGCTGCCACCGGCCCGCACCGGCTTCAACGAAGACCCGGTCAACAGCAGCGATTCCAACACCCGCCAGCTGTTCCGCAAGCGCCTGCGTGAAGGCCAGCTGGACGACAAGGAAATCGAGATCGAGGTGGCCGAAGCGGTCGGCGTCGACATTTCCGCGCCGCCGGGCATGGAAGAGATGACCAACCAGCTGCAGAACCTGTTCGCCAACATGGGCAAGGGCAAGAAGAAGAGCCGCAAGCTCAAGGTCAAGGAAGCGCTCAAGCTGGTGCGCGACGAGGAAGCCGGGCGCCTGGTCAACGAGGAAGAACTCAAGGCCAAGGCCCTCGAGGCGGTCGAGCAGCACGGTATCGTGTTCATCGACGAGATCGACAAGGTAGCCAAGCGCGGCAACGTCGGTGGCGCCGATGTGTCCCGTGAAGGCGTGCAGCGCGACCTGCTGCCGCTGATCGAAGGTTGCACGGTCAATACCAAGCTGGGCATGGTCAAGACCGACCACATCCTGTTCATCGCCTCCGGTGCGTTCCACCTGAGCAAGCCGAGCGACCTGGTGCCCGAGCTGCAGGGTCGTCTGCCGATCCGTGTCGAACTCAAGGCCCTGAGCCCGGAAGACTTCGAGCGCATCCTCAGCGAACCGCATGCCTCGCTCACCGAGCAGTACCGCGAGCTGCTCAAGACCGAGGGGCTGAACATCGAGTTCGCTGCCGACGGCATCAAGCGCCTGGCCGAGATCGCCTGGCAGGTCAACGAGAAGACCGAGAACATCGGTGCCCGTCGCCTGCACACACTGCTCGAGCGCCTGCTCGAAGAGGTGTCGTTCAGCGCCGGCGACCTGGCCAGCGCCCACAGCGAAGCGCCGATCCGCATCGACGCCGAGTACGTCAACAGCCACCTGGGCGAATTGGCACAGAACGAAGATCTGTCGCGCTACATTCTGTAGCTCAGCGGCAAGCGGCGAGCTGCAGGCCGGAGGTGCTGGACGCCTTCTCCTGCAGCTTGTAGCTTGCAGCTTGAAGCCCAAGAGCCTTATAGCCATGCCCCGTCTGCCTACCGCCATCAATCTGCACAAAGCCTCCAAGACCCTGAGCCTGACCTACGGGCCCGACGAGGTGTATCACCTGCCCGCCGAATTTCTGCGCGTGCACTCCCCTTCCGCCGAGGTCCAGGGCCACGGCAATCCGATCTTACAATTTGGCAAGCTCGGCGTCGGCCTGAGCCAGCTCGAGCCCGCCGGGCAGTACGCGCTCAAGCTCACCTTCGACGACGGCCACGACAGCGGCCTGTTCACCTGGGAATACCTCGAACAGCTGTGCCTGCGCCAGGACCAGCTGTGGGCCGAGTACCTCGACGAACTGGCCAAGGCCGGCAAATCCCGCGACCCTTCCGAGTCGATCGTCAAGCTGATGCTCTAGCCCGGCACTCCGGCGTTTTAGAGCGCATTTTCTAATTCTATTTGCTTGAATGCCCGTGCGCCGGCCAGCGATTGGCCGGCTTGCGCATTCCATGAAAGTCGGGTAACCAATGGATATGGCAAGTACCCTGCATGGGCGGGTTGATGCAGGGTCTGGCCGGTATGCCGAGGTCGCGAGCGAAAGCAGGTTGTCTTCACACGCATAAACCCGCAGGGCTCATCACCGTCGCGCATCCGGTCGCAGGACCGCAGTTCGTTATCACTGGTCACCCGAGCAGTAGTACCGGGCATTCGTCTGTGCAACGCCCACAGCCCAGCCGGTACTCGTCTCAGGACAACGGAGCGTCGTAGATGAGTAACAAGAACAACGATGACCTGCAGCGCCAAGCCTCTGAAAACACCCTGGGCCTGAGCCCCATCATTGGCCTGCGCCGAAAGGATTTGCTGTCTTCGGCCCGGATGGTGCTGCGTCAGGCCATCAAGCAACCGCTGCACAGTGCCAAGCACGTCGCGCATTTCGGCCTGCAGCTCAAGGACGTGATCTTCGGCAAGTCCGGCCTGCAGCCGGAGGGCGACGACCGCCGCTTCAGCGACCCGGCCTGGAGCCAGAACCCGCTGTACCGCCGCTACCTGCAGACCTACCTGGCCTGGCGCAAGGAACTGCACGACTGGATCGGCAACAGCAACCTGTCGGAGCAGGACATCAGCCGCGCGCACTTCGTCATCAACCTGATGACCGAGGCCATGGCCCCCACCAACAGCGCGGCCAACCCGGCAGCGGTCAAGCGCTTCTTCGAAACCGGTGGCAAGAGCCTGCTCGACGGCCTGTCGCACCTGGCCAAGGACATGGTGCACAACGGCGGCATGCCCAGCCAGGTCAACATGGACGCCTTCGAGGTGGGCAAGAACCTGGCCACCACCGAGGGCGCCGTGGTATTTCGCAACGACGTGCTGGAGCTGATCCAGTACCGCCCGATCACCGAGCAGGTGCACGAAAAGCCGCTGCTGGTGGTACCGCCGCAGATCAACAAGTTCTACGTCTTCGACCTCTGCCCGGAAAAGAGCCTGGCGCGCTTCTGCCTGCGCTCCACGGTGCAGACCTTCATCGTGAGCTGGCGCAACCCCAACAAGTCCCAGCGCGAGTGGGGCCTGTCGACCTACATCGATGCGCTCAAGGAGGCCGTCGACGTGGTGCTGGCTATCACCGGCAGCAAGGACCTGAACATGCTCGGTGCCTGCTCCGGCGGCATCACCTGCACCGCGCTGGTGGGCCACTACGCGGCACTGGGCGAGAAGAAGGTCAATGCCCTGACCCTGCTGGTGAGCGTGCTCGACACCACCCTCGACACCCAGGTGGCGCTGTTCGTCGACGAGCAGACCCTGGAGTCGGCCAAGCGCCATTCCTACCAGGCCGGTGTGCTCGAAGGCCGCGACATGGCCAAGGTGTTCGCCTGGATGCGCCCCAACGACCTGATCTGGAACTACTGGGTCAACAACTACCTGCTCGGCAACGAGCCGCCGGTGTTCGACATCCTGTTCTGGAACAACGACACCACGCGCCTGCCCGCCGCCTTCCACGGCGACCTGATCGAAATGTTCAAGAACAACCCGCTGGTGCGTCCCGGTGCACTGGAAGTGTGCGGCACGCCGATCGACCTGAGCCAGGTCACCACCGACATCTTCAGCGTGGCCGGCACCAACGATCACATCACCCCATGGAAGTCCTGCTACAAGTCGGCGCAGCTGTTCGGCGGCAAGGTCGAGTTCCTGCTGTCCAACAGCGGGCATATCCAGAGCATCCTCAACCCGCCGGGCAACCCCAAGTCGCGCTACATGACCAGCAGCGAGATGCCGGCCCAGGCCGACGACTGGCAGGAGAACTCCACCAAGCACACCGATTCCTGGTGGCTGTACTGGCAGGCGTGGCTGGCCGAGCGCTCCGGCGCACTCAAGCCGGCACCCGCCAAGCTGGGCAACAAGGCCTACCCGAGCGCCGAAGCGTCGCCCGGCACCTACGTCCACGAACGCTGAAAACACCCGGCGCCGCCGCAGGCAAGGCGGCGCTGCTACTCACGACAGGGCTCGCGCATGCCGCAACCGTACCTCTTCAGAACCGTCGAGCTCGATGGCCAGTCCATCCGCACGGCCGTTCGCCCCGGCAAGCCGCACCTCACGCCGCTGCTGATCTTCAACGGTATCGGCGCCAACCTGGAGCTGGTGTTCCCGTTCATCGATGCGCTGGACCCGGACCTTGAAGTGATCGCCTTCGACGTGCCCGGCGTGGGCGGTTCGTCGACACCGCGCCGGCCCTACCGCTTCCCCGGGCTGGCCAAGCTGACGGCGCGCATGCTCGACTACCTCGACTACGGGCAGGTCAATGCCATCGGCGTGTCGTGGGGCGGAGCGCTGGCCCAGCAGTTCGCCCACGATTACCCCGAGCGCTGCAAGAAGCTGGTGCTGGCGGCCACCGCCGCCGGTGCGGTGATGGTGCCGGGCAAGCCGCGGGTGCTGTGGCTGATGGCCAGCCCCAGGCGCTACATACAGCCGTCCCATGTGATCCGCATCGCCCCGGAAATCTACGGCGGGGCCTTTCGCCGCGACCCGAACCTGGCCGCGTCGCATGCGGCCAAGGTGCGTTCCTCGGGCAAGCTGGGCTATTACTGGCAGCTGTTCGCCGGCATGGGCTGGACCAGCATCCACTGGCTGCACAAGATCCAGCAGCCGACCCTGGTGCTGGCCGGCGACGACGACCCGCTGATCCCGCTGATCAATATGCGCCTGCTGGCCTGGCGAATTCCCAATGCCCAGCTACACATAATCGACGACGGTCACTTGTTCCTGATCACCCGGGCCGAAGCCGTTGCCCCGATCATCATGAAATTCCTGCAGCAGGAGCGCCAACGCGCCGTCATGCATCCACGGCCCGCCCCGAGCGCTTGAGCACCTCTATCGCTTGCACCCCCGGCAGGAGCGCCGGGGCATGTCAGCGCCAGTTCGGGTTGGTGTCGCTCTTGCATTGAAACATTGGTTGATGGCCTGACGACGGAGTGTTGCCTGGATGAAAGACAAGCCCGCGAAGCCCGGGGTACCGACCCCCGCTGCCTATCTCAACGTGCGCAGCGCCATCAGTGGCCTGCGCGGTCGCGACCTGCTGTCGACGGTGCACCAGCTGGGGCGCCACGGCCTGCGTCACCCGCTGCACACGGCGCGCCACCTGCTGGCGCTGGGTGGCCAGCTGGGGCGCGTGATGCTGGGCGATACCCCCTACCAGCCCTCGCCACGCGACACCCGCTTCAACGACCCGGCCTGGCAGCTCAACCCGCTGTACCGACGCGGCCTGCAGGCCTACCTGGCCTGGCAGCAGCAGACCTGCCAGTGGATCGACGAGAGCCAGCTGGACGACGATGACCGCGCCCGCGCGCACTTCGTGTTCTCGCTGCTCAACGATGCAATGTCGCCCAGCAACACCCTGCTCAACCCGGCGGCGGTCAAGGAGCTGCTGAACTCCGGCGGGCTGAGCCTGGTGCGCGGCTTGAACCACCTGCTCGACGACCTGCGCCACAACGACGGCCTGCCACGCCAGGTCAACCCGGACGCCTTCGAGGTGGGCAGGAACCTGGCCAGCACCGCCGGCGCGGTGGTGTTTCGCAACGAGCTGCTGGAGCTGATCCAGTACCGCCCAATGAGTGAAAAACAGTACGCCCGGCCCCTGCTGGTGGTGCCGCCGCAGATCAACAAGTTCTACATCTTCGACCTCAGCCCGACCAACAGCTTTGTGCAGTACGCCCTCAAGAACGGCCTGCAAACCTTCATGATCAGCTGGCGCAACCCCGATGCCCGGCATCGCGAATGGGGCCTGTCGAGCTACGTGGCGGCGGTCGAGGAAGCCATGAACGTGTGCCGCTCGATCACCGGCAGCCGCGACGTCAACCTGCTTGGCGCCTGTGCCGGCGGGTTGACCATCGCGGCCCTGCAGGGCCACCTGCAGGCCAAGCGCCAGATGCGCCGGGTGCACAGCGCCACCTACCTGGTCAGCCTGCTCGACAGCCAGTTCGACAGCCCCGCCAGCCTGTTCGCCGACGAGCAGACCCTGGAGGCGGCCAAGCGCCGCTCCTACCAGCAGGGCGTGCTGGAGGGCCGCGAGATGGCACGGGTGTTCGCCTGGATGCGCCCCAACGACCTGATCTGGAACTACTTCGTCAACAACTACCTGCTGGGCAAGGCGCCCCCGGCATTCGACATCCTGTACTGGAACAACGACAACAGCCGCCTGCCGGCCGCGCTGCACGGCGATCTGCTGGACTTCTTCAAATTCAACCCGCTGACGCACGCCGACGGCCTCGAGGTGTGCGGCACGCCGATCGACCTGCACAAGGTCACGGTGGACAGCTTCCACGTGGCCGGCAGCAACGACCACATCACCCCGTGGGACGCGGTGTACCGCTCGGCCCTGCTGCTGGGCGGCGAACGGCGCTTCGTGCTGGCCAACAGCGGGCATGTGCAGAGCATCCTCAACCCGCCGGGCCACCCCAAGGCGCATTTTGTCGAGAACCCCAGGCTGAGCAGCGACCCGCGGGCCTGGTACCACGATGCGCAGAAGGTCGAGGGCAGCTGGTGGCCGCAGTGGCTCGACTGGATACAGGCGCGCTCCGGTGCGCAGCGCGAAACCCACCTGTCGCTGGGCAGCGCCAATTACCCTCCCATGGACCCCGCACCCGGCACCTACGTGCTGGTGCGCTGAGCAAGAAGAACGGATGAAGACCCGCGACCGTATCCTGGAGTGCGCCCTGCACCTGTTCAATCGTCAGGGCGAGCCGAATGTCTCGACGCTGGAAATCGCCAACGAGATGGGCATCAGCCCGGGCAACCTGTACTACCACTTCCACGGCAAGGAGCCACTGGTGCTGGGCCTGTTCGAGCGTTTCGAGGAGGAGCTGACGCCCCTGCTCGACCCGCCCCTGGAGGTGCGCCTGGATGCCGAGGACTACTGGCTGTTCCTGCACCTGATCGTGGAGCGCATGGCGCAGTACCGCTTTCTGTTCCAGGACCTGTCCAACCTTACCGGGCGCCTGCCCAAGCTGGCGCGGGGCATGCGCACCCTGCTCAATGCGCTCAAGCGCACGCTGGCGGCATTGCTAGCGAGCCTCAAGGCGCATGGGCAGGTGACCAGCGATACCCGCGCACTGGGGCAACTGGTGGAGCAGATCAGCATGACCTTGCTGTTCTCGCTGGACTACCAGCGGATTCTGGCGCGCGAGGGCGAGGTCGGGATCGTGGTGTACCAGGTGATGATGCTGGTGGCGCCGCACCTGGAGGTGGAGTCACGCCTGGCGGCGGAGCAGTTGGCCTTGAGGTACCTGGAAGGCTGAAGAGCTTCGCCGGCAAGGCCGGCTCCTACAGACGGCGCGCTACCTGTAGGAGCCGGCCTTGCCGGCGATGAGGCCAGCACAGGCACCCCACATAAAAACGCCCGGCACACAGGCCGGGCGTTTTCTGTACAGCTACCTCGAGTCAGACCTGGCTGGCCGGGCTCGAAGGTGCTGGTGCTGCCGACGCGGCTGGCGCCGCAGTGGCCGCCGGGCTTGGCGCCGGTGCCGCACTGGCACTTGGCGCTGCCGGTTTGGCCGCTGCCGGTTTGGCCGCTGCGGGCTTGGCTGCAGCAGGCTTGGCCGGGGCTTTCTTCACCGCTGGCTTTTTCGCTGCTGCCGGCTTGGCGGCAGGTTTGGCCGCCGCTTTCGCTGCAGGCTTGGCGGCTGCGGTTTTCGCCGCGGCCGGCTTGGCTGCTGGCTTGGCCGCTGCCGGTTTGGCCGCCGCAGTTTTGGCCGCAGGCTTGGCCGCCGCTTTAGGTGCTGCCTTGGCCAGTGGCTTGGCCGGCGCCTTGGCCGAGACCGACTTGACCGAGGCACCGGTCAGTTTCTCGATCTGCTTGGTCAGGGTGTCGACCTGCTGGTGCAGTGCCTTGACCTCATTGCGGCTGGGCACGCCCAGGCGCGAGATGGCACTGTTCAGGCGCTTGTCGAAAGCCTCTTCGAGTTCGCTCCACTTGCCCAGTGCGCGGTCTTTCACGTCGCCTACGCGCGAGGTCGCAGACTTGGCACTGGCCTTGGCCGAGTTGACGCTGCCCTTGGCCTGCTTTTCAGCTTTCTCACCGTCCTTGACCAGGGTTTCGAAAAGCTTGCTGCCGTCCTGATCGATCTTGGAGTAGATACCCAAACCAGCCAGCCAGATCTTGCGGGAATACTTTTCGATCCCCCCGACCCAGGAGCTGCTCTCTTTCTCAGTTGTCTTTTTGCCAGCCATCCCGCTCTCCTTATTGTTTGCGTGCGACACGATCGAGCAACAGCGTCAGCTCTTCGAGCTTGGCAGAAAGTGCCTCCACGTCATGTTTAGACGGAATGCCGATGCGATTCAAGGCGCTGGCGACCCGTGTGTCGAAAGCCTTTTCGATTTTATCCAGCTGAACTTCGACCTTGCCCTTCACGCTGCCCAGTTCCTGCCTGGCGGATTGGATCTCGCTGTTGGCGGCATCGAGTTCGTGGTCGAGGCGTTTCTTGCCTTTTTTCTCCACGGTTTCGCCGGCCTTGACCAGCTCCTTGAGGTACTCGGCGCCCTCCTGCCCGACCCGGGTGTAGGCCCCCAGGCCTGCCAGCCAGATCTTGCGCGCGTAGCCGCGCACCTCGCCCAGGGCCTTGCCCGGGGCGTCGTCGATTTTCTTCAGGGTCACTTTGGTCATGCTCTGCACCTCACGCTTGAACGGAAATGGAGTTACGCCCGTGAAAGTTGGGCTTGGGCACAAAGGTAGGGGGAAAAATTAGAATCCTCACCCTAAGGGCAGGATTTGCTGTGCAGCGAAGGCCCCTGTCGCGGGTCAAGCCCGCGAGCACAGGGCCTGCAGTGAACCTGCGGAAGCCGCTTGACCCGCTACAGCGGTTTCAGGCCAGGGCCTTGTCCAGGGCCCGCTCGATCTCGGCCTTGATCGTGCCGCCCATCATCGACAGCATCATCCCGAGCTTCAACTCCACCCGGATGCTGTCGTCGCCGATATCGATGCTGCCATTGGCACCGCTGCGCCTGACCTCTACCCGGTCACCGTTCCACTGCGCCTTGAGGTCGTACTCGCGGGTCAGCTTGTCCACCAGGGCTTCGGCCTTTTCCCGGGCCGCTGCGCGCCCCAGGCTGTGTTTGCGTTCGACGCTGATCTGGGTCATTCAATCAATCCTGGCTAGAAGGGCATACTCCCATTATGCCCCTGCCTCCGCCTGCGACACACCCCGCCAAGACAAATGCAGCCGCACGCCCTAGAATGGCCAGTAATTTTTTCCGGTGAAGCGATATGAACGACCAGCGCAAAGGCGAACACGCCGAACCCACCACCCACTTCGGCTACAAGGATGTCCCCGAAAGCCAGAAGGCCGAGAAAGTCGCCGAAGTCTTTCACTCGGTGGCCGCCAAGTACGACCTGATGAACGATGTGCTCTCCGGCGGCATGCACCGCCTGTGGAAGCGCTTCACCATCGAGCTGTCGGGCGTGCGCCCTGGCAACCGCGTGCTCGACATCGCCGGCGGCACCGGCGACCTGGCGCGCAAGTTCTCGCAGCTGGTCGGCCCCACCGGCCAGGTGGTACTGGCCGACATCAACGCCTCGATGCTCAAGGTCGGTCGTGACCGCCTGCTCGACAAGGGCGTGGCCGGCAACATCGAGTTCGTCCAGGCCGACGCCGAGAAGCTGCCCTTCCCCGACAACCATTTCGACTGCGTGACCATCGCCTTCGGCCTGCGCAACGTGACCCACAAGGACGACGCGATCCGCTCGATGCTGCGCGTGCTCAAGCCGGGCGGCCGCCTGCTGGTGCTGGAGTTCTCCAAGCCGACCAACAAGCTGATGTCCAAGGTCTACGATGCCTACTCGTTCGCCTTCATGCCGCTGGCCGGCAAGCTGATCACCAACGACGCGGACAGCTACCGCTACCTCGCCGAATCGATCCGCATGCACCCCGACCAGGAAACCCTCAAGGCCATGATGGTCGACGCCGGTTTCGACCGTGTCACCTACCACAACATGACCAGCGGTATCGTGGCCCTGCACCGCGGTATCAAGCCCTGATGTTGCTGGCCGGGCTGCTCGCCAGCGTCGAACACGGTCTCAACCGTGTGTTGCGCATGGACAGCACTGCGCTGCCGCGCCTGGCTGCGCTCGAGGGCAAGATCATTGCCATCGACTGCCGCCAGCCGGCGCTGCAGCTGTACATCCTGCCCGGCGATGAAGGCCTGATGCTCGCCAGCCACTGGGAAACCGAGGCCGACTGCACCCTGCGTGCGCCGGCCAGCAGCCTGCTGCAACTGGCCCTGAGCCAGGACAAGCCGGCGGTGCTGCACAGCCCGCAGGTGGAACTCGAAGGCGACAGCGCGGTGCTGCTCGACCTGGTCGGCGTGCTGCAGGACCTGGAGCTGGACTGGGAGTACGAACTCTCGCGCTGGCTCGGCCCGGTCGCCACCCAGCTGATCGGCGGCCACCTGCGCAGCCGCGCGCGCTGGACCCGCCAGGGCCTGGCCAGCCTCAACCAGAACCTTGGCGAATACCTGGCCGAAGAGGCCCGCACCCTGGTCGGCCAGCGCGAGGCCGAAGCGCGCTTCGCCGAGCTCGATGCCCTGAAAATCGATGTAGAACGCCTCGAGGCACGCATTGCGCGCCTTGCCCGATCCCTTGAATCCAGCGATAACGCATGAAGCTGCTTGCCGTCCGCCGTCTGTTGCGCATCCAGCGCGTCGTGATCCGCTACCGTCTCGATGACCTGCTGTTCGACCTGCCCCTGCCCTGGTGGCTGATGACCCTGCGTTTCGCCATGCCCTGGCGCTGGCTGCCGCGCAAGCCGTCGCCCCTGAGCCGTGGCGCGCGCCTGCGCCTGGCGCTGCAGGACCTGGGCCCGATCTTCATCAAGTTCGGCCAGTTGCTCTCCACCCGCCGTGACCTGCTGCCCGCCGACATCGCCGACGAGCTGATGCTGTTGCAGGACCGCGTGCCGCCCTTCGACCCGCAAAAGGCCGTGGCGCTGATCGAATCGCAGCTCGGCGCCAAGGTGGGCGAGATCTTCAGCCGCTTCGACGTCGAACCGCTGGCCTCGGCCTCGGTGGCCCAGGTGCACGCGGCGCGCCTCAAGAGCGGCGAGGAGGTGGTGGTCAAGGTGGTGCGCCCAGGCCTCAAGCCGATCATCGCGCAGGACCTGGCCTGGCTGTTCCTGATCGCTCGCGGCGCCGAGCGGGTGTCGGCCGATGCCCGCCTGCTGCACCCGGTCGAGGTGGTCAACGATTACGAGAAGACCATCTACGACGAGCTCGACCTGCTGCGCGAGGCGGCCAATGCCAGCCAGCTGCGACGCAACTTCGAAGGCTCGGAGATGATGTACGTGCCCCAGGTGTACTGGGACCTGTGCCGGCCCAAGGTGCTGGTGATGGAGCGAATCTATGGCGTGCAGGTCACTGACCTTGCCACCCTGGCCGACCAGCGCACCGACATGAAGCTGCTGGCCGAGCGCGGCGTCGAGATCTTCTTCACCCAGGTGTTTCGCGACAGCTTCTTCCACGCCGACATGCACCCGGGCAACATCTTCGTCAGCACCGTCAAGCCGTGGAGCCCGCAGTACATCGCAATCGACTGCGGCATCGTGGGCAGCCTCACCCCCGAGGACCAGGACTACCTGGCACGCAACCTGTTCGCCTTCTTCAAGCGTGACTACCGTCGCGTGGCCCAGTTGCACATCGACTCGGGCTGGGTACCGGCGCAGACCAAGCTCAACGAATTCGAGGCGGCGATCCGCACCGTGTGCGAGCCGATCTTCGAAAAACCGTTAAAGGATATTTCCTTCGGCCAGGTGCTGATGCGCCTGTTCCAGACAGCGCGGCGCTTCAACATGGAAGTGCAGCCGCAACTGGTGCTGCTGCAGAAGACCCTGCTCAACATCGAGGGCCTGGGCCGTCAGCTGTACCCTGACCTGGACCTGTGGAGCACCGCCCAGCCGTTTCTGGAGCGCTGGATGCGCGAGCGGGTCAGCCCGAAAAACGTGCTGCAGAACCTGCACAGCCAGGTCGAGCAACTGCCGCACCTGGCCGGCATGACCCGCGACCTGCTCGAACGCATGTCGCAACCGCACCTGAACGACCCGCCGCCACCCTGGCAGCAGCGCGATCGCTGGGCCCTGCGCCTGCTCGGTGCCGGCCTGCTGGCGGGCGGTGCAACCCTCGCCGCAGGTGCCGTGAGCCTCAGCGCCCCGGCAGCCTGGCCGGCCTGGCTGATGCTGGCCGGGGGCCTTTACCTGATCGTGCGCCGATAGCCAGCCTGCTGCGTGGCTGGCACACTAGCAGGTGGCATCGGTGCGGGACCGTGGCCTATTTTGGAGTCGAACATGAAAGACTGGCTGGACGAGATCAACTGGAACAGCGATGGCCTGGTACCGGCGATCGCCCAGGACCACAAGACCGGGCGCGTGCTGATGATGGCCTGGATGAACCGCGAGGCCCTGAGCCTGACTGCCGCCGAGCAGCGCGCCATCTACTGGTCGCGTTCGCGTGGCAAACTGTGGCGCAAGGGCGAAGAGTCCGGCCACGTGCAGAAGTTGCATGAAATGCGCCTGGACTGCGACGCCGACGTGATCATCCTGATGGTCGAGCAACTGGGCCACATCGCCTGCCATACCGGCCGTGAAAGCTGCTTCTACCGCGTGTACGAGAACGGCGCGTGGAAGACCGTCGACCCGGTACTCAAAGACCCGCATGCCATCTACAGCGCAGGACACTGACATGAGCGACACCCTGATCCGCCTGGCCGAAGTGCTCGAATCGCGCAAGGGCGCGGCCCCCGACACCTCGTACGTGGCCAGCCTGTACCACAAGGGCCTGAACAAGATCCTGGAAAAGGTCGGCGAGGAATCGGTCGAGACCATCATCGCCGCCAAGGACGCCGCCGTCAGTGGCGAATGCAGCGATGTCATCTACGAGACCGCCGACCTGTGGTTCCATAGCATGGTCATGCTCGCCGCCCTGGGCCAGCACCCGCAGGCCGTGCTGGACGAACTGGACCGCCGCTTCGGCCTGTCCGGGCACGACGAGAAGGCCGCCCGCCAGCCGTCGGCCTAACGAATTCAATCGAGGATTGCACCATGGGTATTTTTGACTGGAAACACTGGATCGTCCTGCTGGTGGTGGTTGTACTGGTGTTCGGTACCAAGAAACTGAAAAACCTGGGCAGCGACCTGGGCGAATCGATCAAGGGCTTCAAGAAGGCCATGAACGAAGAGGAAGACAAGCCGGAGCAGCCCACCGTACAGCCTGCCCAGCCAACCCCGCCGCCCGCCGCTGCACCGCTGAACCAGCCGCAGACCTTCGATGGCCAGGCGCACAAGGTCGAAGAGCCGACCAGGAAAGAGTGAACACATGTTCGGGATCAGCTTCAGTGAGTTGTTGCTTGTCGGCCTGGTGGCCCTGCTGGTGCTCGGCCCCGAGCGCCTGCCGGGCGCTGCACGTACCGCCGGGCTGTGGATCGGCCGACTGAAACGCAGCTTCAACGCGATCAAGAACGAGGTGGAGCGCGAGATCGGTGCCGACGATATCCGGCGCCAGCTGCACAACGAGCACATCCTCTCCATGGAGCAGGAAGCCCGGCGCATCCTCAACCCGCAATCGGTACAGCCCGATCCGGCGCACACCCCCGGCGCGGAGCCAGCCGCCACCGCCACCGAGGCTGCGTCGGCGCCTGCACCAGAACCTGTGACTGCACCGACACCTGCACCTGCACCTGCCGTCGAAGCAGCACCGCCCACCGAACCGACACAGCCGCCGCGAGCCCCATGAGCGAAATCCCGGAAAACGACCAGCCGATGCCGCTGGTCTCGCACCTTACCGAGCTGCGCACGCGCCTGTTGCGCTGCGTCGCGGTCATCTTCGTGATCTTCGCCGGCCTGTTCGCCTTCGCCCAGCAGATCTACACCCTGGTTTCGGCACCGTTGCGCGCCCACCTGCCGGCCAACGCCACGATGATCGCCACCGACGTGGCCTCGCCGTTCCTCACGCCATTCAAGCTGACCATGATCGTCTCGCTGTTCCTGGCGATCCCGGTGATCCTGCACCAGATCTGGGGGTTCATCGCCCCCGGCCTGTACCGCCATGAAAAACGCATCGCAGTGCCGTTGCTGGTGTCGAGCATCTTCCTGTTCTATGCCGGCATGGCCTTCGCGTACTTCCTGGTATTCCCGCTGATCTTCGGTTTCTTCGCCAGCGCCACGCCCGAAGGCGTGTCGATGATGACCGACATCGCCAGCTACCTCGACTTCGTCATGACCCTGTTCTTCGCCTTCGGCGTGGCCTTCGAGATCCCGGTGGCGGTGATCCTGCTGGTGTGGATCGGCGTGGTCGACGTGAAGTACCTGAAGAAGATCCGCCCCTACGTCATCATCGGCTGCTTCGTGGTCGGCATGGTGCTGACCCCGCCGGACATCTTCTCGCAGACCCTGCTGGCCGTGCCGATGTGGTTGCTGTTCGAAGTCGGCGTGCTGTTCGGCGGGCTCATCCGCAAGCGCAGTGCCCCGGTGCAGGCCGACGAGCCTGACGACCAGCCGCCAGCCACCCAGCCGTGAACCTGCTGCTGCTCGAGGAGGCCGACTTCGTCGCGGCCGACCGTGTGGTGCTGGGCGACCGGCGCTTTACCCACATGCAGGAGATCCACCGCGTGGCGGTGGGCGACACCCTGCGCGTGGGACGCCTGGGGGGGCTGATGGGGCAGGCCGTGGTGCTGCGCCTGGAGGGCCATGAAGCCGAACTGTCGGTCGAGTTCACCCAGCCGCCGCCGGCCAAGCTGCCGCTGACCCTGGTGCTGGCCCTGCCGCGCCCGAAGATGCTGCGCCGGGTGTTCCAGACCGTGGCCACCATGGGCGTGGGCAAGCTCATCCTGGTCAACAGTTACCGGGTCGAGAAGAGCTTCTGGCAAACCCCCTTCCTGGAGCCTGCGGCGATACGCGAGCAACTGGTGCTGGGCCTGGAGCAGGCGCGCGACACCGTGCTGCCCGAGGTGGTGATCGAGAAGCGCTTCAAGCCCTTCGTCGAAGATCGCCTGCCAGCGATTGCCGAGGGTACCCTGGGCCTGGTCGGCCACCCTGGCAACCACCCGCCCTGCCCGCGCGCATTGACCGAGCCGGTGACCCTGGCGATCGGCCCGGAAGGTGGCTGGATCCCGTATGAGGTCGAGCTGCTGGGCAAGGCCGGGCTGAACCCGGTACAGCTGGGCGAGCGCATCCTGCGCGTGGAGACGGCGGTCACCGCCCTGCTGGCGCGGTTGTTCTAGCACCGCGTCCGCTGCTGTGCGTAGGAGCCGGCCTTGCCGGCGACGCCTTTCATACACACCTTCAGTTTTGTGACCCCAGGCCGATGCATTGGCCACAGACCACGCATCCGCCCCCGCCTGACCGCAATGGAGTCACCCCATGTACCGTTGGTTCGCCCACCATCTGGGCAATTTTAGCGTCACGCTCAAACTCGGCATCGGCTTCGGCACCGTGTTGCTGCTGACCCTGCTGATCGCACTCACCGGCTGGCAGGGGCTCAACGGTGTCACCCAGCGCGGCGACACCCTGGGCGAGATTTCCCGGATTCACCAGATCACCCAGGACCTGCGCATCGCCCGCCAGACCTATGAGCACAAACGCGATGCCGCCAGCGCCGACGCGGTAGAGAACGCCCTGGTAGAGCTGGATCGCCAGCTCAAGAACGTGGAACAGCACATACCGCCCAGCGAAAACGGCGACCGCCTGCAACGCCAGAACGAGGCGGTTACCCAGTACCAGCGCGCCTTCGCCGACCTCAAGCAGGCGGCCCAGGCCCGCGAGGCCAGCCGTGCGACCATGAGCAGCAGCGCGGAAAAGACCGCTGCATCGCTGGATCAGGTAGAGCGCGGGCTGCTGCAAGGCGGCGATATCCAGACCTTCAACAGCGCCGTGCAGGCCAAGGCGCTGATGCTGCAGGCCCGCTTCCACGTGCGTGGCTACATCTTCAGCGGGCAGGCCGAACTGCAGCAGACCGCCCTGCAGGCCATCGACCAGGCCCTGAGCGTCATCCGCAGCCTGCCGGCCAAGGTGCCGGCCGAGCATGCCGATGCCCTGGCCGCCGCCACCCAGGCGCTGGCCACCTACCGCAACGCGGTGGAGCAGTTCAGCCAGTCCCAGGCCGCCAATGACGCGGCCCTGCAGCACATGGCCGAACAGGGCACGCTGCTGATCGACCTGAGCCAGCAGATGAGCCGCAGCCTCACCCAGCTGCGCGACGACGAATCGCAGCACGCCCAGTCGATGCTGGCCCTGGCCACGGCGCTGGCGCTGTTCTTCGGCATCCTCGCCTCGTGGGCCATCACCCGCCAGATCGTCGTGCCCCTGCGCCACACCCTCGGCGCCGTGGACCGCATCGCCAGCGGCGACCTGCGCCACGACCTGCGCGTGGAGCGCAGCGACGAACTCGGCCAGTTGCAGCACAGCATGCAGCGCATGACCGTGAACCTGCGCCAGCTGATCGGCGGTATCGGCGATGGTGTCACCCAGATCGCCAGCGCCGCCGAGCAGCTCTCGGCCGTCACCGAGCAGACCAGCGCCGGGGTCAACAATCAAAAGGTCGAGACCGACCAGGTGGCCACGGCCATGAACGAGATGGCCGCCACCGTGCAGGAAGTGGCGCGCAACGCCGAAGAGGCCTCGGAGGCGGCGCAGATGGCCGACCAGCAGGCCCGCGAAGGCGACCGCGTGGTGGGCGAGGCCATCGACCAGATCGAGCGCCTGGCCGCCGAGGTGGAACACTCCAGCGAAGCCATGGGTCAGCTCAAGGCCGAAAGCGCCAAGATCGGCAGCGTGCTCGACGTGATCAAGTCGGTGGCCCAGCAGACCAACCTGCTGGCCCTCAACGCCGCCATCGAGGCCGCTCGTGCCGGTGAGGCCGGGCGCGGTTTCGCGGTGGTTGCCGATGAAGTGCGCAGCCTGGCCCAGCGCACACAGCAATCGACCGAAGAGATCGAGGAGCTGATCGCCGGCCTGCAGAACGGCACCCAGCAGGTCGCCACGGTGATGGACAACAGCCGCAGCCTGACCGGCAGCAGCGTCGAGCTGACCCGCCGCGCCGGCACCTCGCTGGAAACCATTACCCGCACCGTGTCCTCGATCCAGGCCATGAACCAGCAGATCGCCGCCGCTGCCGAGCAGCAGAGCGCAGTGGCCGAAGAGATCAACCGCAGCGTGATGACGGTGCGCGATGTGTCCGACCAGACCAGCGCCGCCAGCGAAGAGACCGCCGCCTCCAGCGTCGAGCTGGCGCGCCTGGGCACCCACCTGCAGACCCTGGTCGCCCGCTTCAGCCTGTAACCCCCCGCCCTGCCGGCAGCGGCGTTGATCGCTGCCGGTGTCCGGCCCCCTGTGGCCGTCGAGCAAATAGCGAAAAGTCCTACAGCGTTTGCAGGTCCAGACCTTGGCGCTCCAGCCGATGCGTTCGCATTGGCGCACCCACGGGTGCGTCTGAACCTCGTACCTGGAGAGCCACCATGCTTGTGACGATGAATCGGATGCTGGGCAACCTGAGCATTCAACTGAAACTGGCCCTGGGCTTTGCCCTGGTTCTGTTGCTGACGCTGGGCATCGCCCTGATCGGCTGGACCACCCTGGAAGACCTTGCCGACCGCAGTGACAAGCTCACCGACATCGGGGCGGTGAACAAGGAGATCCAGGATGTGCGCAACCAGCGGCTGGTCTACGAGCGCAACCTTGAGCCTGCCGTCGGCCAGCAGATGGACAAGGAGCTGGACGACGTGGCCGAGCGCCTGGCCTACCTGCAGCGGCGCCTCAACGTGCCGGCCAACCTTGCCCGGGTACAACGCCAGGAAAACACCCTCGACCAGTACCGGCGCACCTTCGCCGAGCTGCAGACCACGGTGCAGGCGCGCCAGCAGGCACGCGACGCCCTGGGCAGCAGCGCCGAACGCGCGGTGGTGCTGCTGGCGCCAGTCGGGCAGGCCCTGCGCGAGCGTGCCGACTTCAGCGCCTACGCCAGCCTGATGACGGTGGACCAGCAGATCCAGCAGGCCCGCTTTCACCTGCGCGGCTACACCTACAGCGGCCGCGCCGAATTCGAGGCACCGGCACTGGCCGCCATCGACCAGGCGGCCAGCCAGCTTGACGCACTGCCCGACAGGCTACCGAGCACCTATCGCGACACCTTGCGTGCCGCCGCGGGGGCACTGGCCGACTACCGCGCTGCCGTGCTCGACTTCAGCGCGGCGCGCAGCGCCAGCGACTCGGCCCTGCAGCACCTGGCACAGCTGGGCGACAGCCTGCTGGCGGTGAGCGACGAGCTGACCCAGTCGCAGACCGAGCTGGTCGACCAGCAGGCCCTGCAGGCACGCTACAACCTGGGCCTGGCGATCGCCGTTGCGCTGCTGCTGGGCATCGCGGCCGCGTGGGTGATCACCCGCCAGATCACCACGCCCCTGCAGCAGACCCTGCGCCTGGTCGAACGGGTGGCCGGCGGCGACCTGAGCCAGACCCTGGTGGCCGAGCGACGCGACGAGCTGGGCGAGCTGCAGCGTGCGATGCAGCGCATGACCGTGAGCCTGCGCGAGCTGGTCGGTGGCATCGGCGAGGGCGTGACCCAGATCGCCAGCGCCGCCGAGCAGCTCTCGGCCGTGACCGAGCAGACCAGCAGCGGGGTCAGCACGCAGAAGGTCGAAACCGACCAGGTGGCCACTGCCATGCATGAAATGGCCGCTACCGTGCAGGATGTGGCGCGCAATGCCGAGCAGGCCAGCGAGGCCGCCACCCTGGCCGACCAGCAGGCCGGCGAAGGCGATCGGGTGGTCAGCGAGGCCATCGACGAGATCGAGCGCCTGGCGGCGGCGGTCGACCACTCCGGCGAAGCCATGGCCCAGCTCAAGGCCGAAAGCGACAAGATCGGCAGCGTGCTCGACGTGATCAAGTCGGTAGCCCAGCAGACCAACCTGCTGGCGCTCAACGCGGCCATCGAGGCCGCCCGCGCCGGCGAGGCCGGGCGCGGCTTCGCCGTGGTCGCCGACGAGGTACGCGGCCTGGCCCGACGCACCCAGCAATCCACCGAAGAGATCGAAGGCCTGATCGCCGGCCTGCACCGCGGCACCTCCGAGGTCGCCGGGATTCTGGACAACAGCCGCGAGCTGACCCTGAGCAGCGTCGAGCTGACCCGACGCGCCGGCACCTCGCTGGCCACCATCAGCACCACGGTGTCGTCGATCCAGGCGATGAACCAGCAGATTGCGGCCGCGGCGGAACAGCAAAGTGCAGTGGCCGAGGAAATCAACCGCAGCGTGATCAACGTGCGCGACGTGTCCGACCAGACCAGCGCCGCCAGCGAAGAGACCGCGGCCTCCAGCATCGAGCTGGCACGCCTGGGGGTTCAATTGCAGGCGCTGGTCGGGCGCTTCCAGCTCTAGGTGGAATTTTCCGCCTGCAAGATGGGAATTTTCCTACAGCATTTGCAGGTCCAGCTTGGCCTCCAGTGGCCGATGAGCACAGGTAGCTGCGCCCGACCCTATCCAGGCGCTACATCTCTCATTTCACTGGAGAACCGTCATGTTCGCACCTTTGTACCGGATGCTTGGCAACCTGAGCGTCAGGCTCAAGCTGGCCCTGGGATTTGCCAGCGTCCTGCTGCTGACGCTGGCGACCACCCTGGGCGGCTGGCATGCACTGAACGAATCCATCGACAGCTCGCAGCGCCTCACCCAGATTGCCGCGATCAACGACCTGAGCAAGGACCTGCGTGCCGAGCGTATCACCTACCGGGTGCTGGCGGACGACGAGAGCAGGCGCAGGATCAGCGCGACCCTGACCGAACTGGAGCGCCTGCTGCAGAGCATGCTGGGGCAGTTCGACGATGCGGCCGACCGCCAGGTGATCACGGCCAATCAGCAGGTGGTCGGCCAGTTCGTGCGCGACTTCGACACCTTGCAGCAGGCCGTCGGCACGCGCCATACGCACGAAACCGCCCTGCGTGAACAGGAGCAGCGCCTGCTCGACGGCATCGACACGCTGGAGCAGAAGACCCTGCTGGGCGAGCGCCAGGGCAGCGAACGGCAGGCCTCGGAGCAGCGCCTGTTCGCAACGCTTGCACGACACATCGAGACCGCCGGCCAGCAAAGCCGCGCCCCGGCCTATACCTTCAGCCCGCTGAGTGCCTTCGAGCAGGTGGGTGCCAGCGCGCTCGGCGCCGCCCAGGCCAGCCTGGCCGATCTGAGGCGCAACCTGCCGCCCAGCGACCTGCAGGCCACTACCGCCGCGCTCGCCAGCTATGTGCAGTTGCTGGACCGCTACCGCCAGGCCGCCATTGCGGTAGAGCAGCTTCAGGGCGGGCTGGAGACCATGGGCAACCAGCTGCGCGATGCCAGTCGCGTACTGACCCGACACCAGATCCAGCTGCGCGACGAAGAAGCCCTCGAGGCACGCAGCATGCTCAGCGTCATCGCCTTGCTGGCGCTGGTACTCGGCAGCCTGGCCGCGTGGCTGATCACGCGCCAGATCACCGAACCGCTCAGACGCACCCTGCAAGCGGCGCAATGCATCGCCAAGGGCGACCTGCGCAGCGACCTGCGGGTATCACGCCAGGATGAGCTGGGGCAGTTGCAGAACAGCATGCAGCAGATGGCCCTGAGCCTGCGCGAGCTGATCGGTGGCATCGGCCAGGGCACCGGCCAGTTGACCGCTGCGGTGGGCGAGCTGTCGAGTGTCGCCGAGCGCACCCAACTGATGACCGGCAACCAGAAGGACGAGACCGACCAGGTGGCCACCGCGATGAACGAGATGGCCGCCACGGTACTGGAGGTGGCGCGCAACGCCGAATTCGCCTCGGCGGCAGCCACTGCCGCAGACAGCCAGGCGCGCGAAGGCAACCAGGTGGTCAACGACGCCATCGGGCAGATCGAGCAATTGGCCAGGCAGGTGGAGGAGTCGATCCTGGCCATGCAGCAGCTGGCCCAGGAGAGCGAGCGTATCGGCAGCATCCTGGATGTGATCAAGTCGGTTTCGTCGCAGACCAACCTGCTGGCGCTCAATGCCGCCATCGAGGCTGCGCGGGCGGGCGAGGCCGGGCGTGGTTTTGCGGTGGTGGCCGATGAAGTGCGCGGCCTGGCCCAGCGTACCCAGCAGTCCACCGAGGAGATCGAGGAGCTGATCGGCAACCTGCACAGTGGTACGGCGCAGGTGGTGCACCTGCTCGACAGCAGCCGCGACCTGAGCCGCGACAGCGTCGAACTGAGCCGGCGGGCGGGCGCGGCGCTGGGGCAGATCACCGAGACAGTGTCGAGCATCCAGGGCATGAACCAGCAGATCGCCACGGCCAGTGAAGAGCAGAGCTCGGTGGCCGAGGAGATCAACCGCAATGTGATGACGGTGAGGGATATTGCCGATCAGACGACCACGGCGAGCCAGCAGACTGCGGCGTCGAGCGTGGAGCTGGCGCGGCTGGGGGGGCAGTTGCAGACGTTGGTCGGGCGGTTCAGCCTGTAACGGCCTCTTCGCCAGCACGGCTGGTTCCTGCAGGTACGGCGAAACCCTGCAGGAGCCAGCCTTGCTGGCGAAGGCCACGCTGCGGTTACAGCACCTGGCGCAGGAACGCCTGGGCTCGTGGGTCCTTCGGCGCAGTGAAGAACGCCTCCGGTGGCGAATCTTCCAGCAACTTGCCATGGTCGAAGAACAGCACGCGGTCCGCCACTTCCCGGGCAAAGCCCATTTCGTGGGTCACACAGACCATGGTCATGCCTTCCAGGGCCAGGGTCTTCATCACGTCCAGCACCTCGCCAACCATCTCCGGGTCCAGCGCCGAGGTCGGCTCGTCGAACAGCATCACCTTCGGCTCCATCGCCAGCGCACGGGCAATCGCCACGCGCTGCTGCTGGCCACCAGACAGGCGCGAGGGAAACTCGTTGGCCTTCTGCGCAATGCCCACCTTCTCCAGCAACGCACGCGCCTTGGCCTCACGCTCGGCCTTGCCACGCTTGCGCACCACCTTCTGCGCCAGGCACAGGTTCTCCAGCACGGTCATGTGCGGGAACAGGTTGAAGTGCTGGAACACCATGCCGACTTCACGCCGGTAGGCATTCACGTCGGTCTTCGGGTCGGCCAGTTGCAGGCCGTCGATGGCCACGGTGCCCTCGTCGAAGGTTTCCAGGCCGTTGAGGCAGCGCAGGAAGGTCGACTTGCCCGAGCCCGACGGGCCCAGCACCACCAGCACTTCGCCCTTGGCCACGTCGGTACTGACGTGATCCACCGCACGCACCACCTGCCCACGGGTGTCGAAGACTTTTACCAGGTCACGGACTTCAATCACTTTGCGCAAGCCTCCGCTCGAGCCGGCTGGCGAAATGCGACAGCGGCAGGTTGATCAGCAGGTACAGCCCGGCGACGCAGAACCAGATCTCGAACGTGGAGAACGAGGTGGTGATCGCCTCGCGGCCACTCTTGGTCAGTTCGGTGATGGCGATCACCGACACCAGCGAGGTGTCCTTGACCAGGCTGATGAACTGCCCGGCCAGCGGCGGCAGCACGCGCTTGAACGCCTGCGGCAATACCACGTGGCGCATCGACTGGCCGGCGCTCAGGCCCAGCGAACGGGCCGCCTCGCCCTGGCCGCGGGCAATCGACTGCACCCCGGCGCGCACGATCTCGGCGACATAGGCGCCGGTGAACAGCGCCAGTGCCGCCACCCCGGCAAACTCGCGGGACAGGTTGAGCACGGTGCCGATGAAGAAGTAGAAGATGAAGATCTGCACCAGCAGCGGCGTGCCGCGCACCAGCTCCACATACACCGTCGACAGGTCGCGCAGGGTCGGGTTGCTGGACAACCGGCACAGGCCGGCGAACAGGCCGATCACCAACCCCAGCACCCCCGCCGCCACCGAGATCCACAAGGTGGTGAACAGGCCCCAGGCCAGCGGCCCGGCGGCCCACTGGTGAGTCACGCCGATCAGGTCGCCCTCGGCCACGTCGTCGCCACGGTCCATCTGCAGGCTGGCCTGCTCGACGTTCAGCACCTGTTCGGCGCCGCTCTCGTCACGCAAGGTGACGCGGGCCATGTCGCCCTTGCGCTCGATCGCCTCGATCACGCCGTTTTCGGCGGCGCGCTGGGCAACTTCGGCCTGATAGGCAAAGTACTGCGGCACACGGTTCCAGCGCCACTCGTAGGAGATCACCGAGGTTGCGTAATACAGGCTCAGCGCCAGGCCGATCAGGACCAGCGCCGTCAGCCCATGCCAGGGCCACTGGGCTTTCTTGTGTTTGATCACGGGGGTACTTCCGTAAAAGCGAACGCGCAGGGCCAGCCTGCGCGTCGGGTTTCGAACCGGGCGTGGGGCCGCGGCCTTATTCCATGTCCTTCAGCCAGGCGGTGTCCTTGAACCACTTGTCGTGGATTCGATCGTAGGTGCCGTCGTGCTTGATCTGGTGCAGGAAGTTGTTGATGAAGTTCAGGCTGTCGTAGTCGCCCTTCTTCAGGCCGAAGGCCAGCGGTTCGAAGGTGAACGGCTCGTCGAGGAACAGCAGCTTGCCGGCGCCGGCCTTGTTCACTGCCACCACGTTGTACGGGGCGTCGTAGACGAAGGCGTCGGCCTTGCCGTTGACCACGTCCATCACCGCTTCCTGCTCGTTGTCGTAGCCGTGGTACTTGGCCTTGCCGATCAGCTTCTTGGCGACCATTTCACCGGTGGTGCCAAGCTTGGAGGTCAGGCGGTACTTCTCGTTGTTCAGGTCCTTGTAGGTCTTGATCTCGCCGGCCAGCTCCTTGCGGATCAGCAGGGTCTGACCGACCACGATGAAGGGTTCGCTGAAGTTGAGCTTGAGGTTGCGCTCCTGGGTCAGGGTCATGCCGCTGCCGATCATGTCGAACTTGTCGGTCATCAGGGCCGGGATGATGCCGTCGTAGGCGGTGGAGACGGTTTCCAGCTTGACGCCCATGGACTTGGCCATGGCCTTGAGGATATCGACTTCGAAGCCGATGATCTCGCCACGCTTGTTGGTCATCTGGAACGGCATGTAGGTAGGGTCCATGCCTACGCGCAAGGTGCCGCGCTTGACCGCGTCATCGATGGCGCCGGCTGCCTGTGCAGCGTTCACCGTCATCAGTGCCGCGACGCCGATCATCAGCATCGACAGATACTTTTTCATCATCACCAGATCCCCCAGCAGGAAAACTTCGAGTTTTATTATCGGGGGGGATGCTAACGCATGGGGGGCGTTGTTGGTATCAGAAAAAGGAGTGAAACATCGCCGGCAAAGCCGGCTCCTACAACGGCACGGATGACCTGTAGGAGCCAGCGTTGCTGACGAAGGGGCCCGCAGATCAGGCCCCGGCGAGTGCTGCCTGCCCCTCGTGCTGCGGGTGCAGCGGCAACAGCGGCGAGTGCGGGTCGTTGGCAATCGACTCACGCCACACATCCAGCCAGGCGCGGTTGTCTTCGGCCCACACGCGGCTGTGCAGCCGTGCCAGGGCGACCGGGTCGCTGAGCAGCGCCAGGCGCGTGGCGCCATCCAGCGCGGCCGGGCCGACTTCCAGGGCCTTGGCGATGCGCTCGGCGCGGTTGCGCTCGACCACCTCCGCCACGCCATGGCGCGCGGTCGCCAGGGCACAGGCCAGGGCGTTCTGTTGCGGGTCGACCACGGCCCGCACAAACCCGTCCTTCAGCGCATGCCAGCGGTTTTCGTGGGTGTACTGGTCGGTGGCCAGCAGCTCCTGCGGCGTGGCGTATTCCTCAGGGATCAGGAACAGCTTCTCGTCCTTGGCGCGCAGGCCCAGGTTGGTGCGGCTGGAAATCACCGACACCGGGATCGACAGCATCAGCGAGCCCACGATCGGCACCAGCCACCACAGGAAGCTCGGGTTCAGCCACGCCACCAGCAGCGCCCAGGCCACGCCCAGCAGGGTCTGCGGGCCATGCCGGCGCACCGCTTCGCTCCACGGGGTGGAGTCGTCGTCACGCTGTGGCGAGTTCCAGGTCGCGGCCCAGCCCAGGAACGCGGCCAGCACGAAGCGGGTGTGGAAGATCATGCGTACCGGCGCCAGCAGCATGGAGAACAGCATCTCCAGCAGCATCGACAGGGTGACCTTGATGCGCCCGCCGAACTCCTTGGCGCCCTTGGCCCAGATCAGGATGATGCTCAGCAGCTTGGGCAGGAACAGCAGCACGATGGTGGTGGAGAACAGCGCGATGGCTTTTTCCGGGTGCCACTGCGGCCACAGCGGGTAGAGCTGACGCGGTTCGAGGAAGTACTGCGGCTCCATCAGGGTGTTGGTCGCCAGCAGCGCGGTCGACAGCACCAGGAAGAAGAACCACAGCGGCGCCGACAGGTACGACATCACCCCGGTGAGGAACACCGCACGGTGCACCGGGTGCATGCCCTTGACCAGGAACAGGCGGAAGTTCATCAGGTTGCCGTGGCACCAGCGCCGATCGCGCTTGAGCTCGTCGAGCAGGTTGGGCGGCAACTCTTCATAGCTGCCCGGCAGGTCATAGGCGATCCACACGCCCCAGCCGGCACGGCGCATCAGTGCGGCTTCGACGAAGTCGTGGGACAGGATCGCACCAGCGAAGGCGCCCTTGCCCGGCAACGGCGCCAGGGCGCAGTGCTCGATGAAGGGTTTCATGCGGATGATCGCGTTGTGGCCCCAGTAGTGCGATTCGCCCAGCTGCCAGAAGTGCAGGCCGGCGGTGAACAGCGGGCCGTACACCCGGGTGGCGAACTGCTGCATGCGCGCATACAGGGTATCCATGCCCGACGCCTTGGGCGCGGTCTGGATGATCCCGGCGTCGGGGTTGGCTTCCATCAGCCGCACCAGGCTGGTGAGGCATTCGCCGCTCATCACGCTGTCGGCGTCGAGTACCACCATGTAGCGGTAGTCCGCGCCCCAGCGACGGCAGAAGTCGTCGAGGTTGCCGCTCTTGCGTTTGACCCGGCGACGACGGCGACGGTAGAAGATGCGCCCGAAGCCCTTGGCCTCACGGCATACGTCCAGCCAGGCCTGCTGTTCGGCCACGGCGATGTCGGTGTCGTTGGTGTCGCTGAGCACGAAGAAGTCGAAGCGGTCCAGGTTGCCCGTGGCCGCCACCGACTCGAAGGTCGCACGTAGGCCGGCGAACACCCGGGCCACGTCTTCGTTGCAGATCGGCATCACCAGTGCGGTGCGCGCCCCGGCCTCGATCGGCTCGTTGCCGGCGCTGCTGCCCGAAATCCGGTACTTGTCACGCCCGGTGAGCAGTTCCAGAAAGCCCATCAGCGCGGTCCAGAAACCGGCCGACACCCAGCAGAACAGAATGCCGAACAGGATCAGGATGCTGGTCTGCAGCGCATACGGCCACACCTGGGTGACGGTCTGCATGAACGACTGGTGCATGATTTCGTCGAGGTCGACGAACGACCAGCCCTGGTACGGCAGGATGCCCTTCATGTACCAGCCGGCGACCACGGTCTGGCCGAGCATCAACGCCAGCAGGATGTAGCGGCGCATCGAACCCACCCAGCGCCAGCGCGCCTTGGGCAGCTCGCGCTGTTCAGGCGCCGGCGCGTTGGTACGTCCGGTGACCCGGCGCCAGGCGCGCACCAGGATGTTGGTGCGCCATGGCTCGGGGATCACCCGGGTGCGGTGGATCGGCGGGGTGGCCTTCAGGCACACCCGGCCACTGGCGTCGAGGGCGAGCATCTCGGCCTCTTCCAGTTCCGCGGCGCTGTCCAGGGTCAGGCGGCTGCCCACCGAGCCCTGTACCGAACCGTTTTCACCCACCGGCGGCTGCGCCGACAGGCGTCGGTGCAGCTCGCTGAACGAATTGCAGCTGGCCAGTTCGGCGCGCTGCTCGTCGCTCAGGGGCAGATGGGCCAGGTACTCGCCAAGCGATTCCGGCCTTTGTGAAGAGTTACTCATCGGCAGGCAACTGATAGCTCCAGGTCTCGGTCAACACCTGTTCGGTGGTGGCCGGTGTCCCGGTGGTGGTCGCCGCATCGGCGGCTGGCGGCTGGGCAGGTTTTTCCTGCTTGGCGTGCTTGGCAGCGGCCTTGTCCTGCTTGGCAGGCTTGGCCGGCTTGGGCTGTTCGACCGGCACGTCGCGCAGCAGCGCGGCGCGCATTTCGGTGGCCTTGCTCGGGTCTTTGACCTTCAGGCGCAGGGTCAGGCGCCAGCCCTTGATCTCGGGGTTGTAGCGCAGGTTGTTCTCGACCACTTCGGCGTTGTCGTCGGTGGTCACCTGGCTGCGCACGTTGGCATCTTCCGGCAGGGCGGCCAGCACCGGGCCCTCGAAGTCGACCAGGAAGGCGATGCTGCCATCGGGCTGGCGGATCAGGTTGGACTGCTTGACGTCACCGGTGGAGCGCAGGGTCTGCTTGACCCAGCCCAGGTTCGGCGAGTGGAACTCGGACTCGTCGATGGTCCAGTGCAGGCGGTAGTTGAATTCGGATGCCACACCGGGCTCAGGCAGTTTTTCCGGGCTCCAGAAGGCCACGATGTTGTCGTTGGTCTCGTCGGCGGTCGGGATCTCGACCAGGTCGACGGTGCCCTTGCCCCAGTCGCCGCTCGGCTCGATCCAGGCGCTCGGGCGCTTCTGGTAGTTGTCGTCGAGGTCTTCGAACTGGCTGAACTCGCGCTGGCGCTGCAGCAGGCCGAACCCACGCGGGTTCTCGACGCTGAAGTTGCTCACGGCCAGGTGCTTGGGGTTGTTGAGCGGGCGCCACAGCCATTCGCCGTTGGCCGCATGGATCGACAGGCCTTCGGAGTCGTGCAGCGCAGGGCGGTAGTTGGGCACCTTGGACGGCTGGTTGCCGCCGAACAGGAACATGCTGGTCAGCGGGGCGATGCCCAGGCGGCTGACGTGGTCACGCAGGTACACCCTGGACTTGACGTCGACGATGGTGTCGGTGCCCGGGCGCAGGGTCAGCTTGTAGGCGCCGGTGGAGCGCGGCGAATCGAGCAGCGCGTAGATCACCAGGTGCTTGTCGGTCGGCTTGGGCTTCTCGACCCAGAACTCGGTGAAGCGCGGGAACTCCTCGCCCGACGGCAGCGCGGTGTCGATGGCCAGGCCACGGGCCGACAGGCCATACACATGGCCCTTGCCGACCACGCGGAAATAGCTGGCGCCAAGCAGGGTCATGATTTCATCCTGCTTGTCGGCTTTGTTGATCGGGTACAGCACGCGAAAGCCGGCGTAGCCGAGCTTGTCGGTGGCCTTGGGGTCGAACTGCACGTCGCCGAAGTCGAAGCGGCTCGGGTCGTACTTGATCTCCTGCACCTTGTTGGCGGTGACTTCGTTGATGCGTACCGGCGTGTCGAAGTGCATGCCCTGGTGGTAGAACGACAGCTTGAACGGGGTCTTGTCCTGGGCCCACTCGGCCTTGTCCTGCAGGAAGCGGATCTTCTGGTAGTCGCCGTACTTCATGTCACGGAACACGGCCGGCAGGTTGCTCTTGGGTGCTTCGTACTTCTGCCCGGCCAGGTCTTTGGCCTTGGCTGCCACGTCGTCGAGGTTGAACGCCCAGAGCTGGCCCGCGCTGAGCAGGCAGACCAGTGCAGAGGCTGCCACGAAGGCCTTGCGCAGCCGATTGGCGGAAGTTCTTGGTGCATTACAGGGACTTACAATCACGAGCAACCCTCGCCGAAAACAGATCAAAGAACCAACGGCCAGCGACGTATGCCGGGTTGGCGAGCACTGTTCGGACTCCGAAAGGGCACAATGATTCCCCAAACGGTTCCGGACGATGCTCAAGTCAGAGTAAAACGGGCCTGCGAACGCAGGCCCACATTTCGCGCGATTATCCAGCAGGCCGCGTTACAACGCATCAGGGCCAAGCAACTATTTATGCTGAAAAGCCGCTGTTTTCATGCAAGCAGCGGCCTTTTCACCTTCATATTTGTAGCATAAATGTCACAGGGCCATCATTGACCAGGTGAACCTGCATGTCCGCACCGAAACGCCCGCTCGCCACCGTGGGGTGCTTGAGCCTCGCCTGGGCCAGCAGATAGTCGAACAGTTCGGCACCGAGTGCCGGTGGCGCGGCGGTGGAAAAGCTCGGGCGCAGGCCGCTCTGGGTGTCGGCAGCCAGGGTGAACTGCGATACCAGCAGCAGGCCGCCGTCGATGTCCTTGAGCGACAGGTTCATCTTGCCCTGGGGGTCGCTGAACACCCGGTAGTTGAGCAGCTTGTGCAGCAGCTTGTCGGCGTGGGCCGGGGTGTCGCCGGGCTCGACGGCGACCAGCACCAGCAGGCCTTGGTCGATGGACCCGACGATCTCGCCGTCGACCTCTACCCGCGCGCCACGCGCGCGTTGCAGCAGGCCCTTCACGCTTCTTCCAGCGGCAGGTCGAGCAGGCGCCGGGCCATCTGGTCGGCGGCGCGCACCAATGCATCGGTGATGCCGGGCTCGGAGGCGGCGTGGCCGGCGTCGCGAATCACTTTCAGCTCGCTGTTGGGCCAGGCCTGGTGCAGCGCCCAGGCGTTGTCCAGCGGGCAGATCACGTCATAGCGACCGTGCACGATCACCGCCGGCAGGTGGGCGATACGCGGCATGTCGCGGATCAGCTGGTCGGGCTCCAGGAACGCGTTGTTCATGAAGTAGTGGCATTCGATGCGGGCAATCGACAGGGCGCGTTGCGGCTCGGAGAAGCGGTCGACCACCAGCGGGTTGGGACGCAGCGTCGCGGTGCGGCCCTCCCAGGTGGACCAGGCCTTGGCCGCGTGCATCTGGGCGATCTGGTCGTTGCCGGTAAGGCGCTTGTGAAAGGCCTTGACCAGGTCGTCGCGCTCGTCGGCGGGGATCGGCGCGATGTAATCCTGCCAGTAGTCGGGGAACAGTCGGCTGGCACCCGCCTGGTAGAACCATTCGATTTCCTGCGGGCGGCACAGGAAGATGCCGCGCAGGATCAGCCCGTGCACGCGCTCGGGGTGGGTCTGGGCGTAGGCCAGGGCCAGGGTCGACCCCCAGGAACCGCCGAACAGCACCCATTTTTCGATGTTCAGGTGCTCGCGGATACGCTCGATGTCTTCGATCAGGGCCTGGGTGGTGTTGTTCTCCAGGCTCGCGTGCGGGGTGGAGCGACCGCAGCCGCGCTGGTCGAAGGTGACGATGCGGTACAGGTTGGGGTCGAAATAGCAGCGGCTTTGCGCATCGCAGCCGGCGCCCGGGCCGCCATGAATGAACAGCACGGGCAGACCTTCCGGGGAACCGCTTTCATCGACGTACAGTACATGCGGTGCTTCCACGGCCAGATCGTGCCGGGCGTAGGGTTTGATCTGCGGGTACAAGGTCTGCATTACGCACTCCGTGTGGGGAAATAGGCTGCCGTTGGGCATCATAAACCCGAAATGCGCTTTGAGCATGTACCTGTGTTCGGCTTTCGGGCCCCTTCGCCGGCAAGGCCGGCTCCTACCGGTTCGCAACCGTCTGCAGGAGCCGGCCTTGCCGGCGAAGGCAGCGCCGCGGTCCTATGCCGGGTAACGCTCGCGCCCCCACCCCAGCATCGCCACCAGCATCTGCTCCAGCACCCGCTGGGTCGGCTGCGCCAGATCGTCGCGGTAGGTGAACGGCGCCACCTCCTCCATGTAGTTGCACTGCGCCAGTTCCATCTGCACCGCATGCACGTTGTTGGCCGGGGCGCCATAGTGACGGGTGATGTGCCCGCCCTTGAAGCGCCCGTTGAGCACATGGCTGTAGCCCTGCGCGCCGGCCGCCACCGCCCTGACCCGCTCGGCCAGTGCCGCGTCGCAGCTCGCGCCATTGAAGGTGCCGATGTTGAAGTCCGGCAACGTGCCGTCGAACAGATGAGGGATCACCGGGCGGATCGAGTGCGCATCCCATAGCAACGCATAGCCGAACTGCTCGCGCAGGCGCGCCAGCTCGCCGGTGAGGGTGTCGTGATACGGCCGCCAGATGGCCTCCAGGTAGCCCGCCCGCTCGGCCGCACTCGGCTCCAGCCCCGCCTTGAACAGCGGCTGCCCTTCGAACAGCGTGGCCGGAAACAGCCCGGTGGTGGCGCCGGCATACAGCGGCTGGTCATCCTCGGGCCGGTTCAGGTCGATGACGAAGCGCGAATACTCGCCCACCACCACGCTGGCGCCCAGCTCACGGGCAAAGGCGTAAAGGCGCGGAATGTGCCAGTCGGTGTCCGGCAGGCCCCTGGCCTCGTCCACCAGCCCGGCCTCGACCGCCGGGGTCAGCCTGAGCCCGGCATGGGGAATGCTGACCAGCAGCGGCAGCGTACCCTGGTGAAAACTCACGACCTTGTCCATGCAGCCTCCCCTTTATCGGTCAGTTCAACGCCGTGGCGCACCACCCGCTTGTGCAGGTCGCCGCCCAGCCAGTAGGCCAGGTCTGCCGGCCGTTCGATGTCCCAGGCCACGAAGTCGGCCACCTTGCCGACCTCCAGCGAGCCATGGCTGTCGCCCAGCCCCAACGCCGTGGCGGCATGCACGGTGACACCGGCCAGGGCTTCTTCGGGCGTCATGCGAAACAGGGTGCAGGCCATGTTCAGCATCAGGCGCAGCGACAAGGCCGGCGAGGTGCCGGGGTTGAGGTCGCTGGCAATCGCGATCTTCACGCCGTGCCTGCGCAGCGCGTCCATCGGCGGCAGCTGGGTTTCGCGCAAGAAGTAGAACGCCCCCGGCAGCAGCACCGCCACCGTACCGGCCTGGGCCATGGCGATGGCATCGGCCTCGTCCATGAACTCCAGGTGATCGGCCGACAGTGCCTGGTAGCGCGCCGCCAGGCTCGAACCGTGCAGCGACGACAGCTGCTCGGCATGCAGCTTGACCGGCAGGCCCAGCTCGCGGGCCTTGAGAAACACCCGCTCGACCTGCGCCGGCGAAAACGCCAGGTATTCGCAGAACGCATCCACCGCGTCCACCAGCCCTTCGCCAGCCAGCGCCGGAAGCATCTGCTCGCAGATGTGAGTGATGTAGTCGTCGGCGCGCTCGGCGTACTCGGGCGGCAAGGCATGCGCCGCCAGGCAGGTGCTGCGCACGGTCAGCGGCAGCGTTTCGCCGAGCCGGCGCGCCACCTTGAGCATCTTGCGCTCGTTGTCCAGGTCCAGGCCGTAGCCGGACTTGATCTCTAGGGTGGTCACACCATCACGCATCAGGGCCTGCACCCGGCGCAGGGCGCTGGCATACAGCTCGTCTTCGCTGGCGGCGCGGGTGGCGCGCACGGTGCTGGCGATGCCACCCCCCTGGGCGGCGATCTCGGCGTAGCTCACGCCCTGCAGGCGCTGTTCGAACTCGCCGCTGCGGTTGCCGCCGAACACCGCGTGGGTGTGGCAGTCGATCAGCCCGGGAGTGACCCAGGCGCCGCCCAGGTCGACCGTGCTGTCAGGCACAGGGCCTGCCAGCGCCTGGCGCGGGCCGATCCATTCGATGCGCCCGGCGCAGGTGACAATGGCCGCGTCCTCGATGATCGAGTAGGCGCCGTGCGCCATGCTTGCCACATGGCAGTGCTGCCAGAGGGTTTTCATGCACAGTCTCCGTAACTATTGAGGCGTCGACACCGGCTGCGTGACCGTGCCACGCGGCTTGCACCACAGCCAGTAGGCGGCCACCAGGAACACCACCCACACCACGCCGACGATCAACGCCGCCTGGGTGTCGGGGAAGTAGCCCAGCACGCCGAACACGAACAGCATGAAGGCGATGGCTGCGGCCGGCCCATACGGCCAGAACGGTACCGGGAACTTCAGTTGCGCGACCTCTTCGCGGCTCATGCTGCGGCGCATGGCCACCTGGGTCACCAGGATCATCAGCCACACCCATACCGTAGCAAAGGTGGCAATGGAGGCGATCAGCAGGAACACGTTTTCCGGAATCAGGTAGTTGAGCACCACGCCACCGAGCAGCGCAGCGCCCATCACCAGCACGGTCATCCACGGCACGCCGTGGCGCGAGATCTTCGAGAAGCCCTTGGGCGCGTGGCCCTGCTCGGCCAGGCCGTACATCATGCGCCCGGCACCGAAGATATCGCTGTTGATGGCCGACACCGCCGCCGAGATCACCACGATGTTGAGCACCGTGGCCGCCGAACCGATCCCCAGGTTGCTGAAGATCTGCACGAACGGGCTGCCCTGGCTGCCGATCTGCGGCCAGGGGTACAGGCACATCAGCACGAACAGGGTGAGCACATAGAACAGCAGGATGCGCAGCGGCACGGCGTTGATCGCCTTGGGGATCACGCGCTGCGGGTCCTTGGCTTCACCGGCAGTGATACCGATGATCTCGATGCCGCCGAAGGCGAACATCACCACCGCGAACGAGGCGATCAGGCCGCCGACACCGTTGGGCATGAAACCGCCGTGATCGAACAGGTTGCCGATGCCCACCGTGTTGCCCGCCTCGGCATTGGCCAGGCCGAAGGCCATGATGCCGAAACCGGCCAGGATCATCGCCACGATCGCGCCGACCTTGAGCAGCGACAGCCAGAACTCCATCTCGCCGAACACCTTGACGTTGCACAGGTTGAGCCCGCCGATCAGGAACACGATGCCCAGCACCCACACCCAGCGCGCCACCTCGGGAAACCAGAAGCCCATGTAGATGCCGAAGGCCGTGACGTCGGCCAGGCACACGATGATCATTTCAAAGGCGTAGGTCCAGCCCAGCACGAAGCCGGCCATGGGCCCCAGGTAGGTGCTGGCGTACTTTCCGAACGAGCCGGACACCGGGTTGTGCACGGCCATTTCACCCAGTGCACGCATCACCATGAACACCGCCGCGCCGCCGATCAGGTAGGCCAGCAACACCGCCGGGCCGGCCATCTGGATGGCCGCGGCCGAACCGTAGAACAGCCCGGTGCCGATGGCCGAGCCCAGTGCCATGAATCGAATGTGCCGGGCCGTAAGCCCGCGCTTGAGACCTTGTGCTTGAGATTGCATTTCGCGTTCCTGTTTTTTTTGTAGGCGAAAAGCAGCGCGAACCCGCCAGGGTTCGCGCGGCAGACGGCTGGCCTGCACGGCCAGCCGGTGGCGTCAGAGGCTGGGCAGCACCTTGGCCGGCAGCAGGCCGGTCAGCGTGCCCGCGGCCAGCAGGGCGATGGCCGCCTCGATGTCGGGGGCGAAGAAACGGTCCTTGTCGTAGTGCGCGACCTGGCCACGCAGGGCCTGGCGCGCCTGCTCCAGCTTGGGCGAGGTCTTGAGGCCGGTGCGCAGGTCCAGGCCCTGGCAGGCGGCCAGCCATTCCACGGCCAGCACACCGCGGGTGTTCTCGGCCATTTCCCACAGGCGCTTGCCGGCGGCCGGGGCCATCGACACGTGGTCTTCCTGGTTGGCCGAGGTGGGAATGCTGTCGACGCTGTGCGGGTGCGCCAGCGCCTTGTTCTCGCTGGCCAGCGCGGCGGCGGTGACCTGGGCGATCATGAAGCCGGAGTTGACCCCGCCATTGGCCACCAGGAACGGCGGCAACTGCGACATGTGCTTGTCCATCATCAGCGAGATGCGCCGCTCGCTCAGCGAACCGATTTCGGCGATGGCCAGGGCCATGTTGTCGGCGGCCATGGCCACCGGCTCGGCGTGGAAGTTGCCACCGGAGATCACGTCACCCTCCTTGGCGAATACCAGCGGGTTGTCGGACACCGCGTTGGCCTCCACCACCAGTACCTCGGCGGCCTGGCGCAACTGGGTCAGGCAGGCGCCCATCACCTGTGGCTGGCAACGCAGCGAGTACGGGTCCTGCACCTTGCCGCAGTTCTGGTGCGAGGCCGACACTTCGCTGCCGTCGCCCAGCAGGTCGCGGTAGCAGGCGGCCGAGTCGATCTGGCCACGCTGGCCGCGGGCCTGATGAATGCGGTCATCGAAGGGCGAGCGCGAGCCCAGCACCGCTTCGACGGTGAGGCTGCCGCAGGCGACGGCGGCAGCGAACAGGTCTTCGCCTTCGAACAGCCCGCGCAGCGCATAGGCGGTGGACGCCTGGGTGCCGTTGAGCAGGGCCAGGCCCTCCTTGGCGGCCAGGGTCAGCGGCTCGAGGCCGGCCACCGCCAGCGCTTCGGTGGCCGACAGCCATTGGCCCTTGTGGCGGGCCTTGCCTTCGCCCAGCAGCACCAGCGACATGTGCGCCAGCGGTGCGAGGTCGCCGGAGGCGCCCACCGAGCCCTTGAGCGGAATGTGCGGGTAGACCTCGGCGTTGATCAGGGCGATCAGCGCGTCGATCACCTTGCGCCGGATGCCGGAAAAACCACGGCTCAGGCTGTTGACCTTGAGCACCATGATCAGGCGCACCAGGGCGTCGTCCAGCGGCGCGCCGACGCCGGCGGCGTGGGACAGCACCAGCGAGCGCTGCAGGTTCTCCAGGTCGTGGCTGGCGATGCGGGTCGAGGCCAGCAGGCCGAAACCGGTGTTGATGCCGTAGGCGGTGCGGTCCTCGGCAAGGATCTGCTCGACGCAGGCCACGCTGTCTTCGATCTGCTGGTCGGCGCTGGCGTCCAGTTGCAGGGTCAGCGGTTGCTGGTAGATCGCACGCAGCTGAGCCAAGGTCAGGGTGCCAGGCTTCAGGGTCAGTTGGGTCACGTTATTGCTCCGTCTCGAAAGGCGTTCACGCCCATCATGAATTCAGTATCGACCAGGGCGCCGCTCAGCGCGTGATCATCGGCAGGTTCAGGCCCTGCTCTTTCGCGCAGTCGATGGCGATCTGATAACCGGCATCGGCATGGCGCATCACGCCGGTGGCCGGGTCGTTGTGCAGAACGCGGGCAATACGCTCGGCGGCTTCGTCGGTGCCGTCGCACACGATGACCATGCCCGAGTGCTGCGAGAAGCCCATGCCCACCCCGCCGCCGTGGTGCAGCGAGACCCAGGTCGCGCCGCTGGCGGTGTTGAGCAGGGCATTGAGCAGCGGCCAGTCGGACACGGCGTCGGAGCCGTCCTGCATGGCTTCGGTTTCACGGTTGGGGCTGGAGACGGAGCCGGAGTCCAGGTGGTCGCGGCCGATCACGATCGGTGCCGACAGCTCGCCGCTGCGCACCATTTCGTTGAACGCCAGGCCCAGCTTGGCGCGCAGGCCCAGGCCGACCCAGCAGATACGTGCCGGCAGGCCCTGGAAGCTGATGCGCTCGCGGGCCATGTCCAGCCAGTTGTGCAGGTGCGCGTCGTCGGGGATCAGTTCCTTGACCTTGGCGTCGGTCTTGTAGATGTCCTGGGCGTCGCCCGACAGCGCGGCCCAGCGGAACGGGCCCACGCCGCGGCAGAACAGCGGGCGGATATAGGCAGGTACGAAGCCGGGGAAGTCGAAGGCGTTGGTCACACCCTCTTCCTTGGCCATCTGACGAATGTTATTGCCGTAGTCGAAGGTCGGGATGCCCTGCTTCTGGAAGTCGAGCATGGCCTGCACGTGCACGGCCATCGACTGCCTGGCAGCCTTGACCACCGCCGCCGGTTCGGTCTGCGCGCGGTCGCGGTACTGCTCCCAGGTCCAGCCGGCCGGCAGGTAGCCATTGAGCGGGTCGTGGGCGCTGGTCTGGTCGGTGACCATGTCGGGGCGCACGCCGCGCTTGACCAGCTCGGGCAGGATTTCGGCGGCATTGCCCAGCAGGGCGATGGAGATGGCCTTGCCTTCGCCCGTGTATCTGGCGATGCGCGCCAGGGCGTCGTCCAGGTCGGTGGCCTGTTCATCCACGTAGCGGCTGCTCAGGCGGAAGTCGATGCGGCTCTGCTGGCATTCGATGTTCAGCGAGCAGGCGCCGGCCAGGGTCGCGGCCAGTGGCTGCGCGCCGCCCATGCCGCCCAGGCCCGCGGTGAGCACCCACTTGCCCTTGAGGCTGCCGTTGTAGTGCTGGCGGCCGGCTTCGACGAAGGTTTCGTAGGTGCCCTGCACGATGCCCTGGCTGCCGATGTAGATCCAGCTGCCGGCGGTCATCTGGCCGTACATGGCCAGGCCCTTGGCATCGAGTTCGTTGAAATGTTCCCAGTTGGCCCAGTGCGGCACCAGGTTGGAGTTGGCGATCAGTACGCGCGGGGCGTTGCTGTGGGTCTTGAACACGCCGACCGGCTTGCCGGATTGCACCAGCAGGGTCTCGTCGTCATTCAGGTGGGTGAGGCTCTCGACGATCTTGTCGTAGCACTCCCAGTTGCGCGCGGCGCGGCCGATGCCGCCGTACACCACCAGCTCCTTGGGGTTCTCGGCAACTTGCGGGTCGAGGTTGTTCATCAGCATGCGCAGCGGCGCTTCGGTCAGCCAGCTCTTGGCGGTGAGCTGGGTGCCGCGCGGGGCGCGAATTTCGACGTCACGGAATTTATTGTGCTTGTTCGTCACGTAAGGGCTCCTCGAGCGAAAGGCGAATTCGGGATGGCACTGCCATGGATGCAATACAAACATATATTTACTTGTATGTACAAGTACAGGCAACCAAAAAACAGTGTCGTCCGCTTCGCCGGCAAGGCCGGCTCCCACACGCAAAAAAAGAATGGAACCTGCAGGAGCCAGCCTTGCTGGCGAAGCCCTTAACGTTCGGTCAGCTCGATCAGGCAGATCTGCCCACTGACCTCGAACTCCAGCAACCCGTGGTTGCCGTCCAGCCGCAGGCAGTCATAGCGACCCAGCCACTGCTCGGCATGCCCTGCGACCTTGACCCGCACCCGCTCGTGCGCCGCGAACACCAGCAGCGTCTGGGCCGAGCTGTACACCCGGCTTTCACCCGGCAGCCACTGCAACCGCGCGGCAAACCGCTGCGGCGCGTAGATCAGGTTGAAGTCGCGAATCGGTCCGCCCAGCAGGTTGCAGCTCACTGCACTTTCGCCGCTGAAGGCGAAGGCATCGAATGCCAGCAGCTCGCGGCTGGCCTGGCCATCCACCATCAGGCGCATGCCATCGCCCTGCAGCACGCTGATCACGCGCTGATACCCGGCAAAGCTGGAGAACCCGCCCGACTCGGCGATGTCGGCAATCGACAGGCGCCAGCCAAAGCCCTCCAGGCCGGCCCCGCCATCGCGGGTGATCTCTTCGGTACTGCCGCCGCCGTTCTTCCACGGCATGCGCGGGTAGTCGGCGGCACGTAACAGGGTCAACGAACTCATTTGCTGAAGCGTCCTTCCAGGCGGTGACGGGAACCGGGGTGAATCAGGCGCGCCGCAGTGACCTGCTGGCGACCCGACCAGGTGCGCCGGCGGATCAGCAGGCACGGCTCGCCCGGCTCGATCTGCAGCAGGCGGCATTCCTCGGGTTCCGCCAGGATCGCCTCGACCACGTGCTCGCCTTCGGTCAGCGGCGCCACCTGGGACAGGTAGGCGTAGGGGGTCTGGCGGGTGAAGTCCTGCTTGAGGTAGTCCGGGGCGACCTGGGCGTTGACGAAGCGGTCCTCGATCTGCACCGGGATGCCGTTTTCGTAGTGCACGATCAGCGAATGGAACACCCGCTGCCCTTCGCGCATGTCCAGCGCCAGCGCCCGCTCCGAGCCTGCCGCCTCTTCGGTCAGGGTGATCACCTTGCAGCTGTGCTGGTGGCCGCGCGCGGCGATCTCGTCGGCGATGTTGTTGACCTCGAACAGCGCCGAGCGGCTCTTGGGCTCGGCGACGAAGGTGCCGACGCCCTGCATGCGCACCAGCAGGCCTTCGGCGGTCAGCTCGCGCAAGGCGCGGTTGATGGTCATGCGGCTGAAGCCCAGCTCGGTGACCAGTTCGCTCTCGGACGGTACGCGGTGATGCGGCGGCCAGCTGCCGTTCTGGATCTGCTGGGCGATCATCTGCTTGACCCGCGCATACAGCGGCGCCGGGCCCTCGCCCATGTGGGCAACCAACGCGGAGACAGGAGGTGTCGACACGGCAAAAATCCTTGGTGATGAGTATGACCGGTAGAGTGCCGCAGTTTACCGGGCAGGCAAACGTCTGTATATGTATATACAAATAACCAGAAAAGGGTGGCGTACCGATGTCCGTGTTCTTTGCCGAACGTGCTTTGTTGCCTACTGGCTGGGCAGAAAACGTGCGAATCGAGACAGGCCCCGACGGCCTGTTGAATAGCGTACAGCCAGGCGCCTCGGCAGATGGCGCCGAGCGCCTGGCCGGGCCGTTGCTGCCGGGCATGCCGAACCTGCACTCGCACGCCTTCCAGCGCGCCATGGCCGGCCTGGCGGAAGTGGCCGGCAACCCCAACGACAGCTTCTGGACCTGGCGCGAGCTGATGTACCGGCTGGTGGGCCGGATCAGCCCCGAGCAACTGGGCATCATCGCGCGCCAGCTGTACATCGAGATGCTCAAGGCCGGCTACACCTCGGTGGCCGAATTCCATTACGTGCACCATGACGCCCAGGGCAAGGCCTATGCCGACCCGGCCGAACTGTCGCTGCGCATCAGCCAGGCCGCCGCCGACACCGGCATCGGCCTGACCTTGCTGCCGGTGCTGTACAGCCACTCGGGTTTCGGCGGGCAGGCGCCCAATGACGGGCAACGTCGCTTCATCAACGGCACCGAGCAGTACCTGCACCTGCACACGCAACTGGCGCCGCTGCTCGCCCAGCAACCGGCGCAGCGCCTGGGGCTGTGCTTTCACTCCCTGCGCGCGGTCACCCCGCAGCAGATCGCCCAGGTCATGGCTGCCGGCGACAAGGCCTGCCCGGTGCATATCCACATTGCCGAACAGCAGAAAGAAGTCGACGACTGCCTGGCCTGGAGTGGCCGCCGGCCGTTGCAGTGGCTGTATGAAAACGTCGATGTCGACCAGCGCTGGTGCCTGGTGCATGCCACCCACGCCGAGCCCGGCGAAGTCAGCGCCATGGCGCGCAGCAAGGCAGTGGCCGGCCTGTGCCTGACGACCGAGGCCAACCTGGGCGACGGCATCTTCCCTGCGGTCGACTACCTGGCCCAGGGCGGGCGCATGGGCATCGGCTCGGACAGCCATGTGTCGCTGAGCGTGGTGGAGGAATTGCGCTGGCTCGAATATGGCCAGCGCCTGCGCGACCAGCGGCGCAACCGGTTGCATGGAGCCGATCAGCCGATGGTGGGGCGCACACTGTTCGATGCGGCCCTGGCCGGCGGTGCGCAGGCGCTGGGGCAGCCGGTTGGCGAGCTGGCGGTGGGCCGGCGGGCCGACTGGATCGTGCTGGATGGGGCCGATCCGTATATCGCTACGGCGAGCGGGGACGGGGTTCTCAATCGCTGGCTGTTTGCCGGCGGCGACCGGCAGGTGCGCGATGTGATGGTCAATGGCAATTGGGTGGTCAAGCAGGGTAGGCATGCGGGTGAAGAACAGAGTGCGCAGGCGTTTGCCGGGGTGCTTCGCGAAGTGCTGGGCTGAGCCAGAACCACGCCGTGATTATCGCGGGTCAAGCCCGCTCCCACAGGGTTTATGCTGATCCTGTGGGAGCGGGCTTGGCCCGCGAAGAGGCCCTCACTGACTGTGCGCGATGTCCCTGTCCGAAACGCGCCAGATCAGCCGCGTGGTGTCATACCCCTGCTGACGCGCCCGCGCCAGCAGGCTCTCGCGCTCCAGCGCCGGAATCGTCGGCGTGCGCGACAGTATCCACAGGTACTTGCGGTCCGGGTTGCCCACCAGTGCCGTCTGGTAGTCCTTGTCCACGTACAGCACCCAGTAATCGCCCTTCGTCACCCCCGGCAGCAACCGCGAGAACCAGTTGTCGAACTCCACCCACAGCTTGTCGGTCTTGCCCTGCACCTGTGGCGTCGCCGTACCACTGGCCTCCTCCCACTCGCCCTCGAGCGTGATGCAGCGGTTGAGCACGCCCACCGTGCCGTCCGGCTTGAGGTTGTAATGCGCTTCGCTCTGCGCGCAATTGCGCTGGAAGAACATCGGCAACCGCGCCAGCTCGAACCACTTGCCCTGGTAACGCTTGAGGTCGACGCTGTCGACGGTCTTGGGCGGCAACGGCCCGTCGTCGCGCGAATGCGCACAACCGGTCAGCAGCAGGCCGGCGCACAGGCTCAACAGCAGGGGCAGGCGTTTCATTTGAGACCCTGCCCCGAGTACATCAGCACCTTGTCGGCGGCGTACTGCACGCTGATGAAGGCTTTCTGGTCGCCCCAGGTACAACTGGTCATGCCCAGCGCGCCGGAACACTCGGTGGGGCTGCCCAGCAGTCGCTCGACCTCGGCCTTGGGCATGCCGGCCTGGAGCTTGGAATAGTTTTCCTGGTTGATCTTGCTGCATGCGGCCAGCAACACGCACAACGACAACAGGGCGAGGGAACGCAACGACATGGGGTCACTCCTGAACATGAGGGTGCAAGCACGGGGCCTGACTCGAGCTTAGAAGCAAAAACCCCTATCCGGTTCCCGGCAACCCCATTTACCTGCACGGTTATCGTTGCCATTTGTCGACTAGTCGCACATCCGCCTCATTTTTTGCCCGGCGCGGACGACACAGGAGGGCGCTGCGACGTTTCGCCGCGCCCTCCCCGTTGACCGCCTTGTGCAGACAGACCTCGCAATGACCAAAAACCTGAAGTTCAGCCACAAGATCCTGCTGGCCGCCGCCCTCGTGGTCGCGGTGGCGTTTACCTGTTTCATCCTGTTCAACGATTACCGCCAGCGCCAGTCGCTGCGCAGCAACACCGAGGCCACGATGCAGGAGCTCGGCAGCCTTACCACCAGCAACATCCAGACCTGGCTGCAGAGCCGCATCCAGCTGCAGCATTCGTTTGCCCAGCAGGTGGCCGTGGATGGCCCCGGCAAGCCGAGCCTGGACCGGCTGATGGCGTTGCCGGTGTATGCCAGCAACTTCACCCTGACCTACTTCGGCGGCCAGGACGGCAGCATGCAATCGGTGCCCACGGGCAACCGCGCCGCCGACTACGACCCGCGGGTACGCGGCTGGTACAAGGGCGCCAGCGAGGCCGGGCGCAGCATCGTTACCGAACCCTACGTCTCGGCCTCCTCGGGCAAGCTGGTGATCACCATTGCCACCCCGGTGCAGCAGGCTGGCCGCCTGATCGGTGTCAGCGGTGCCGACACCGACCTGGACACCATCAGCAGCATCATCAACTCGCTGAACTTCGACGGCCACGGCCTGGCGTTCATCGTCAATGCCGAGGGCAAGATCCTGATCCACCCGGACAGCTCGCTGACCCTCAAGCGCCTGGCCGATGCCTACCCGCAGGGCACGCCGCAGCCGGGTAGCGGCCTCAAGGAAGTCGAGCAGGACGGGCGCCGGCAGTTCATCAGCTTCACCCGCGTCAACGGCGTGCCTTCGGCCGACTGGTACGTGGCGATGGTGGTCGACCAGGACTACGCCTTTGCCATGCTCGGCGAGTTTCGTACCTCGGCCATCGTGGCCACGGCCATCGCCGTGTTGATCATCATCGCCTTGCTCGGCGTGCTGATCCGTGTCCTGATGGAGCCGCTGCATGTGATGGGCCGCGCCATGCACGATATCGCCGAAGGCGAAGGCGACCTGACCCGGCGCCTGCGCATTCATGCCCATGACGAGTTCGGCGCGCTGGGCTCCTCGTTCAACCGCTTCGTGGAACGTATCCACAACTCGATCAGCGAAGTGTCCTCGGCCACCGGTCGGGTCAATGAAGTGGCCCTGCGCGTGGTCAGCGCCTCGAACGCGTCGATCCACAATGCCGACCAGCAGTCGGGCCGCACCAGCAGTGTGGCGGCGGCGATCAACCAGCTGGGCGCCGCCGCCCATGAGATCGCCCACAACGCCGCCCTTGCCTCACAGCACTCCAGCGAAGCACGCAACCTGGCCGAGGACGGCCAGCAGGTGGTCGACCAGACCATTGCGGTGATGAACCAGCTGTCGAGCAAGATCAGCGACGCCAGCACCCATATCGAGACGCTCAACGCCAACACGGTGAACATCGGCCAGATTCTCGAGGTGATCAGCGGCATTTCCCAGCAGACCAACCTGCTGGCACTGAACGCGGCCATCGAGGCGGCACGTGCCGGCGAGGCCGGTCGCGGGTTTGCGGTGGTGGCCGACGAGGTGCGCAACCTGGCCCACCGTACCCAGGACTCGGCGCAACAGGTGCAGAAGATCATCGAGCAGTTGCAGGCCGGCGCACAGGTGGCGGTGGGCACCATGACCGAGAGTCAGCGCCAGAGCGAGCACAGCGTGGGCATTGCCAACCAGGCCGGCGAGCGCCTGGGCAGCGTGACCGTGCGCATTGGCGAAATCGACGGGATGAACCAGTCGGTGGCCACCGCCACCGAAGAGCAGACGGCCGTGGTGGAATCGATCAATGTCGACATCACCGAGATCAATACGCTGAATCAGGAAGGGGTGGAGAATTTGCAGGCGACGCTGCGGGCCTGCAATGACCTGCAGAGCCAGGTGGACAGGTTGAAGCAGCTGGTGGGCAGCTTCAGGATCTAGGGTGAAACAATCGCGGGTCAAGCCCGCTCCCACTAGGACTATCGCTGTCCTTGTGGGAGCGGGCTTGACCCGCGATTGGGTTCAGCTCAGAACCGCGAGCCCGGCTCCAGCAGAAAGTCCATCTCTTCATCGGTGCTCGGGCGCCCCAGCACCAGGTTGCGGTGCGGGAAGCGGCCGAACCGCGCAATCACCCGCTGGTGCTGCTCGGCATAGTCCAGGAAACCTTCGAACAGGCGCCGGTCACTGTCCGGCTGCGCATCCAGCAGCAACTGATAGCGCTCGATGCTGATGTTCTGCCAGTCCAGCACCTCGGCATGCTCCAGCACCAGCAGGATGAACACCCGCTGGATCGGCAGCAGCTGGTAGTCCCAGGCCTTGTCCAGGCCCTGCATCACCAGCACCTGCGCACGCCGGTCGCCATCGAAGGCGTGCTGCGTGTCGCGGTGGATCATGCGGGGCAGCTGGTCCAGCAGCAGCACCAGGCCCAGCCAGCCCTGGGGGCTTGCCAGCCATTCGTCCAGCTCGCCGGCCAGCGCCTGCGCGGCCAGCTCGCCGAAGCGCTCGCGCGCCTCGTCGTCGTGGTGCTTGCCGAACCACAGCGTACTCTTCTCGTCAGCCACGGCCTGGGGGCTGGTGCCCCAGCCGAACCACCACTCCAGCAACGGCTGCCAAGGTGCGAGCATGATTTACTCCTGGTGATAACCGGTGACGCGCTCGACTTCCTGCTTCGAACCCAGGAACACCGCCACACGCTGGTGCAGGCTCTCGGGCTGGATGTCGAGGATGCGCTGGCGACCGTCGGTGGAAGCACCGCCGGCCTGTTCGATGATGAACGACATCGGGTTGGCTTCGTACATCAGGCGCAGCTTGCCCGGCTTGGATGGCTCGCGCGCATCGCGCGGGTACATGAACAGGCCGCCACGGGTCAGGATGCGGTGCACGTCAGCAACCATCGAGGCGATCCAGCGCATGTTGTAGTTCTTTTTCAGCGGGCCGGTCTCGCCAGCCAGCAGTTCGCCCACATAGCGGGTCACCGGGGCTTCCCAATGGCGCTGGTTGGACATGTTGATGGCGAACTCGGCGGTGGTTTCCGGCACCTGGATGTTCTCGTGGGTCAGCACGAAACTGCCCAGCTCGCGGTCCAGGGTGAAGCCCTTGACGCCGTTGCCCAGGGTCAGGATCAGCATGGTCTGCGGGCCGTAGATCGCGTAACCGGCGGCCACCTGCTTGGTGCCCGGCTGCAGGAAGGCCTGTTCGTTGAGGCTTTCGTTCTGGCTCAGGTACTCGTTGGGGCAGCGCAGTACCGAGAAGATGGTGCCGACCGAGACGTTGACGTCGATGTTCGACGAACCGTCCAGCGGGTCGAATACCAGCAGGTAGGCACCCTTGGGGTACTTGCCCGGGATCTGGTAGGCATTGTCCATCTCTTCGGACGCCATGCCGGCCAGGTGGCCGCCCCACTCGTTGGCTTCGAGCAGGATGTCGTTGGAAATCACGTCCAGTTTCTTCTGGACTTCGCCCTGCACGTTTTCAGTGCCCATGCTGCCCAGCACACCGCCAAGGGCGCCCTTGGACACGTTGTGGCTGATTTCCTTGCACGCACGCGCCACCACTTCGATAAGGAAGCGCAGATCGGCAGGGGTGCTGTTGCTGCGGGTCTGCTCAATCAGATAGCGACTCAGGGTAACGCGGGACATGTAAGGCTCCGGAGGATGGGGTAGAAAAAACCCACGCAGTTTACAGGGAGAGTGAAGCGCTAGCGAGCAATAGGACATGCTCGCCCGATCAGACGACACATCGGCCCGAAGGTTCACGCCCCCGGGCCCGATGCCAGGCGCCTACTCCAGCGCGTTCCAGATCTCCCCGGCGTATTCGCGAATGGTGCGGTCCGACGAGAACCAGCCCATGCGCGCGGTATTGAGCACGGCCGAGCGCCACCACTGCTGGGGGTCGTGCCACAGCTCCTCGACGCGGCGCTGGGCCTCCCAGTAGGCATCGAAGTCGGCGCACACCAGGAAGCGGTCATACGGCACCAGTGAATCGATCAGCCCCACGTAGCGCGCCGGGTCGTCCGGCGAGAACACCCCGCCGCGGATCGCCTGGAGCACGTCGTTGAGCCGGTACGAGGCGCCGATGGCGGAGCTGGCACCGAAATCGCCGCTGCGCTTGCGCGCCTCCACCTGCTGGGAGGTCAGGCCGAAGATGAACATGTGCTCGGCCCCCACCTGCTCGCACATCTCGACGTTGGCGCCGTCCAGGGTGCCGATGGTCAGCGCGCCATTGAGGCCGAACTTCATGTTGCTGGTGCCCGAGGCCTCGTAGCCGGCGGTAGAGATCTGCTCGGACAGGTCCGCCGCCGGGATGATGCTCTCGGCCAGGCTCACGTTGTAGTTGGGCAGGAACACCACCTTGAGCAGCCCGCGCACGGTCGGGTCGTTGTTGACCACCCTGGCGATGTCGTTGGCCAGCTTGATGATCAGTTTGGCCTGGTGATAGCTGGCGGCGGCCTTGCCGGCAAAGATCTTCACCCGCGGCGCCCAGTGCGTGCCCGGCTCGGCGCGGATCGCCTGGTACAGCGCCACGGTATGCAGCAGGTTGAGCAACTGGCGCTTGTATTCGTGGATGCGCTTGACCTGCACATCGAACATCGCCTCGGGGTCGACCGTGATGCCCAGGCGCTCCTGGATCAGGTTGGCCAGGGCCTTCTTGCTGTGCAGGCGCTGCTGGGCGAAGGCCTTGCGAAACGCCGGCTTGTCGGCGAACGGTTCGAGGCGCCGCAGGTGCTTCTCGGGGTCGTCCAGCACCTCGGGGCCCAGCGCCTCCACCAGCATGCGGGTGAGCGGCGGGTTGGCCTGGTACAGCCAGCGGCGGAAGGTGATGCCGTTGGTCTTGTTGTTGATCCGCTCGGGGTAGAGCTTGTGCAGTTCGGCGAACACGGTGCTGCGCATCAGCTTGGTGTGCAGCCCCGACACGCCGTTGACGCTGTGCGACCCGAGGAACGCCAGGTTGCCCATGCGCACCCGCCGGCCGTTGTCCTCCTCGATCAGCGACACCGCGCGCAGCACGTCGAAGTCATGGATGCCCTTGGCCCGCAGCGCGTCGATATGAAAGGCGTTGATCAGGTAGATGATCTGCATGTGGCGCGGCAGCATGCGCTCCATCAGCCCCACCGACCAGGTTTCCAGCGCCTCGGGCAGCAGGGTGTGGTTGGTGTAGGCCAGGGTGTCGACGGTGAGCTGCCAGGCGGTGTCCCACGGCAGTTCGTGCTGGTCCACCAGCAGGCGCATCAGCTCGGCCACGGCAATCGAGGGGTGGGTGTCGTTGAGCTGGATGGCGGCCTTTTCGTGCAGGTTGAGCAGCGTGGGGTTCATGTTCAGGTGGCGGCGCAGCAGGTCCTGCAGCGAGGCCGAGACGAAGAAGTACTCCTGGCGCAGGCGCAGCTCCTGGCCGGCCTCGGTGCTGTCGGCCGGGTACAGTACCCGCGAGATGCTCTCGGCACGGGCCACTTCGGCTACCGCGCCCAGGTGGTCGCCGGCATTGAAACGCTCCAGGTGCAGCTCTTCCAGGGCCCGTGCGCGCCACAGGCGCAGGGTATTGACGCTGGCACCACGCCAGCCCACCACGGGCGTGTCGTAGGCCACCGCACGCACCGTTTCGGCCGGCCACCACACCTGGCGCGGCTGGCCGGATTCGTCGTGCCGGGTCTCGACGCTGCCGCCGAAACTGATCGGGTAGATCACCTCGGCACGCTCGAACTCCCAGGGGTTGCCGAAATCCAGCCAGTTTTCGGTCTGCTCCTGCTGCCAGCCGTCGACCACGGCCTGGCGAAACAGCCCGTGCTCATAGCGGATACCGTAGCCGTGGGCGGCAATGCCCAGGGTCGACATGCTCTCCATGAAGCACGCCGCCAGGCGCCCGAGGCCGCCGTTGCCCAGCGCCGCGTCGGGTTCGAGCAGGCGGATGCGCTCCAGGTCCACGTCCAGCCCGGTCATTGCTTCACGGGCGATGTCCAGCAGGCCGAGGTTGCTCAGGCTGTCGTACAGCAGGCGGCCGATGAGAAATTCGAGGGAGAGGTAATAGACGCGCTTCTGGCTCTTGCGGTAGATCTGCCGCGTGTGGTCCATCCAGTGGTCGACCATGTGGTCGCGGGCGGCCAGGGCAATGGCCTCGAACCAGTCGTGGTCGAAGGCGTGCTCGGGGTCCTTGCCGACGGCATAGGTCAGTTTTTCCAGTACAGCGGTGCGAAAGGCAGCCACCTGTGCGTCACGTGCGAGTGGTTCCTGAGACATACGACGTCCTCGGGCAAGTTGACGAATGCGGATGGGGATTTCTCAGCCTAGACGGTTCGACCGGGCGCGGTAGCGCGGGTTCGTTTGTTTCTGTGCAAAAGCGGTACCGGGTTGGCACGAACCCGGCAAATGGTTGTTCACATTTTGACCAACTCCGGTATGATCGCGCGCCCACCCGACCATCTGAAAAACCGAACCTGATGAAACCGACCCTGATTGCCGCCGCCGAACTCGACCGCCTGGATACCTGGCAGAGGTATTCCAGCCACATGTGCGGGGGCTGCATGTCCAGTTGCTGCACCCTGCCGGTGGAGGTCAAGCTCACGGATCTGATCCGCATTGGCGTGGTGGACGAATTCGAACGGGGCGAGCCGCCCAAGAACATCGCCAAGCGCCTGCAGAAGGATGGGATCGTCGAGCGCTTCAACCAGAAGTCCGGGATCTTCACCTTGCAGCGCATGAGCAACGACGATTGCCTGTACCTGGACCGCAAGACGCGGTTCTGCACCATTTACGACAAGCGCCCCGACACCTGCCGCAACCACCCAAGGATTGGCCCGCGGCCGGGGTACTGCGCGTACAAGCCAAAGCCCGTGGCCCGCTGAAAAGCATCGCGGGTCAAGCCCGCTCCCACAAGGTTGTGCATTTACCTGTGGGAGCGGGCTTGACCCGCGATTCGGCCAGCGCAAGTTTCAGGCCTTGCACAAACAAAAACGCCCCCGGCCTTTCGACCGAGGGCGTTTTCATTCAGCCTGAGCTAACTCAGTTCTTGGCTTTCTTGGCAGCGCGGGTACGCTCGCCTTCGTCCAGGATCTTCTTGCGCAGACGGATCGACTTGGGCGTGACTTCGCACAGCTCGTCGTCCTGGATGAATTCCAGGGCCTGTTCCAGGGTGAAGCGAACAGGTGGCACCAGAGCGATGGTTTCGTCTTTGCCCGAAGCACGCATGTTGTCGAGCTTCTTGCCCTTGGTAGGGTTGACGCCCAGGTCGTTGTCACGGCTGTTCAGACCGACGATCTGACCGTTGTAGATCTCCTGGCCGTGCTCGACGAACAGCTTGCCGCGCGCCTGCAGGGTTTCCAGCGAGTAGGTCAGCGCCTTGCCGGTCTCTACCGATACCAGTACGCCGTTCTGACGGCCGGACATGTGGCCGGACTTCATTGGCGCGTAGCGATCGAAGATCGAGGTCAGGATGCCTGCACCGTTGGTCAGGGTCAGGAACTGGTTGCGGAAACCGATCAGACCACGGGCTGGAATGTTGTATTCCAGACGTACACGGCCCTTGCCATCCGGCACCATGTTGGTCAGGTCGCCTTTACGCAGGCCCATTTCTTCCATGACCTTGCCCTGCGAATCTTCAGGGATGTCGATGGTGACGTTCTCGAACGGCTCGTGCTTGGCACCGTCGATTTCGCGGATGATCACTTCCGGACGACCAACACCCATTTCGAAGCCTTCGCGACGCATGGTTTCGATCAGTACCGACAGGTGCAGCTCACCACGGCCCGATACCTTGAACTTGTCGGCCGAGTCGCCCTCTTCAACGCGCAGTGCAACGTTGTACAGCAGCTCCTTGTCCAGACGCTCCTTGATGTTGCGGCTGGTGACGAACTTGCCTTCCTTACCGCAGAACGGCGAGTCGTTGACCTGGAAGGTCATCGAAACGGTCGGCTCGTCGACGGTCAGCGGCTTCATCGCCTCGACTGCGTCCGGGGAGCACAGGGTGTCGGAGATGAACAGCTCGTCGAAACCGCTGATGCAGACGATGTCGCCAGCCTGGGCTTCTTCGACGTCGACGCGGTGCAGGCCGTGGTGACCCATCAGCTTGAGGATACGACCGTTGCGGCGCTTGCCGTCAACGTCGATGGCCACAACCGGGGTGTTCGGCTTGACGCGACCACGGGCGATGCGGCCAACACCGATCACGCCCAGGAAGCTGTTGTAGTCCAGTGCCGAGATCTGCATCTGGAACGGACCGTCGCGGTCGACGCTTGGCGCTGGCACGTTGTCGACGATCGACTGGTACAGCGGGGTCATGTCTTCGGCCATTTCGGTGTGGTCCAGACCGGCAATGCCGTTCAGGGCCGAGGCGTAGACGACCTTGAAGTCCAGCTGTTCGTCGGTGGCACCCAGGTTGTCGAACAGGTCGAAGATCTGGTCCAGAACCCAGTCAGGACGCGCGCCCGGACGGTCGACCTTGTTGATCACCACGATCGGACGCAGGCCGGCTTCGAAAGCCTTCTTGGTCACGAAACGGGTTTGCGGCATAGGGCCGTCCTGGGCGTCAACCAGCAGCAGCACGGAGTCGACCATCGACATCACACGCTCTACTTCACCACCGAAGTCGGCGTGGCCCGGGGTGTCCACGATGTTGATGTGGTAGCCGTTCCAGTTGATGGCGGTGTTTTTCGCCAGAATGGTAATGCCGCGCTCTTTTTCCTGGTCGTTGGAGTCCATCACGCGCTCGTCGTTGAGCTCGTTGCGCTCCAGGGTGCCGGACTGACGCAGCAGTTTGTCTACCAGGGTGGTCTTGCCATGGTCAACGTGGGCGATGATGGCGATGTTGCGTAGATTTTCGATCACTTGTGTATCTCGATCAGAGGATTCGGGTTGCCGCCCAGTCTAGGCGGCGAATGTGAATGAACGGCGCTCAACGGGCTCGTCGGTCGGGAGGGCGATGGCGGATACTGCCGCCATACAACCCCGGCATCTTATGTCGGACGATAAACGCGCACATTGGCATGCCCCTCACTCAGTAGATGGTGGGCATGCAGGCGACTCATCACTCCCTTGTCGCAATACAGCAAGTACTGGCGCGTGGGGTCCAGCTCCTTGAAGCGACTGTTGAGGGCGTAGAACGGCAAGGCCTTGACCTCGATGCCGTCCAGTTCCAGAGGCTGGTCTTCCTGGGCGTCGGGGTGACGAATGTCGATCACCACCTGCCCGGCCAGCGCCTGGCTGACTTCTTCGATCTGGATATCCTGGCCCAGTTCATCGATCACGTGGTCGATGGACACCAGGCGGGCGCGTTCCAGGGCGCGCTCGAGCACGGCCATGTCGAACTGCTTCTCTTCATGGTCGACACGGTGACGCTTGGCACAGGTGGTCGGGTTCACCGAGATCACGCCGCAGTACTCGGGCATGTGCTTGGCGAACTCGGCGGTGCCGATTTCATTGGCCTGGTCGATGATGTCCTGCTTGTGGCTGGCCAGCAGCGGGCGCAGCACCAGCTTCTCGGTGGCCGAGTCGATCACCGCCAGGTTGGGCAATGTCTGGCTGGACACCTGGGAAATCGCCTCGCCGGTGACCAGCGCGTCGATCTGCAGGCGGTCGGCGATGTTGGTGGCGGCGCGCAGCATCATGCGCTTGAGGGTCACGCCCATGTAGCTGTTGTCGACCTTGCCGAGGATCTCGCCCACCACCTCTTCGAACGGCACGCTGACGAACAGCACGCGCTGGCTGCTGCCGTACTTCTTCCACAGGTAGTGCGCGACTTCCATCACGCCCAGCTCGTGGGCACGGCCGCCCAGGTTGAAGAAGCAGAAGTGGGTCATCAGGCCGCGGCGCATCATCTGGTAGGCCGCCACGGTGGAGTCGAAGCCGCCGGACATCAGCACCAGGGTCTGCTCCAGCGCGCCCAGCGGGTAGCCGCCGATGCCCTTGTGCTGGTTGTGGATCACGTACAGGCGCTTGTCGCGGATCTCGATGCGCACTTCCACTTCGGGGTTGCGCAAGTCGATGCCGGCGGCGCCGCACTGCTGGCGCAGCTGGCTGCCGACATAGCGGTCGACGTCCATCGAGCTGAAATCATGGTGGCCGCCGCGCTTGCAGCGCACGGCAAAGTGCTTGCCGGCCAGCAGGTGGCCGAAATGCGTCTTGCACTTGGCGACGATATCGTCGAAGTCGCCCAGCGGGTACTCATCGACCTGGAGGAAATGCGCGATGCCCGGCATGCAGCTCAGGCGCTCGGTCATTTCGCGCAGCACCTTCTCGTCGTCCAGGCGGGTGACCACCTCCAGATTGTCCCAGACACCATCGACCGCGAGCGCAGGATCCAGGTCCTTGAGCACGGTGCGGATGTTGCGGCCCAGTTGACGGATGAAGCGCTTTCGAACCGGGCGGCTCTTGATGGTGATCTCTGGAAAGACTTTGACGATTAGTTTCATGAAAACAGCGCGCGCGTGGCCAGCCGAAAAAGAAGGGGCGCGGATTATAGCGGAATTCGCTCAAGCTTTGAGCAACTTTTGTACAGAAGGTTTCACGCGCACCATTTTGGGTCACTCAAACGAAAAAACGCCTCCTAAGAGTGCAGGAAAAACCCCTGAAGCGTCGTTGGCACCCGTAAACGCGTGAGAATGGGGCGAAAAACCCAACTCGGGGCACTGGCATGCAATTTGCTCCCTTGTGAGGCAGGTTGCCTTGGCCGACTATTCGCGCCCGGCATCACCCAAATTACAAGGGCTGCACAGGCACGCTCTACCCCACCCGGAGGACACCATGTCGAAGTCGGTTCAACTCATCAAAGATCATGACGTTAAATGGATTGATCTGCGCTTCACTGACACCAAGGGCACCCAGCACCACGTCACCATGCCAGCCCGTGACGCGCTGGAAGACGACTTCTTCGAAGCCGGCAAGATGTTCGACGGTTCCTCCATCGCTGGCTGGAAAGGCATCGAAGCCTCCGACATGATCCTGATGCCGGACGACTCCACCGCCGTGCTCGACCCGTTCACCGAAGAGCCGACCCTGATCCTGGTCTGCGACATCATCGAACCGTCGACCATGCAAGGCTACGACCGCGACCCGCGCGCCATCGCCAAGCAGGCTGAAGAGTTCCTGCGCTCCACCGGCATCGGCGACACCGTATTCGCAGGCCCTGAGCCTGAGTTCTTCATCTTCGACGAAGTGAAGTTCAAGTCCGACATTTCGGGCTCGATGTTCAAGATCTACTCCGAGCAGGGCTCGTGGATGTCCGACCAGGACGTGGAAGGTGGCAACAAGGGCCACCGTCCAGGCGTCAAGGGCGGCTACTTCCCGGTTCCGCCGTTCGACCACGACCACGAGATCCGTACTGCCATGTGCAACGCACTGGAAGAAATGGGCCAGGTCGTCGAAGTGCACCACCACGAAGTGGCGACTGCCGGTCAGAACGAAATCGGCGTCAAGTTCAACACCCTGGTGAAAAAAGCTGACGAAGTTCAGACCCTGAAATACGTCGTGCACAACGTTGCCGACGCCTATGGCCGCACCGCTACCTTCATGCCAAAACCGCTGTACGGCGACAACGGCTCGGGCATGCACGTGCACATGTCGATCTGGAAAGACGGCAAGAACACCTTCGCCGGCGAAGGCTATGCCGGCCTGTCCGATACCGCCCTGTACTTCATCGGCGGCATCATCAAGCACGGCAAAGCCCTGAACGGCTTCACCAACCCGTCGACCAACTCCTACAAGCGTCTGGTCCCGGGCTTCGAAGCCCCGGTCATGCTGGCCTACTCGGCACGCAACCGTTCTGCCTCGATCCGCATTCCTTACGTGTCGAGCCCCAAGGCCCGCCGTATCGAAGCGCGCTTCCCGGACCCGGCGGCCAACCCGTACCTGGCCTTCGCTGCGCTGCTGATGGCCGGCCTGGACGGCATCCAGAACAAGATCCACCCAGGCGATGCCGCCGACAAGAACCTGTACGATCTGCCGCCTGAAGAGGCCAAAGAGATCCCGCAGGTCTGTGGCAGCCTGAAGGAAGCCCTGGAAGAGCTGGACAAGGGCCGTGCGTTCCTGACCAAGGGCGGCGTGTTCTCCGACGAGTTCATCGATGCCTACATCGCCCTGAAAAGCGAAGAAGAAATCAAGGTGCGCACCTTCGTACACCCACTGGAATACGAGCTGTACTACAGCTGCTAAGCCAGTGACGCTCGCTCACGCGGCGTAACGAGAGAGGCCTCCCATTCGGGAGGCCTTTTTTTTTGCGCTGACTTCATCGCGGGTCAAGCCGCTGCTACAAACCAGTGGGAACGGGCTTGACCCGCGATGAAGTCAGCAGTGCTCTACAATGGTGCACAAGGCAGCGCTACCCCTGCACCAACAGCCCATTTTGGTTCAAAAACAGCCTGCAACCTGTTAACGCAGTCATTTTTTGCGCAGCCAAGGCCCGGTTTCAGGGAATTGCGCTTCTTTTCGGAGCCTTGGTTTGGTTCTTGCATTTTCCTGGCATCAGCCGATTACCAGCGCGCGCCACCCTGGCCCCGATCAGGGCGGTACTGTGCCAAAAGAGGTCAACGACGCCCCATGACCATCAGCGATGCACTGCACCGACTGCTACTGGACAACCTGACCACTGCCACCATTCTGCTCAATGCCGAATTGCGCCTGGAGTACATGAACCCGGCAGCGGAAATGCTCCTGGCCATCAGCGGCCAGCGCAGCCACGGGCAGTTCATCAGCGAGCTGTTCACCGAATCGACCGAAGCGCTCAACTCGCTGCGCCAGGCCGTGGAGCACGCGCACCCGTTCACCAAGCGCGAAGCTATGCTCACCGCCCTCACCGGCCAGACCCTGACCGTCGACTACGCCGTCACCCCGATCCTCAACCACGGCCGCACCCTGCTGCTGCTCGAAGTGCACCCGCGCGACCGCCTGCTGCGCATCACCAAGGAAGAGGCGCAGCTGTCCAAGCAGGAAACCACCAAGATGCTGGTGCGCGGCATGGCCCACGAAATCAAGAACCCGCTGGGCGGCATCCGTGGCGCCGCACAGCTGCTGGCCCGCGAACTGCCCGACAACGGCCTCAAGGACTACACCAACGTCATCATCGAAGAGGCCGACCGCCTGCGTAACCTGGTCGACCGCATGCTCGGCTCCAACAAACTGCCGTCGCTGGCCATGACCAACATCCACGAAGTGCTCGAGCGCGTGTGCAGCCTGGTGGAGGCCGAAAGCCAGGGCGGCATCACCCTGGTGCGCGACTACGACCCGAGCCTGCCCGACGTGCTGGTGGACCGCGAGCAGATGATCCAGGCCGTGCTCAACATCGTGCGCAACGCCATGCAGGCCATCAGCGGGCAGAACGAACTGCGCCTGGGCCGCATCACCCTGCGCAGCCGCGCCATGCGCCAGTTCACCATCGGCCACACCCGCCACCGCCTGGTGGCGCGCATCGAAATCATCGACAACGGCCCGGGTATCCCCGCGGAACTGCAGGACACCCTCTTCTATCCCATGGTCAGCGGTCGCCCGGACGGTACCGGGCTGGGCCTGGCCATCACCCAGAACATCATCAGCCAGCACCAGGGCCTGATCGAATGTGACAGCCACCCTGGCCACACCACCTTCTCGATCTTCCTGCCGCTGGAACAAGGAGCCACTTCTTCATGAGCCGAAGCGAAACCGTCTGGATCGTCGACGACGACCGCTCCATCCGTTGGGTCCTGGAAAAAGCCCTGCAACAGGAAGGCATGACCACCCAGAGCTTCGACAGTGCCGATGGGGTCATGAGCCGCCTGGCCCGCCAGCAGCCGGACGTGATCATCTCCGACATTCGCATGCCCGGTGCCAGCGGCCTGGACCTGCTGGCGCAGATCCGCGAGCAGCATCCGCGTCTGCCGGTGATCATCATGACCGCGCACTCGGACCTGGACAGCGCCGTGGCCTCGTACCAGGGCGGCGCGTTCGAGTACCTGCCCAAGCCATTCGACGTGGACGAGGCGGTGTCGCTGGTCAAGCGCGCCAACCAGCACGCCCAGGAACAGCAGGGCATGGCCGAGCCCCAGGCGCTGACCCGCACCCCGGAAATCATCGGCGAAGCGCCGGCCATGCAGGAGGTGTTTCGCGCCATCGGCCGGCTCAGCCATTCCAACATCACCGTGCTGATCAACGGCGAATCGGGCACCGGCAAGGAGTTGGTGGCCCACGCCCTGCACCGTCACAGCCCACGCGCCGCCTCGCCGTTCATCGCGCTGAACATGGCGGCGATTCCCAAGGACCTGATGGAGTCCGAGCTGTTCGGCCATGAAAAGGGCGCGTTCACCGGCGCAGCCAACCTGCGCCGCGGGCGTTTCGAGCAGGCCGACGGCGGCACGCTGTTTCTCGACGAGATCGGCGACATGCCGGCCGACACCCAGACCCGCCTGCTGCGCGTGCTGGCCGATGGCGAGTTCTACCGGGTGGGCGGGCATGTGCCGGTGAAGGTGGACGTGCGCATCATTGCCGCCACCCACCAGAACCTGGAAACCCTGGTGCAGGCCGGCAAGTTCCGTGAAGACCTGTTCCACCGCCTGAACGTGATCCGCATCCACATCCCGCGCCTGGCCGACCGCCGCGAAGACATCCCGACCCTGGCCCGGCACTTTCTGGGGCGTGCGGCGCAGGAGCTGTCGGTGGAGCCCAAGCTGCTCAAGCCGGAGACCGAGGAGTTCATGCGCAACCTGCCGTGGCCGGGCAACGTGCGCCAGCTGGAGAACACCTGCCGCTGGATCACGGTGATGGCCTCGGGGCGCGAGGTGCATATCGGCGACTTGCCGCCGGAGCTGCTGAACCTGCCGCAGGACGCGGCGCCGGTGACCAATTGGGAGCAGGCGCTGCGCCAGTGGGCCGACCAGGCACTGAGCCGTGGCCAGTCGAACCTGCTGGACAGCGCAGTGCCGAGTTTCGAGCGGATCATGATCGAGACGGCGCTCAAGCACACCGCCGGGCGGCGGCGCGATGCGGCGGTGCTGCTGGGCTGGGGGCGCAACACCCTGACGCGCAAGATCAAGGAACTGGGCATGAAGGTCGACGGCGGGGACGACGAGGGCGACGACGAGGCCTGACTCAGGGGCCTCTTCGCCGGCAAGGCCGGCTCCTACAAACGCCGCCGTACCTGTAGGAGCCGGCCTTGCCGGCGAACGGCTTGCCCCATTGCTGCACCATGCCTGCCCCCGCTGCACCGCCTGAAGGCAAAAACACCCCTCACAACCGCATCAAACCCAGCAAAACCCCAGGTTCCATTGCCCCAGGCCAACTTGGCACACCCCCTGCATATACCTAAGCACAACCCAGTTTTGGGGACCTTGGTACAGGCAGGCCGGGGAATCCCCTCTTTTATTCGTGCAGTTTCACCTGCACCCTCCAGCGGCCCTGCACCGGCTCGCCGGCCCAGTCGCCGCGCAGCGGCCGGGCCGCCACCAGGCTCAGCAACAGGCCCTGGTCGCTGTTCTGCAGGCGCCAGCTCACGGGCTTGCCCGCCAACTGCAACTGACCCTTCTGGCTCCGCCCACTGGCCTGGAACACCAACGCCAGCGTGCCCTCGACCTCCTCGCCATGCAGTTGCGGCTCTTCGTTGAACCACAGGTTCAGGCCATCGGCCACCACCTCCACCCGCTCCAGTACCCGTGGTTCAGGCGCGGTGAGGCGGCCGATCATCAGGCCAACCAGCATGCCGAACAGGGCCATGGAGAACAGCACCCGCGGCCACAGTTTCGAACGCGGGTCCGGTTCGGGGGTAGAATGCTCGTCATCTTTATGCTCGGAGCCGTGCATGTTTCACGTCATCCTTTTTCAACCGGAAATTCCACCGAATACCGGCAACATTATACGGCTGTGCGCCAACAGCGGCTGCCAGCTGCACCTGATCGACCCGATCGGCTTCGAACTGGACGACAAGCGCCTGCGCCGTGCGGGCCTGGATTACCACGAGTACGCCACCCTCAAGCGCCACAGCGACCTGCCCAGCTGCCTCGAGAGCCTGGGCAACCCGCGCCTGTTCGCCTTCACCACCAAGGGCTCGCGGCCGTTTCACGACGTGGCCTTCGCCCCCGGCGACGCCTTTCTGTTCGGCCCCGAAAGCCGTGGCCTGCCGCCCGAGGTGCTCGACCCGCTGGGCAGCGACCAGCGCCTGCGCCTACCCATGCGTGAAGGCTGCCGCAGCCTGAACCTGTCCAACACCGTGGCCGTGGCGGTGTACGAAGCCTGGCGCCAGCAAGGTTTTGCCTGAGGCATGAAAAAAGCGCCCCGAAGGGCGCTTTCAACGTACCGCAGTCAGCTTACTGCAGCGAAGGTGCTTCGCCTGCTTCCTGCATGCGCTGCATCTCTTGCGCGTACAGGGCATCGAAGTTCACCGGCGACAGCATCAGGGCCGGGAACGAACCACGGGTCACCAGGTTGTCCAGCGCTTCACGCGCATACGGGAACAGGATGTTCGGGCAGAACGCGCCCAGGGTGTGGCTCATCGAAGCCGGGTCGAGGTTCTTGATCAGGAAGATACCCGCCTGCTGAACTTCGGCGATGAAGGCAACCTCCTCACCGTTCTTGACCGTGACCGACAGGGTCAGCACGACCTCGTGGAAGTCGCCTTCCAGGCCTTTCTGCTTGGTGTTCAGGTCCAGCGCGACGCTCGGTTCCCACTGCTGGCGGAAGATCGCCGGGCTTTTCGGCGCTTCGAACGACAGGTCACGCACATAGATGCGCTGCAGGGAGAATTGCGGGGAGCTTTCGTCGGCTGCCGCAGCGCCGTTGTTCTGTTCTTCAGTCATGACAGATCCTTCTTTGCAGGGTCTTGTAGGGAATTCAGGCCTTGAGCAGCGCGTCGAGCTTGCCGGCGCGCTCAAGGGCAAACAGGTCGTCGCAACCGCCGACGTGGGTGCTGCCAATCCAGATCTGCGGCACCGAGGTGCGGCCGGCCTTCTGGCTCATCTCTGCGCGCAGCTGGGGCTTGCCATCGACCTTGATCTCTTCGAAGGCCACACCTTTGCTGGACAGCAGCTGCTTGGCACGCGAGCAGTAAGGGCAGTAGTCGCTGGAGTAGACGATGACGTTGCTCATGTCACTTCACCAGCGGCAGGTTGTCGGCCTTCCAGCTCGACACGCCGCCCGACAGCTTGGCGGCGTTGAAGCCGGCCTTGAGCAGGTCGCGGCACACGGCGCCGGCATGCTGGCCCAGGTTGTCGACCACGATCAGGGTCTTGGTCGCCTTGTGCTTTTCCAGCTCGCCGATACGCGCGGCGAACTTGTCCTGCGGGATGTTCAGCGCACCGACGATGTGCCCGGCGGAGAACTCCTTGCTGGCACGGATATCGATGACCAGGCCCTTGTCGGCGTTGACCAGCGCGGTCAGTTCGCCGTTGCTCAGGCTGCGGCCGCCCTTGCGCGCTTCGGTGACGATCAGCAGGACCAGCAGAACGACGAAGATACCAACCAGCAGATAGTGAGATGTCGCGAATTCGATCAGGTGAGCAACCATCAGAGGGTTCCGGGCCGTTAAAAATGATGGGCAGTATACACAGCACCCAAGGCCGGCCAAAGCCCACCGGCACTGGTTGTCGACAGTAATTCTCATTGCCGGGCTGCTACCCGTCGGGCGGCAATGGCGGGCGCGCAAGGTTAATTCGTCACTGCTGACCAATTTGCCCTAAAATGCGTGTCTTTATCACCTGACAAAAGCGCGAGTGGGATAGATGACTAGCACGCCAAAACCCTTGGTCCTGATCATCCTGGATGGTTTCGGTCACAGCGAAAGCCACGAATACAACGCCATCTATTCGGCCACCACGCCGGTTTACGACCGCCTGCGCGCCACCCAGCCGCACGGCCTGATCTCGGGCTCGGGCATGGACGTGGGCCTGCCCGACGGGCAGATGGGCAACTCCGAAGTCGGCCACATGAACCTGGGTGCCGGGCGCGTGGTGTACCAGGATTTCACCCGCGTGACCAAGGCCATCAAGGATGGCGAGTTCTTCCAGAACCCGGTGCTGTGCGACGCCGTGGACAAGGCTGCCGGTGCCGGCAAGGCCGTGCACATCCTCGGCCTGCTGTCCGACGGTGGCGTGCACAGCCACCAGGACCACCTGGTGGCCATGGCCGAACTGGCCGCGCAACGTGGCGCCGAGAAGATCTACCTGCACGCCTTCCTCGACGGCCGCGACACCCCGCCCAAGAGCGCACAGTCTTCCATCGAACTGCTCGACGCCACCTTCGCCCGCCTGGGCAAGGGCCGCATCGCCAGCCTCATCGGCCGTTATTTCGCGATGGACCGCGACAACCGCTGGGACCGCGTCAGCGCCGCCTACAACCTGATCGTCGACAGCACCGCCGAGTTCAGCGCCAGCACCGCCACCGCCGGCCTTGAAGCCGCCTATGCACGCGGCGAGAGCGACGAGTTCGTCAAGGCCACCCGCGTGGGCGAGGCGGTCAGGGTCGAGGACGGCGACGCGGTGATCTTCATGAACTTTCGCGCCGACCGCGCCCGCGAGCTGTCGCGGGTATTCGTCGAGCCGGACTTCAACGAGTTCCCGCGCGCACGCCTGCCCAAACTGGCCGCCTATATCGGCCTGACCCAGTACTCGGCCAAGATCGCCGCCCCGGCGGCGTTCGCCCCAGGCAGCCTGAACAACGTACTGGGCGAGTACCTGGCCAAGAAGGGCAAGACCCAGCTGCGCATCGCCGAAACCGAAAAGTACGCCCACGTCACCTTCTTCTTCTCCGGCGGGCGCGAAGAACCGTTCGAAGGCGAAGAGCGCATCCTGATCCCGTCGCCGAAGGTCGCCACCTACGACCTGCAGCCGGAAATGAGCGCGCCGGAGGTCACCGACCGCATCGTCGAGGCCATCGAACAGCAGCGCTATGACGTGATCGTGGTCAACTACGCCAACGGCGACATGGTCGGCCACAGCGGCGTGTTCGACGCTGCGGTCAAGGCCGTGGAGGCCCTGGACCTGTGCGTGGGCCGCATCGTCGAGGCCCTCGACAAGGTGGGTGGCGAAGCGCTGATCACCGCCGACCACGGCAACGTCGAGCAGATGGAAGACGCGTGCACCGGCCAGGCCCACACCGCCCACACCACCGAGCCGGTGCCGTTCATCTATGTCGGCAAGCGCAACCTCAAGGTGCGTGAAGGCGGCGTGCTGGCGGACGTGGCGCCGACCATGCTCAAGCTGCTGGGCCTGGAAAAACCGGCCGAAATGACCGGTACTTCGATTCTCGTAGACGTCTGAACGGCACGCCCTACGCTGCACGGTTCAAGCTGCAGGAGCCAGCGCCACGTGCGCTGCGCCTCTTGCGGCGTGCAGCTTGAAACAGGCAGCTGAATCGCATCCCGCTTGAAGGTCGTTTTTTTTGATCGCCATGGCGGGCATACTAGGCCAGTCTCCATCCTGGGTTCCGCCTACTCCATGCTTCGCGCACTTATCCTCATAGCCCTGACCTGCCTGTTCGGCCCGGCATTCGCCGACGAGCGCGCGCAAACCCAGCAGCAACTGGACGCCACGCGCCAGGACATTGCCGAGCTGAAAAAGCTGCTTGGCCAGTTGCAGCAGGAAAAGTCCGGCGTGCAGAAAGACCTGCGCGGCACCGAAACCGAAATCGGCAAGCTGCAAAAGCAGGTGGAGGCCCTGCAGCAGGAACTAAAAAAGACTGAAGGCGAGCTGGAGCGCCTCGACAAAGAGAAAAAAAAACTCCAGAGCGCCCGCGTTGAACAGCAACGCCTGATCGCCATCCAGGCCCGTTCGGCCTACCAGAACGGTCGCGAGGAATACCTCAAGTTGCTGCTCAACCAGCAGAACCCCGAGAAGTTCGCGCGCACCCTCACCTATTACGACTACCTGAGCCAGGCCCGCCTGGAGCAGCTGCGCAGCTTCAACGAGACCCTGCGCCAGCTGGCCAATGTGGAAAAGGACATCGCCCTGCAGCAGGCCCAGTTGCTGGCCCAGCAAGGCACCCTCGAAACCCAGCGCCAGGACCTGGAAAAGGTCCGCGCCGAGCGCCAGCAGGTGCTGGCCAAGCTCAACAGCGACGTCAAGGCACGCGACCAGAAGCTGGCCGCGCGCGAACAGGACCAGGCCGACCTCGCCCAGGTGCTCAAGACCATCGAGCAGACCCTGGCACGCCAGGCACGCGAAGCCGAAGAGGCGCGTCAGCGCGCCCTGCTGGCCGCCCAGGAAGCCGAGAAGCAGCGCCAGCGCGAAGCCCTGGCCGCCAACCAGGACGCCACCCCGAAAAAGCCCAGGGCAGTGCCCGGGCCGCTGGTTTCCAGCGACGGCGCCACCTTCGGCGGCGCTTTTTCTGCAGCACGGGGCAAACTTCCATGGCCGGTCAATGGTCGATTGCTGGCACGGTTTGGTGAAACCCGCGGCGACGACTCGCGAGCCAAGTGGGACGGGGTGATGATCAGCGCCTCCGCCGGCAGCCAGGTACATGCGGTGCATGGCGGGCGCGTGGTGTTCGCCGACTGGTTGCGCGGCGCCGGACTTCTGGTCATTCTCGACCATGGCAACGGCTACCTGAGCCTGTACGGGCACAACCAGAGCCTGCTCAAGAATGCCGGCGACGTGGTCAAGTCGGGCGAGGCGATCTCCACCGTCGGCAACAGCGGCGGCCAGGACACCGCCGCCCTGTACTTCGCGATTCGCCAGCAAGGCCGCCCGAGCGACCCGACACAATGGTGCCGTGCCCAGGGATAGGGGCACATCGTTCATTTCACGCTAGCCCCGCCAACCGGTGCCAGCGACGCTCCCCCGGGGGCAAAACCAGGATCAGGAGTTCGTTCGACATGCTGCATACGCCTCGCCTTACCTCGCTGGCCCTGACCATTGCCCTGGTCATCGGCGCGCCACTGGCCCACGCGGCCGAGCCTGCCAAGCCAGCCACGGTGGCACCGACCACGGTCACTGCCCAGGCGCCGCTGCCGCTGGAAGAGCTGCGCACCTTCGCCGAGGTGATGGACCGCATCAAGGCCGCCTATGTCGAGCCGGTGGACGACAAGACCCTGCTCGAAAACGCCATCAAGGGCATGCTCAGCAACCTCGACCCGCACTCCGCCTACCTGGGCCCTGAAGACTTCCAGGAGCTGCAGGAGAGCACCAGCGGCGAGTTCGGCGGCCTGGGCATTGAAGTGGGCATGGAGGACGGCTTCGTCAAGGTGGTATCGCCCATCGACGACACCCCGGCCTCGCGTGCCGGCATCGAAGCGGGCGACCTGATCGTCAAGATCGACGGCCAGCCGACCCGCGGCCAGACCATGACCGAGGCGGTCGACAAGATGCGCGGCAAGATCGGCCAGAAGATCACCCTGACCCTGGTGCGCGACGGCGGCACGCCGTTCGACGTGACCCTGGCCCGCGCGGTCATCCAGGTCAAGAGCGTCAAGTCGCAGCTGCTCGAGGACGGCTACGGCTATATCCGCATCACCCAGTTCCAGGTCAAGACCGGCGAAGAGGTCGGCAAGGCCCTGGCCAAGCTGCGCAAGGACAACGGCAAGAAACTGCGCGGCCTGGTGCTGGACCTGCGCAACAACCCCGGTGGCGTGCTGCAGGCCGCCGTCGAAGTGGCCGACCACTTCCTGACCAAGGGCCTGATCGTGTACACCAAGGGCCGCATCGCCAACTCCGAACTGCGCTTCTCGGCCGACCCGGCCGATGCCAGCGAAGGCGTGCCGCTGGTGGTGCTGATCAACGGCGGCAGCGCCTCGGCCTCCGAGATTGTCGCCGGCGCCCTGCAGGACCAGAAGCGCGGCGTACTGATGGGCACCGACAGTTTCGGCAAGGGCTCGGTGCAGACCGTGCTGCCGCTGAACAACGACCGCGCCCTGAAGATCACCACCGCGCTGTACTACACCCCCAACGGCCGCTCGATCCAGGCCCAGGGCATCGTGCCGGACATCGAGGTACGCCGCGCCAAGATCACCAGCGAGCAGGACAACGACAACTTCAAGGAAGCCGACCTGCAAGGTCACCTGGGCAACGGCAACGGCGGCGCCGACCGGCCTTCGGGCAAGGCCGCGAGCAAGAAGGACCGTCCGCAGGACGACGACTTCCAGCTCAGCCAGGCGCTGAACCTGCTCAAGGGCCTGAGCATCACCAGCGGCAAGTGATGCGCTATCTGCTGTTCGCCCTGCTCTGCCTGGCCGGTACCGCACACGCGGCACCGGCCAAGGCCTACCTCACGCTGATCATCGACGACCTGGGGCAGAGCCCTGCGCGAGATGCGCGCACCCTGGCCCTGCCCGGCCCGGTCACCCTCGCGATCATGCCCGATACCCCGCACGCCACCGCGTTCGCCCGCCAGGCGCACAAGGCCGGCAAGACGGTGATCCTGCACATGCCCATGGACCCGGCCACCGGCCCCTACGCCTGGCACCCGGACACCCCGCTGCCGGAGCTGGAACAACGCCTGGGCGCGGCCCTGGCCAAGGTGCCCTATGCCAGCGGCATCAACAACCACATGGGCAGCCGCATGACTGCACAGCCGGTGCCCATGGCCTGGCTGATGGGCGAGTTGCAGCGCCGCCATCTGTTCTTTGTCGACAGCCGCACCAGCGCCGCCACGGTCGCTGCGGCCAAGGCGCAGGAACAGGGGCTGGCAAGCCTGTCGCGGGATGTGTTCCTGGATGACGTGCGCACCCCCGAGGCGATTGCCGGGCAACTGCGCATCGCCGTGGAGCTGGCGCGCCGGCAGGGCTCGGCCGTCCTGATCGGCCACCCCTACCCGCAAACCCTGGAGGTGCTCGAACGCGAGCTGCCTCGCCTGAAGGCGCAGGGCATCGAGTGGGTCGAGATCCACCAGATGATTGCCCTGCGCAGCAACCAGGCAATGGCGGCCCACGGTGCCGGCGGGCGCTATCGCGCCAGCGCCGGCGGCCAGTGAGGCGCCTACGCCAGGGGGCGTAGCGGAAACCAGCCCTTGATGAAGGCCGGGGTGAGGTCGGCGCGCCAGATCACGCCCATCTTGCCGGTGGTTTTCGCCTCTTCGAGCAGGTCGGCATAGCCTTTGGTGCGTTGCGCCTCCAGTTTGATGTGGCCCTTGCTGAACGCTGCCGTGGGCGTGTCCAGGGCAGGATAGTGCAGGTGCACGTACCATTTGTCGCCGCCCGCCACACGCACTTCGTACTCGTCGATGAAGTCGCCGGCCGCCAGGGCCTTGCGCGGCGCCTTGAATTCGATGTGCAGTTGCTTGCGCTCCCACAGATACAGCAGGTTGCGCGCGGTGGGCTTCTGCGCCTTGCACATGCTCAGGCGCAGGGCATCGGCTGCGTCCCTGAGCCCCTGGGCCTCCTGGCGCAGCTGGGCAACGGTGGCCTGCTCGGTATCGGGCAGGCCGCTGTGGCGCTCGAAGTCATCCGCCACGCGGATCAGCCGATCGGCCAGGATGGTCAGCGGGAACACGATATCCCCCGGTTGATGCCCGCTGCCGGACAACCCCTGCTGCTTGGCCTTGAGCGGGGCGACCTGATCGAGCACCTGGCGCGCCTCGCTGCGCAGGGCCTTGCGCGGCTTGAGGCCGACCGGCGTGGCGGGCAGTACGGTCTTGATCGGGTTCCAGTCATCGCCGCCGTGCTCGCGGTAGGACGCCACGATGCGGTGGTTGGCATCCTCGATATCCACGATCGGCACCGGCTCGCCGGGCGATGGCGCCCGTACCCGCCCCACCACCACCCGGCGGGTACGCGTGACGATCACCTTGCGCTTGCGCGTCGGCCGGGGCGTCGTGCTGGTGGCCGGCACCGTGACCAGGCTGTCCAGTTCTGCCCTGGCGCTGGCATCGAGCTCGTCGAGGGTCTGCACGAACGCCGCCAGATAGTCCTTGCCGGGCACCGGCGCGAACAGGTCGCCCACATACTGGGCAACCGCCTTGGCCCGCGAGTAGCAGTGCGAGGCCTCGCGCAGCACCTGGATGCGCTCCTGGGGCGTGAACTCCTGGGCATCGATGCCCAGCTGCTCATGCGAAAGCACCCCGGCGACGATGTCCGGGTCCAGCAGCAAGTCCTTGTAGAACGGGCGCTGGGTGGCGTCCGCGATACGCGTGTCCAGGCTCATGTAGCCGAGGATTTCCAGGTAGGCCGTGCGGATGCGCTGGGCGCTGAACACCTTGAGCTCTTCACGCTTGGCCTCGCCATAGCGGATGATCTCGTCGGCCGTGGCCTTGACCGCCGGCTCGCGGCGAACCTCCTCGACCAGGGCGCTGCAGGCCTCGGCCTGCTCCAGGGCCAGCAGGTGGAACGTCTCGTTCTGCGTGTTGGCCTCCAGCAACGCGGAAAACGGCTGTGCGGTATCACCCAGGGTGACCTGGAACGCATTCTCGATCCAGGCATCGTGCAACGAGATCTTGAACTGCTTGCTGTGGTACTGGGCCTGCAACTGCAGGCGCGCCTGGAAGTTCATCCTGAAGTTCAGGTTCAGCGCCTTGCTGTAGTCGGCCGCAGTGATATGGCCGTAGAAATCCGCCAGTTTCAGGGTTTCGCGGGCTTCGAGGGTGGTGCGCAGCAGGTCCTTGGCCACCTCGATGAAGGCGTCCTGCTCGACCTTGAGTGCCTGCTCGGCCACTTGCGCACGCGTGCGTGCCTGCTTCATCGCTACCAGCCGGGTCGCCGTGCGATCGAGCTGGTACTCGCGCTGGGCCTTGAACATCGGGTCGAGCAAGGCGTTGAGCTCGTTGACCTTGGGGGTCATGGCCACAATGCGCCTGAGGCAATCCTGCTGCGCCGACTCCAGCGTGGCGTTGAGCTGCTGAAGCTGCAGCCTGTTCTGCGCCTTCTTCTCCTGCAGGCTCATGCGCTTTTTCGGCCCGCCCCCGCGCAGCCCCAGGCGCAGGTCCAGTTGCCAGCTGCCTTCGCTGCTACGCCGCAGCCACGGGCCACGGCGGCGGCTGTCGAGGGGGTCGACGATGCAGAAGCGCCCCTCCACCTCCAGCACGCGGTACCAGCGGTCATCGAGTTTTACATGCGCGTACCCGTCGATCAGCGCCAGGCCGCGGCGCTCCCCCGTCTCGATCAGGCCGGTCGGCTCCTGGCCGGGCGTGACCTGCATCGGGCGCAGGAACGCACGCAGCTCGGGCGTCGCTTCGTTGCGCATGCCGCTCCAGGAGAAGTCCATGGCTGTCGGCAACGCATCGGCACTGCGCAGTTGCGGGCCCAGGGGTTGCTGCACCGGTACCAGCACGCCGGTCACCGGCAGCTCGCCGCGCACCGGCAACGTTTGCTGCAGCATCGAGGGCTGCACCTTGATCGGCGTCGCGCGCGCCATGCCGACCTCCCCGGCCCCGTGCATGAACACCGTGCTCAGGTTGAACAGCAGGTCGACCACGGCCTGGGCGCGCGTGGTGTCATCCCCCTCGCGCAGCGCCTTGAAGTCGCTGTCCAGGCTGCTGACCAGTTGCACCAGCCATCCGGCGACAGCTGTCGGCCCACGCAGGTAGGGCAGCGCGATATTGAACAGCAGCCAGCCCGCCTCCTTGAAGCGCAGCCAGCGATCTTCGGCGTTGGATACCGATTGCCGGTCACCCAGGGTGATCAGCGCATCCACCGTACTGGTGTAGAAATGCGCCAGCAGGTCACCGGTCAGCGCAGCGCCGCCAAGACGCGGCACGTTCGCCCCCGGCACAGCCACCGGTTCATCCACCGTGATACCCAGGTGAGGGTTGGCGAAGCCGCCATTGGCATAGATGCGCCGGGCGTCCCGTCCCATCCAGCTCAGCACGCTGGCTTGCAGCTCGGGTTCCTCGAGGGCCTTGAACAATGCAGCCTCGCTGGCAAATTCGCGCAGCAGGGGCTCGAACAGCGGTCGGTACAGCACCCGCTCGGGCCTGCCGGGCAGGGCGAACACGAACATGTTGTCGACCTCGTCGGGGCTGGCCCCTTCGCCACTGAGGAAGGTCAGCGGGCGCACCTCGACCCGGTCGGTCTGGTCGGTGCTCATGGCGTAGTCCACGCAGCGCAGGCCCTGGCGGGTGAAGCCCTGCTCGCCCCTGATCCGGTACTCCAGCGCCAGCAATGGCAGTTGTGCGCGCAGCGTGTCGGCGAACAGCTGCCGACGCTCGTCGGCCTGGCGTGCATCGGTGCGCATGGCCTGTTCGATCACTGCCAGGTAGTTGGCCCCGACATCCACGGCGGTGATGAGTGTCATCACATACTCGGCGCTCAGCCATGCGGCGATCTCGTCGCCATCGGCATGGGCAATGCTCATCGGGCCCTTGGGCAGGCCGGACAGGTTTTCCAGCGCGGCATCCACCAGCAGCAGCCTGACCGTCTCGACGAAGCCGAAGCCACCCTGGCCATAGGGCACCTGGAAGGTCAGCACCAGCTTGTAGGGGTCGTAGGTCGGCCCGCCCGGTTGATCTGCCGCCATGCGCTCGCCCAGCGCCTTGGCGGCATAGTCGCGCAGGGTCGGGATACCGTGGTCATAGGCCTTGCCGGCATTGTGCTGGTGCGCCAGCGCCATGCTCAGCCATTGCATGCGGTAGTCCAGGTAATCGGCCCCCGAAGCCTGCTTGAGCCATGCCGGCAGTTGGCCAAGCACCTGGGTGTCGGCAGGCGTCGGCACGAATGCCCGGTTGCCGGCCAGGCGCGCAGCCACATCGGACACCGTGGCAAACAACCCCTCGAGCTCGGTCACCGACTGCCCGCCCAGGCGCAGCGCCTGCACGTCGCGCAGTTGCTGATCGAGCAACGCCTCGGCCTGGACCCTGAACGGATTGCCTTCGACCTCCAGCAACTGCCACTGCAGCCCGACCAGCCGATAGGCGCCTTCGAGTTCGTCGGTCAACGCCTCGCCGAACGCCTTCAGCGAGGCGTGGGCGCTGACCTGACCTGCGGGCGTACAGCGCAGCACCTGCTCGCCGCGGACCAACACCAGATCGCTGAGCAGCATCTGCGTGCTGGTCAGGCTGGCGTCGAGCTGCAGTTGCACCAGGTACACCCGTACGGCCTGCTCGCCCTGGGCCTGACGCAGCGACCAGCGTGGCCATTGCAGCACCTGGCCCAGCATCCCGGCCCAGGCCTGTTTGCCGCCGGCGTGTGGCACCAGGGCCTGGGCCAGGGTTCTGGCCAGCCAGCTCAGGCGCGGAACGCCTTCACTGCCCCTGGCCTGCCAGTAGTTCATCAGGGCCCGCTGGAACTCGGCCACGATGCCGTCGGCAAACACCTTGATCATTTCGCGCAGGGTGTCCGCATCAAGTGCATGGCCCTGCAGCTTGAGTTTCACCGCGTCGGCCTGGCCCAGAAAACCGGACAAGCCCCCCGCATGCATCTGCAACGGTTCCCAGGTGCACAGGTTGTCCAGTGCAGCGTCCACCAGCGGGCGTACCTGATAGAACTGCGCGCTGCTGTCGGGCACGTACAAACGCAGCGCCTCCACATCGGCGGACAGCCCGGGGAAGTACTCGCGCAGCAAACGCTCCAGCAGCGTGGCGCTGGCGCTGCGCAGGGTCGGGCGGCTGGCGAACTGCTCGGCCACCATGGCGGCGAGGGCATTGTCGGGTTCGGGCGTGGGCAGGTCTTGCAGGATATGCAGTGGCATCTAACACCTTCCATGAGTGATCGGGCTGTGCAATTCACAGCGACGATCCATCACAGCAGCCCGGTGCATGGCCGCGGCACTACATAGTTAGGCGCTTACAGGTAGCGGGCGAAGGTGGCGTCGACGAAGCCTTCGTCGCGCAACTGGTCCAGGCTGCGCTGGAGCTTTTCCACCACCGCATCGGGTACCTGGCGGTTGAGTGCCAGGTACAGCTGGGCGCCGTTGAAGCGCAGCACGGTCTTGAGCTGGGTGATGCCGATCTGGCGGGCCAGGTAGCGCCCGGCGGGGTCGCCGGTGGCCCACAGGTCGATCTGGCCTTCGAGCAACTTGCGCGCGTTGTCCTGGTCGCGCAGCACGGTGATCGGCTTGAGCCCCTTGCTGCTCAGGTGCTGGGCGATGGCATCGCCTTTATAGGCACCGATCCGGTAGCCGCGCGCGTCGCCGAGGTGTTCGAGGGTGATGGGGCTGTCGGGGCGGGCCAGCAGAATCCAGTCGTCGGGGCCCAGCGGCCCGACCCACTTGAAGAGCTTTTCGCGGTCGGGTTGGCGGGCCATCACGAACACACCGTGATTGGGGCTGTTCAGGGCCTGCTGGTACACGCGTTCCCACGGGAAGCGCAGGGTCATGCTGTAGGGGATGGCGGCGCGCTTGAACATCTCGCGAACCAGGTCGGCGGCGATGCCCTGGATCTTGTCTTGGCGGGCGAAGTTCTTGCCGTCGCTGGCCATGTTGTAGGGCGGGAAGTTTTCGGTGAGCAGCACCATCGGGTCAGCGGCGCGGACGGTGGCAGCGAGGGAGAAGAGGCTGACGAGCACGACGAGCAAGCGTGTGAACATAGGATGGACCCGATTCCCTGGCGATGTGCCTGCATTACCTTAACAGCAAATGCTTCGCCGGCAAGGCCGGCTCCTACAGGTTCGCTGCAGTGTAGGAGCCGGCCTTGCCGGCGAATGCGGCCGCTCAGCGCACGCAGATGCCGCGCTGCGCCATGTAGGCCTTGGCTTCAGGCACCGTGTACTCGCCGAAGTGGAAGATGCTGGCCGCCAGCACTGCGCTGGCATGCCCTTCCAGGATGCCGTCGGCCAGGTGCTGCAGGTTGCCCACACCACCGGAGGCGATCACCGGAATGCCCAGCGCGTCGCTGATGGCGCGGGTCACGCCCAGGTCGAAGCCGCTCTTCATGCCGTCCTGGTCCATGCTGGTGAGCAGGATCTCGCCCGCGCCCAGGCCTTCCATCTTCTTCGCCCACTCCACCGCATCCAGCCCGGTAGGCTTGCGCCCGCCGTGGGTGAAGATCTCCCAGCGCGGGGTTTCGCCCGGGCCGGAGACCTTCTTGGCATCGATGGCAACCACGATGCACTGCGAGCCGAAATGCTGCGCGGCCTCGCCCACGAACTCGGGGTTGAACACCGCTGCGGTGTTGATCGAGACCTTGTCGGCACCGGCGTTGAGCAGGTTGCGGATGTCCTGCACGGTGCGCACGCCACCGCCTACGGTCAGCGGAATGAACACCTGGCTGGCCATGCGCTCGACGGTATGCAACGTGGTGTCGCGGCCATCGACGCTGGCAGTGATGTCGAGGAAGGTGATCTCGTCGGCACCCTGCTCATCGTAGCGACGGGCGATTTCCACCGGGTCGCCGGCATCACGGATGTTCTCGAACTTGACGCCCTTGACCACTCGACCGTTGTCGACGTCCAGGCAAGGGATGATGCGTTTGGCCAGCGCCATGCCGTTCTCCTCAGCCTTTGTAGCTGTCGCAGAAGGCTTGCGCCTCGGCCACATCCAGCGTGCCTTCGTAGATCGCACGGCCGGTGATGGCGCCGATGATCCCCGGTGCCCTGGCGTCGAGCAGGGCCTTGATGTCACCCAGGTTGTGGATGCCACCGGAGGCGATCACCGGGATCTTGGTGGCGGCAGCCAAAGCGGCGGTGAACGGCACGTTGCAGCCTTGCATCATGCCGTCCTTGGCGATGTCGGTGTAGACGATCGCCGAGACGCCATCGGCCTCGAAACGCTTGGCCAGGTCGATGACCTGCACCGAGCTGACCTCGGCCCAGCCGTCGGTGGCCACGAAGCCGTCCTTGGCGTCCAGGCCCACGATCACCTTGCCGGGGAACGCACGGCAGGCTTCGGCCACGAACTCGGGTTGCTTGACCGCCTTGGTGCCGATGATCACGTAGCTGACGCCGGCCTTGACGTAGTGCTCGATGGTTTCCAGCGAGCGGATGCCGCCGCCGATCTGGATCGGCAGGTTCGGGTAGCGCTTGGCAATGGCAGTCACCACCTCGCCGTTGACCGGCTGGCCTTCGAAGGCACCGTTCAGGTCGACCAGGTGCAGGCGGCGGCAGCCACCGTCGACCCATTTGGCGGCCATGCTCACCGGGTCATCGGAAAATACCGTGGAATCTTCCATGCGGCCTTGGCGCAAACGTACGCAAGCACCGTCCTTGAGATCGATAGCGGGAATAATCAGCATCTGGGGAACCTGTCTATTCGGTAAACAGTGAGCTCGGGAAGTCAGTTCTTCTCGAGCGACCACAAGTCGCTTTCAATGCTTTCGAACCTCTCTTTGAGGTGCGCCTGCACATCGAAAATCGCCCTGTTGTAGTAATGCGGTGCAATCTCCTGGCTGAACAGCTCCAGCACTTCAGCCACCTCGAACGAACCCAGCTCAAGCTCGAAGCGGTCTTCGAGAAAACGCTTGAGCTTGGCCAGCGCCTCGCGCTCTTCTTCAGGCGCGAGGGTGAGGATCGGCCGCTTGGCGCGGGACTTGCCCATTACCGGCGACCATCCCAGCCGGCGAAGTTCTGCAGCAGCTGCAGGCCATGGGTATGGCTCTTCTCCGGGTGGAACTGCACGGCAAAGCGCGAGCCGTCGGCCAGCGCGGCGGCAAAGTCGACGCCATAGTGACCACTGCCCGCCACCTGCGCCGCGTTGGCGGCGGTGATGTAGTAGCTGTGCACGAAGTAGAAGCGCGCACGGTCGGGGATGTCGTGCCACAGCGGGTGGTCGATGGCCTGGGACACTTCGTTCCAGCCCATGTGCGGCACCTTAAGGTGCTCGCCGTCCTCGTGCAGGCCCTTGCCGAAGAAGCGCACATTGCCCGGGAACAGGCCGATGCAATCGACGCCGTCGTTCTCTTCGCTGTGGTCGAGCAGGGCCTGCATACCCACGCAGATGCCGAGGAAGGGGCGGTCCTGGCTGACTTCACGCACCAGGCTGTCGAAGCCCAGGCGGCGAATCTCGGCCATGCAGTCGCGGATCGCGCCCACACCCGGGAACACCACGCGGTCAGCCTCGCGGATCACCGCAGCATCGCTGGTGATCAGCACCTTGCCGGCGCCCACATGCTCCAGGGCCTTGGCCACCGAGTGCAGGTTGCCCATGCCGTAGTCGATAACGGCTACCGTCTGCATTACAGGCAGCCCTTGGTCGACGGCATCTGGCCGGCCATGCGTTCGTCCAGCTCGATGGCCATGCGCAGTGCGCGGCCGAAGGCCTTGAACACGGTCTCGATCTGGTGGTGGGTGTTGTGCCCGCGCAGGTTGTCGATGTGCAGCGAGACGTTGGCGTGGTTGACGAAGCCCTGGAAGAATTCCTGGAACAGGTCGACGTCGAAACCGCCCACGGTGGCGCGGGTGAAGGGCACGTGCATCTCCAGGCCCGGGCGGCCGGAGAAGTCGATGACCACGCGCGACAGCGCCTCGTCCAGCGGCACGTAGGCATGGCCGTAGCGGCGGATGCCCTTCTTGTCGCCGATGGCCTGGTTGAATGCCTGGCCCAGGGTGATACCGACGTCTTCGACGGTATGGTGATCGTCGATGTGCAGGTCGCCCTTGCACTCGATGTCCAGATCGATCAGCCCATGTCGGGCGATCTGGTCGAGCATGTGTTCGAGGAAAGGCACACCGATATCGAATCGGGCCTTGCCGCTGCCATCCAGGTTAATCGAGGCCTTGATCTGGGTTTCCAGAGTATTGCGCTCGACGCTAGCCGTACGTTCGACCATCACCAGCTCCGCAAAATCATTGGGCGAAAAAGGTGTCCATTATAGGCCTAGATACGCGTGGCTTGGAACGAAGAAGACAGTTGGCGGGGAATTTGCGTCAGCAGTACCGGCCTCATCGCGGGTCAAGCCCGCTCCCACACGGTCAGCAGAGATCCTTGTAGGAGCGGGCTTGACCCGCGATGCCTTTAATGGAACAGCACCGCAGTCTTCTGCAGGGTCACCCACACCCCCCACGCCAGCGGAATGCCCACCACCAGCCACGCGGCAATCACCAGCGGCCGGCTGCCCGGCGCGGCCTTCCACTCCAGCACGGTGCTGCCATTGGCGCCCTTGTCGTGCCCCAGCGCCTGTTCGGCCGCCAGTTGCGCATCGGTCATGAAGTACTTGTCGGCCACCGGCCGCACCAGCGCGTTGCACAAAAAGCCCAGCGCCAGCAGCCCGGCCAGGATGTACAGGGTCATGTCATACGCCGCCGCCCGCTCCACGCCCATCTCCAGCTGATATTCGCGCAGGTAGGTGATCAGCACCGGGCCCAGCACCCCGGCTGCCGCCCAGGCGGTCAGCAGGCGACCGTGAATGGCGCCCACCATCTGCGTGCCGAACAGATCGGCCAGGTACGCCGGCACCGTGGCGAAGCCGCCACCGTACATCGACAGGATGATGCAGAACGCCGCCACGAACAGCGCGATGTTGCCCAGGTGGCCCATGTTCGGGATCAGCGCATACAGCGCCACGCCCAGGGCGAAGAAGGCGAAATAGGTGTTCTTGCGCCCGATGTAGTCGGAGAACGAGGCCCAGAAGAAACGCCCGCCGATGTTGAACAGGCTCAGCAATCCGGTGAAGCCGGCGGCAATGGCGGCAATCTGCGCCAGTTGCGTGGCATCCAGCTGGCTGAAGCTCAGGTCGTTGCCCAGTAGCTTGCCGGCGAACACTTCCTGCAGCAGCGGCGAGGCCATGCCCAGAATGCCGATGCCGGCCGACACGTTAAGGCACAGCACCAGCCAGATCAGCGCGAACTGCGGCGTCTTCCACGCCACGCTGACGTGCACGTGCCGGTGCGTGATCATCGCGTTACCGGCCTTTTTCTGCGGCGCGCTCCAGCCTTCGGGCTTCCAGCCGGTGGGCGGCACACGGTAGGCCAGGGCACCGCCGAGCATGAACACGAAGTAGATCAGCGCCATCACCACGAAGCTCTGCCACACGCCCACCCCGTCAGGGCCGGCGAAGTGGCTCATCAGCGCCGCCGCCAGTGGCGCACCCACCATGGCGCCACCGCCAAAGCCCATGATCGCCATGCCGGTGGCCATGCCGCGCTTGTCCGGGAACCACTTGATCAGCGTCGATACCGGCGAAATGTAGCCCAGCCCCAGGCCGATACCGCCGATCACGCCACTGCCCAGCCACATCAGCCACAGCTGGTGGGTGTACACCCCCAGCGCCGACATCAGCAGGCCACCGCACCAGCACAGGGCCGAGACCACCCCGGCCTTGCGCGGCCCGGCATGCTCCAGCCAGCCGCCCCAGATGGCCGCCGAACAGCCGAGGAACACGAAGAACAGCGTGTAGATCCAGCTCAGCATCGAGATCGGCCAGTCGCACTCGGCGGTGAACAGGCGCGCCACGAAGCTCATCTCCGGCGCACACGCCACCGGCGCACTGATACCGATGGCCTGCGACAGCGGCAGCCAGAACACCGAAAAGCCATAGGCCATGCCGATGCACAGGTGAATGGCCAGGGCCGCCGGTGGCACCAGCCAGCGGTTGAAACCGGCCCTGGCGACAATGCGTTCCTTGGACAGGAAGCCGGGCGTACTGGCGATGCCGCCCACCGTAGTGCTGCTCATTGTTGTTCCCCTCGTGATATGGATGCTCCACCGACCAGGTCTGCTGCCTGCGACTTTGGCTGCCAGGGGCAGCACGTCGTTTATCTGGCAACCGGCCCTTTGACGCGACAATCGGCCGCAACGGGACCGTGGAGGCGCGAGAGAGTACCATTCGCCGCACTCGCTGAAATTAGGCTGATACTGTGGTTTTTGCGAAAACTGATACCCCCGTGTCAGGAACTGCCCCGCCGGTTGCTGTCCAAACCCGGGTCGCGCCGCGCCCGCGCGCCCTGCACGGGGCTATACTCTGCGGCTGAATTTTACAATCGGACTACAAGGACTCGCCCATGAAAGCGTTCGGCAAAATCCTGGGGCTGGTGATACTCGGGTTGTTGCTGATCATTGTGGCGCTGGGCTTTGCCCTGACCCACCTCTTCGATCCCAACGACTACAAAGACGAGATCCGCCAGCTGGCACGCGACAAGGCCCACGTCGAGCTGACGCTCAACGGCGACATCGGCTGGAGCCTGTTCCCGTGGCTGGGGCTGGAACTGCACGAGGCGAGCATCGCCACGCTCAACAATCCCAAGGTGCCATTCGCCGACCTGCAGATGCTCGGCCTGTCGGTGCGCGTACTGCCGCTGCTGCGCCGTGAAGTGCAGATGAGCGACGTGCGCGTCGAGGGCCTTAACCTGACCCTGGCCCGCGACGAACACGGCCACGGCAACTGGGAAGACATCGGCAAGCCGCTGCCGGCCGCCACCCCGGCTGCACCGGCCGAAGGCAGCGCCGGCGCACCGGCCCCAGGCGAGGCCCCGGCCAAGCCGGCCGCCGCCGAGCGCCCGGTCAAGCTGGACATCGACAGCCTCACCGTGAACAACGCCAAGGTGCAGTACAGCGATGCGCAAAGCGGCCAGAGCTTCAGCGCCGAGAGCATCCAGCTGAGCACCGGCGCGGTTCACGAAGGGGTCAACATTCCGCTGACCATGACCGCCTTCTTCAGCGCTGGCCAGCCGGCCCTGCGCGCCCGCACCGAGCTCAAGGGCGAACTGCGCTTCGACCGTGCGCTCAAGCGCTACCAGTTCGAAGACATGAAGCTCAGCGGCGAAGCCTCCGGCGAGCCGCTGCAGGGCAAGACCATGACCTTCGCCGCCCAGGGCCAGTTGCTGGTGGACATGGCCGCGAACGTCGCCGAATGGAACGGCCTGAAGCTGTCGGCCAACCAGCTGCGCGCCCTGGGCGAGCTGAACGTGCGTGACCTGAACAGCACGCCCAAGCTCACCGGCGGCCTGTCCATCGCCCAGCTCGACCTGCGCACGTTCCTCGACAGCGTCGGCGTGGCAGTGCCACCGATGGCCGATGCCGCCACCCTGGGCAAGTTCGAGCTGGCCAGCCGCCTGGAAGGCAGCCCCACCCGCCTGGCCCTGGAAGACCTGGCAGTGAAGCTCGACGACAGCACCTTCACCGGCCGCCTGGCGGTGGATGACTTCGCCAAGCAGGCCCTGCGCGTGCAGCTAAAAGCCGACACGTTCAATGCCGACCGCTACCTGCCGGCCAAGAGCGAGGCCGCCACCGGCGCCAAGGCCGCGCGCCAGGCCGAGGTGCAGCAGAACGAAGCCGGCGCGCTGGCCGGAGCCGGCACCACACCGCTGCCGGACGCACCCACCAAGACCGCCTGGAGCACCGACAAACTGCTGCCGGTGGACCGCCTGCGCGTACTCGACCTGCAGGCAGACCTGAGCTTCGGCGTGCTCACCCTTGAACAGCTGCCTATCCAGAACGCCGTGCTCAAGGCCCGTGGCCAGGGCGGCCTGATCACCCTGGACACCCTGCAGGGCGGCCTCTACAACGGCGACTTCGCTACCAAGGGCACCCTCGACGTGCGCCCTGCGGTACCGCAGATCGGCTTGAGTACCCAGGTCAACCGCGTACCGGTGGAGCACTTCATCAAGAGCCAGACCGACACCCCGCCGGTCAAGGGCCTGCTGACCCTGAGCAGCAACCTGACCGGCAGCGGCAACAGCCAGAAGGCGCTGATCGACACCCTCAATGGCAACGCCAGCTTCGTCATCAACAACGGTGTGCTGGTCAATGCCAACCTCGAGCAGCAGCTGTGCCAGGGCATCGCCACCCTCAACCGCAAGGCCCTGAGCGGCGAACCACGCGGCAAGGACACCCCGTTCCAGGAACTCAAGGGCAGCCTGGTGCTGCGCAACGGCGTGGCCAGCAACCCGGACCTGAAGGTGCGCATCCCGGGCCTGACCGTCAACGGCCACGGCGACCTCGACCTGCGCGTGCTGGGCATGGACTACCGCGTGGGCGTGATCGTCGAGGGCGACAAGCGCGACATGCCCGACCCGGCCTGCCAGGTCAACGAGCGCTACGTGGGGCTGGAGTTCCCGCTGCGCTGCCGTGGCCCGCTGGAGCTGGGCGCCAAGGCCTGCCGCGTGGACAAGGACGGCCTGGGCAAGCTGGCCGGCAAGGCGCTGGGCAACAAGCTGCAGGAAAAGCTCAACGAAAAGCTGGGTGACAAGGTCAGTCCCGAACTCAAAGACGCACTCAAGGGCCTGTTCAAACGATGAATCCCGAGCAGTTTTCCAGCGCCGTGCTGGAATGGTACGACCGTAACGGCCGCCACGACCTGCCCTGGCAACAGGGCATCACCCCGTACCGGGTGTGGGTGTCGGAGATCATGCTGCAACAGACCCAGGTGAGCACCGTACTCAACTACTTCGGGCGCTTCATGCAAGCCCTGCCCAGCGTCGAGGCCCTGGCCGCGGCGCCGGAGGACGAGGTGCTGCACCTGTGGACCGGGCTGGGCTACTACACCCGCGCGCGCAACCTGCAGAAGACCGCGAAGATCGTGGTGGAACAGTACGCCGGCCAATTCCCGCGCGATGTCGAGAAGCTCACCGAGCTGCCCGGCATCGGCCTGTCCACTGCCGGGGCAATCGCCAGCATCAGCATGGGCCTGCGTGCGCCGATCCTGGACGGCAACGTCAAGCGCGTGCTGGCCCGCTACACCGCGCAGGAAGGCTACCCGGGCGAGCCCAAGGTGGCCAAGGCGCTGTGGGCCAACGCCGAGCGCTTTACCCCCCACAGCCGGGTCAACCACTACACCCAGGCGATGATGGACCTGGGCGCCACCCTGTGCACGCGCAGCAAGCCCAGTTGCCTGCTGTGCCCGCTGGAGCGCGGCTGCGAGGCGCACATGCTCGGCCAGGAGATCCGCTACCCGATCCCCAAGCCGCGCAAGACCCTGCCCCAGCGCAGCACACTGATGCCGCTGCTGGCCAACAACGAGGGCGCCATCCTGCTGTACCGGCGCCCGTCCAGCGGCCTGTGGGGCGGTTTGTGGAGCCTGCCGGAGCTGGACAGCCTCGAAGACCTGCAACACCTGGCCGAGCAGCACGGGGTGAACCTGGGCGAGCCCGTGGCGCTGGACAGCCTGACCCACACCTTCAGCCACTTCCAGCTGGCGATCCAACCCTGGCTGGTGCCGGTGGCCCCCCAGGGTGACCACGTGGCCGAGGCCGACTGGCTCTGGTATAACCTCGCCACCCCGCCGCGCCTGGGCCTTGCTGCCCCGGTCAAGAAACTGCTCAAACGCGCGGCCCACGTATTGAATGCAGGAGAGTCGTCATGACCCGCACCGTAATGTGCCGCAAGTACAAAGAAGAGCTGCCTGGCCTGGAGCGCCCGCCGTATCCCGGCGCGAAGGGCCAGGACATTTTCGAGCATATCTCGCAGAAGGCCTGGGCCGACTGGCAGAAGGAACAGACCATGCTGATCAACGAGAAGCGCCTGAACATGATGAACGCCGAGGACCGCAAGTACCTCCAGGGCGAGATGGACAAGTTCTTCTCCGGCGAAGAATACGAGAAGGCCGAAGGCTACGTGCCGCCTGCCGAATAACCCCGGAAATTCGTAAGCGACGGAATTAATTTAATAAATTTTCAAAAAGTCGTTGACGCAAATCCGAAAAACGCTTTTAATGCGCCCCGTTGCCCAGATAGCTCAGTCGGTAGAGCAGGGGATTGAAAATCCCCGTGTCGGCGGTTCGATTCCGTCTCTGGGCACCACTAATACCGAAAAGCCCCAAGCGAAGTGATTCCTTGGGGTTTTTTATTGCCTGCGATTTGGTGCTCGCCAGGTCGTCACCTTCGCCGGCCAGGCCGGCGCCTACCAGGGTTCATGGATGAAAAGGCTTGTGATGACGGCGCTTGCGCTGGTGTGCCTGAACGGTTGCGTCGGCTTCAAGTCCGCCTCGCCCCAGACCCGCGTCGAAAAGACCGACACCTACCGCCAGTTGCTCGGCCGTGATATCACCCCGCACATCACCCGCACCGAACGTTCCGAAGCCACCCGGGAATGGTGCGGCATCAGCCTGTGGCTGGTGGTGCTGCCCGTGCCGCTGAAGCTGCCGGTGTGCTCGACCTACACCGAAGCCGCGTTCGGCCACGACAGGTTCGGCGACGAGCGCGTGCTGATGTACACCACCCACAGCGTCGACAAGAACCCCTACCTCAATGCCTGCGGCCCGTTCATGTTCCTGGCGCCGATCATGCACGGCTATGAAGGCAATGCGCTGTGCGGGCGGCTGCCCTAGCGGCACGCCCCTGCTGCACGCGGCGACACAGGCTTGGGTTTGCCGAGGGAGTGAGGTTCAATAGCGCCACGCATCACCTTCTTTCAAGGATTACCCGCAATGGCTTCCAGCAGCAAACAGCAAAAACGCGCCAAGCGCGCCGCCAGCAAGGCCCGCGAGAACCGCATGGTACGCAGCGGCCAGGCGGTCAAGAGCAGCGGCGAGAGCGCCAGCGCCAGCGTCGAGCAGGTGTTCACCAAGGCCATGGAATCGGGCAGCTACACCGCGCTGTTCGAAAAGATGAAACAGGCACAGGACACCGGCCTGGCCTCGATGATTGCCGTGTTCCTGGTCGACCCGCTGCTGGCCCTGGTGCTCAAGGGGCACAAGGAAGAACACTCCACCGACTACATCTGCAAGGTGTTCTGCGCCTACCGCCACTGGCTGGACGGCACCGAAGAGGCCCAAGCGATGCAGTGGCTGGAGAGCGACGAGTTCCAGGACGCCTATGTGCAGGCGTCGGAGATCGTCTCCAAGCAGAAGAAATTCGGTTGAGCAACGACCCGGGCTGCGCCGCAGCCCAGGGCCGGCAAAACCCCCGGATGCTGTGCAACCGGTCAAAAACGGCTTTCCAGCATCGGCCAAAACTGGCACCATCGCGCCTTTTTTCATCACGGCTACGGCCCGTGGAAATGGGGCGCGCGGTCATCCGCGCGACAGTCCGCTGCATCGATGCGACACCCACCTGCCCACAGGCCCTTCGCCCCGCCCGCCGTTGTTGGCTGTCGTTCGAGCGCTATGCTAGCGTTGCGCCTCGCCAGGAAGGCCGACAACAGCAGGCACGCACCAGAACTCAAGAGGACCGCACATGGCCCAGGCCACGCCCGCGCTGGAAATCCGCAACCTGCACAAGCGCTACGGCGCGCAGGAGATTCTCAAGGGCATTTCGCTGACCGCCCGCGACGGCGACGTGATTTCGATCCTGGGGTCGTCCGGTTCCGGCAAGTCCACCTTGCTGCGCTGCATCAACCTGCTGGAAAACCCCCACGAAGGCCAGATCCTGGTCGCCGGTGAAGAGCTCAGGCTCAAGGCCGGCAAGAACGGCGAACTGATCGCCGCCGACAACAGGCAGATCAACCGCCTGCGCAGCGAGATCGGCTTCGTGTTCCAGAACTTCAACCTGTGGCCGCACATGAGCGTGCTCGACAACATCATCGAGGCGCCGCGCCGCGTGCTCGGCCAGAGCAAGGCCGAGGCCATCGAGCACGCCGAGGCGCTGCTGGACAAGGTCGGCATCCACAACAAGCGCCACAGCTACCCGGCCGAACTCTCCGGCGGCCAGCAGCAGCGTGCCGCCATTGCGCGCACCCTGGCGATGAAGCCCAAGGTCATTCTGTTCGACGAGCCCACCTCGGCGCTGGACCCGGAAATGGTCCAGGAAGTGCTCAACGTGATCCGCGCGCTGGCCGAAGAAGGCCGTACCATGCTACTGGTTACCCATGAAATGAGCTTCGCCCGGCAGGTGTCCAGTGAAGTCATCTTCCTGCACCAGGGCCTGGTGGAAGAGCAAGGATCGCCGCAGCAGGTTTTCGAAAACCCGAACTCGGCGCGTTGTAAACAATTCATGTCCAGCAACCGCTAACGGAGCAACACGCATGCAGAACTACAAGAAATTCCTCCTGGCCGCTGCCGCCACCCTGGTGTTCTCGGCCAACGCCATGGCCGCCGAAAAGCTGAAAATGGGCATCGAAGCGGCCTACCCGCCCTTCAACAACAAGGATGCCAGCGGCCAGGTCGTAGGCTTCGACAAGGACATCGGCGACGCCCTGTGCGCCAAGATGAAGGTCGAATGCGAAGTGGTCACCTCCGACTGGGACGGCATCATCCCGGCCCTGAACGCCAAGAAATTCGACTTCCTGATCTCGTCGCTGTCGATCACCGACGAGCGCAAGCAGGCCGTTGACTTCACCGACCCGTACTACTCCAACAAGCAGCAGTTCATCGCCCCGAAAAACGTCGAATTCAAGACCGACCGCGCCTCGCTCAAGGGCAAGACCATCGGCACCCAGCGCGCCACCCAGGCCGCAACCTGGCTGGACGACAACGGCGGCATGGACGGCGACTTCAAGGTCAACCTGTACGACGGCCAGGAAAACGCCTACCTGGACCTGACCTCCGGCCGCCTGGACGCCATCCTGGCCGACAAGTACGCCAACTACGACTGGCTCAAGTCCGATGCCGGCAAGAACTACGAGTTCAAGGGCGACCCGGTCAACGAGAGCGACAAGGTCGGCATTGCCGTGCGCAAGGGTGACACCCAGCTGCGCGACAGGCTGAACGCCGCCCTCAAGGAAATCGTTGCCGACGGCACCTACAAGAAGATCAACGACAAGTACTTCCCTTTCAGCATCTATTGATTCGCCCGACCGGCACCGCCCCTGCGGCGGTGCCCGTCCCTGAACAAGCCTGCCCATGAATATTGATCTCTACGGATTCGGTCCGGCCCTGGCGGCTGGCACCCTGATGACCGTGCAACTGGCGCTGTCGGCCCTGTGCCTGGGGCTGGTGCTGGGGTTGCTCGGCGCCCTGGCCAAGACCTCGCCGTACAAGCCGCTGCAGTGGCTTGGCGGTTTCTACTCGACCCTGGTGCGCGGCGTGCCCGAGCTGCTGTGGGTGTTGCTGATCTACTTCGGCACCGTCAGCCTGATGAGCAAGCTGGGCGACCTCCTGAATATTCCCGGCCTTGAGCTGAGCGCCTTTTCTGCCGGCGTGATCGCTCTGGGCCTGTGCTTCGGTGCCTATGCCACTGAAGTGTTCCGTGGCGCGATCCTGGCCATCCCCAAGGGCCACCGCGAAGCGGGCCTGGCCCTGGGCCTGTCCAAGGCGCGGATCTTCTCGCGGCTGATCCTGCCGCAGATGTGGCGCATCGCCCTGCCCGGCCTGGGCAACCTGTTCATGATCCTGATGAAGGACACCGCGCTGGTGTCGGTGATCGGCCTTGAAGAGATCATGCGCCACTCGCAGGTGGCCGTGACCGTCACCAAGCAGCCGTTCACCTTCTACATGGTGGCGGCAATCATCTACCTGGGCCTGACCATCCTTGCGATGATCGGCATGCACTTCCTGGAAAAACGCGCCGCACGCGGCTTCGCGAGGGCCAACCAATGAACTGGGAAGTGATCATCAAGTGGCTGCCACGCCTGGCCCAGGGCGCGACCCTGACCATGGAGCTGGTGGCCATCGCGGTCATCGCCGGGCTGATCCTGGCCATCCCGCTGGGCATCGCCCGCTCCTCGCGCCACTGGTATGTGCGCGCGCTGCCGTATGGCTACATCTTCTTCTTCCGTGGCACGCCGCTGCTGGTGCAGCTGTTTCTGGTGTACTACGGCATGGCGCAGTTCGAGATCGTGCGCAACAGCGCCCTGTGGCCGTACCTGCGCGATCCGTTCTGGTGCACCGTGCTGACCATGACCCTGCACACCGCCGCCTACATCGCCGAGATCCTGCGGGGCGCGCTGCAGGCCATCCCGCGCGGGGAGATCGAGGCGGCGCGGGCGCTGGGCATGTCCCGGGCCAAGGCGCTGTTCTACATCATGCTGCCGCGCGCGGCGCGCATCGGCCTGCCGGCCTACAGCAACGAAGTGATCCTGATGCTCAAGGCCAGCGCCCTGGCCAGCACCGTGACCCTGCTGGAACTGACCGGCATGGCACGCACGATCATCGCGCGCACCTACCTGCCGGTGGAGATCTTCTTTGCCGCCGGCCTGTTCTACCTGCTGATCTCGTTCCTGCTGGTGCAGGGCTTCAAGGTGCTCGAGCGCTGGTTGCGGGTCGATGCCTGCCAGGGCCGCTGAGGTACTGCAGGGCGAGCCACTGCATAGCCGCTTCCAGGCCCTGAACAGCTTTTTGCTGAAGCACCAGGGCCTGTGGCGGCCGCGGCCGTTTACCCAGCTGCACCTGCCGTGGGAGCGCGAGCACCCCGCCCTGAGCCACTGGCTGCGCCAGCGGCCGCTGAGCGAGGCCGACACCCCGCCTGAACATGCCCCCGCACCTTATCCACAGCTGGCCGCCCAGTGCCAGGCGCTGTCGGCGGTGGGCGAGTTATCCACAATCGAGCTGGCCACTGCCAACCCGCGCCTGAACGTGGACGTGCCAGGGCGCAAATGGCAGCAGATCGAGGCCTTTGCCGGGCGCCTTGATTTTGCCCGCCAGCCCACGCACTGGCTGGACTGGTGTGCGGGCAAGGGGCACCTGGGCCGGCGCCTGCTGGGCCCGGCGCAGCAACTGACCTGCCTGGAATACGACCCCGCGCTGGTGTTGGCCGGCGAACAGCTCAGCCAGCACCATCACCTGCCTGCGGAGCATCGCCTGCAGGACGTGATGGCCGCCGATGCTGCCACCCAGCTGGGCAGCCAGCACACCGCCGTTGCGCTGCATGCCTGCGGCGACCTGCACGTGCGCCTGATGCAACTGGCCAGCGCTGGCGGCTGCCGTCAGCTGGCGATTGCGCCGTGCTGCTACAACCGTATCAGCGCAGCGCACTACCAAGCGTTATCCACCGCCGCGCAGGCTTCGACGTTGAGCCTGTCGGTCGACGACCTGGGCCTGCCGCTGAGCGAAACCGTCACCGCCGGCAACCGCGTGCGCCGCCAGCGTGACGCGTCGATGGCGCGGCGCCTGGGCTTCGACCTGCTGCAACGCGAGGTTCGCGGCTGCGACAGCTACCTGCCCACCCCTTCGCTGCCCAGCCACTGGCTGCACAAGCCCTTCGCGCAGTACTGCCAGGAACTGGCCGAACTCAAGGGGCTGCAGGTGACGGGTGCGCCCGATTGGGCGGCACTGGAACAGGCTGGCTGGGCGCGACTGGCCCGGGTACGCAACCTTGAACAGGTGCGCAACCTGTTCCGCCGCCCGCTGGAGCTATGGCTGGTGTTGGATCGCGCACTGTACCTGGGCGAACAGGGCTTCAAGGTGCGCCTTGGCAGCTTCTGCCCCTACCCTCTCACGCCTCGGAATCTGATGCTTTTGGCAGAGCGCGGTTGACGTGCAAACCTGTGGATAAGTCTGTGCGCAACATTTTGATGAATCGCTGAAAAAGCCGCCCGACAAGGGCTGGCGACAGCTGGTCATTTTTTGTTCACCTTCTAAACCTGAGCAAAAACAGCCATTTGCGCAAAGACGAACGGGCTGGCCACTGGCGATGCACTACGCGCCGAGTTGGCATGCAGCTTGTGCATAAGCATTTTCGCGAATGGCTCTAAGGGCTGCGATCAGTCCAGTTTCAGCAGGCCCATGCCGCCCAGCAGAAGCAGCAGGCCAAGCCAGCCGCGGCCGGCCAGGCGCTGACCGAACAGGGCCCAGCCCATGGCCACGGTGGCAAGAATGCCGAAGCCGCCCCAGATGGCGTAGGCCATCGACAGGGGGATGTCCTTGACCGCCTGGGCCAGCGCCGTGAAGGCAGCCAGCACGCAGACGATCGACGCCGCCGCGACCCAGCGCTTGCGCAGGCCGTCGGAGTACTTGAGCAGCAGGTTGGCGAGCACTTCGAGCACGATGGCCAGTGCCAGCCAGGCAAAGGGGATCACTTGCAGGCTCAGCATGGCAGGGCCTCCCCGGTGGTTTCACGGCGGGCGCTGCGGGTACCGGACTTGATCAGCAGGATACCCGCGATCATCACGCCCAGGCCTAGGGCCTTGAGCAGGCCGATGCTTTCACCCAGCCAGGTGACGCTGACCACGGTGATCAGCACGATGCCGATGCCTTCCCACAGGGCGTAGGCCACACCCAGCGGCACGCGCTTCACGGCGAGCGCGAGAAAGCCGTAGGACAGGCCGATCATGGCGTACATGAGGGCGTGACCGAGAATCGGCGAATGATCGGCGGCGAATTTCATCGACGTGGTGCCGATCACTTCGGCCACGATAGCGATGAACAGATAGATCCAGGCACGCATGGTGCCCTCCCATGGGCATTACAAAAAACGCGAGGGGCTGACGGGGGCGTCAGCAAAAAAGCCGGGGTTTGGGAGGGTGGCGCTAGAGGTCGCCGGTCCAGTGACGTTCACGGGAAACCAGGCGGGAGGTGAGGAGCGGCAACGCTTGAGTGTTCAACATAATGCACAACAAATTAGCTGGGAGCATTGTGTAAGTCAAATCGATAGAGAATGACTAATGAATTTTGCTGCGGATTGTTCGTTATTTGGTGAAAGCCCCTGAAAGGTGGCTGCAAGGCCCGTAAATTATAATTCCCAAATCCGGCGTAGCCTGTAAGGCCCAATCGCGGGTCAAGCCCGCTCCCACAAGGTTGGCGGCGACCCCTGTGGGAGCGGGCCTGACCCGCGAAGGCCGCAACGCTGACCCCCTGCGAGTCAAATCGCCACACCACCTCATCTCACACCAATTAATTATTGTACTGCGATAATTTTTGCTCAATAATCCGCCCCGTTCAAACCAGACCAAGGAAAAACCATGAACAGCAAAACAGTGGCCTACGCACGCTCGCGTCTGCGTGCAATCGGTGCCTTTGCGGCGTTGCTGGCGTGGGGTACGGCGCTGGCCGAATTTGGCTGCAATGCCTGGTTCTGGCTTTTCGACCGGCACGACGTGCTGGCCGCCTACCTGCAAAGCTTCGCCGACCAGATGCCCCTGCTGGTGGCGCCGGGCTTCCAGCCCAGCGTCCTGGCCCAGGCACTGGTCATCACCCTGGACATGATCCCGGCCAGCCTGTCGGTACTGGCCCTGTACCTCACCGGCCTGTTCTTCATCCGCCTGTCACGCGGGCAGACGTGGACGGCCTCCAACATCAAGCTGCTGTGGTGGGTGGGCCTGCTGTGCATCGGCCTGCCGTTGCTGTGGCCGGTGATCGCCACCTTGCAGGGCCTGGCCTTCTGCATCGACCTGCCGCCAGGCGAAAGGAGCTTCAGCGTGGGGATCGGTGTATCATCCGCGGCGGTTTACGAGATCATGAAGGGCATATTGCTGTGTGCCTTCTCCCTCCTCATGCGTGACGCCAAGACCATCAGCGATGAACACAACTGTTATGTCTAGCCTAGCCCCATGCCGATAATCATCAGGCTCGACGTCGTGATGGCCCGGAACAAGATCCGTTCCAAGGACCTGGCCGAGATTATTGGCATTACCGAAGCTAACTTATCGTTGCTGAAGAACGGCAAGATCAAGGGTTTCAAGATCGAGACCCTGGAGAAGCTGTGTCGCGCGCTGAAGTGCCAGCCGGGAGACCTGCTGGAATTCAGCGAGGACTGAACAAGGAACACCCTCTCGTGAGCATCATCATTCACTGGCGCGCAGCGCTGCTGCTGGCCGCCGGCCTGCTGGGCGGCTGCGGGCCGAGCTACACCTATCGCTATTCGCCACCGCCGAGCCAGCACGGCATGCAGTGCATCAGCGCGTGCTCGCAGCAGCGCAACTACTGCGGGCAACTGGCACGCATGCAGGACAACGCCAACCAGGCCCTGTACCAGTCCGAGATGCGCAGTTACCAGTACTGCCAGCAGGGCAAGAGCAAGAAGGATGCGCGGCGCAGTTGCTACTACCCGAGCTACCCCTACAGCGCGGGGCTGTCGAGTGATTGCGGGCGCGAGTACGACCAGTGCTACCAGGGTTGTGGCGGCACGATTCACCGGATATTGAACAAGGACTGACGGCTTGCGGGCCGCATGATGCAATCGGGAAAACACATATGACCATGAACACCTTCAACACCATCGCCCTGGTGGCCTTTGCCCTGCTGTTGGGTGGCTGTGCCGGCGGGCACGCCAGCCGCGGCGACAGCCTTGCGGGCTGGGACATGCCGCAGATGCAGGTGCTGGGCGACAACGGCCTGCCGGCGCAGCCGCATCGCTACGTGAAATGCGGCAAGCGTGGCTGCCATGAACAGAAGCCGATGCTGTTCGACCCGGCCAAGGCCGAACCGACGGCCGAAAGCCTGCATCGCGGGTGGTAGTAGAAGGGCTGCAGGCCACGTGAACCGTGGCCTTGCGCAAGATTGAGCGGAAGTAGTTTACAGAACCAAACCGATCGCTATAATAGCGCCCCTATGCCGGTATAGCTCAGTTGGTAGAGCAACTGACTTGTAATCAGTAGGTCCCGGGTTCGACTCCTGGTGCCGGCACCATCACAAGGTTGCAGAGACAGTTTTCAGTGTTTCTGAAACCCCCGAAAAACCCGCCTTTTGGCGGGTTTTTTCGTTTTTGGCGTACTGAGTGTGCAGCGGCCCTTCCTACGAAGCTGCAACCACCGACAGCTCGATACGCTGGCCAAGCACTTGCAGTGCATGCTCGACCTGTTCGATCTTGGAGCGGTGCAGCAAATCTACCAACCGATCTACTTGGGGGCGATTCACCCCCAGCCGGCGCGCTAACTCGGTCTTGGTCACCTTCTGCTTGATCATGGTATTCCACAGTGCAGCCTTGGCCGCAGTCAAAGCAGGTAGCCGAACCACAGGCTGGCCAGGTGCAGCTGGAGACGGCAGCGGTATGGCAATGCGCTGATCCACGTAAAAGGAAAGCGCCGACTCCAGGGCATCTACCGCGTCGAAAAGTGCTTCCTCAACCGTATCACCGGCGCTGGACATTTCAGGGACGTCGGCGCAGCTCACCCATGGGCCGCCTTCTTCCTCGTGCACGGTTACTGGATAGTCATACATGGCCTTTGGGCCTCCCATAGGGCTCGACTTCAATCACCGAGGCCCAGGTCTTTGATGATTTTTCTTCTCAGACCTTCGCTGATTTCCTTAGCGCCATGGTCTGGGAATATGGTTTGTCGGTTGCCGAGGTAAACCTTGAAATGGCTTCCCTTCGCAGGAACGAACGTAACGCCATGTGCTCGCAACCATCGTCGAAACTCGCTGTACTTCATGTGCAGTCCCACCATCTCGACACCGCCACACTGCAACAGTTATGTTGCGTAAGCAACAAAAATGTTGCTTCTTCGCACGGCCGAAAAATGGCGATGGTAGCTCAGGCGCTGGCCTGTCCAACCTGCTTAAGGGTGACCAGATATGGCGGTGCGAACGGCGGCAACGGGCTCCGCCAAGCTGACAGCAAGATCCAGGACAAGGCTATCGAGCGCGAGGTAGAGGCCCAGGACAACACCGAGGCCTTCCAGAGCCGCACTAGGACCGTCGACGACCATTCGACCGAGTCAGTGGGTGGAATCAAGAAGATCGAGGCCCTGGGCGCGCTCAAGCTGCTCTCAGGCGGATCCGCGAGCCTGGCGGCCGTGGATGATCTGCACCAGGCCACTGGTCGCGACCTCAACCTGGTGGTGGGGCAGAAGCTCAATGCCACGGTGGGTGGCGACCAGCAGGAGCAGATCCAAGGCCTGCGCAAGAGCGTGGCCGGAGCCAGTCAGCGCCTGCAGGCGCCAAAGACTTGGCTGGGGTCGGACGGGGTAAATGTGCTGCAGTTATTTTGCGACCTACTGGATATCGTCGAACAAATGAACACCAACATGGCCGAACATACCTATGGACCAAGTCCGATACCGAGTAATGCAGGGGAATTCACCGGCGCCGGCGCGATTACGAAGTGGCTCTCGGCCAAGCTGAAACCAATCACTCTATAATCAGAAGTCCAGACAAAAATAGGGGGCCATACGCCCCCTTTTTAACATGATTTTCTGCATACACAAGACAGTAAAAAATCGAGCAATTATTACTTCACCCAATCCTTCATGATCTTGCTATTTTCGCGCATGGAATATATCCACTCATTCCCATTTTTTCTTTTTTTCTCGAAAAGATTCAAATCAACCAAACCATTAAGAACCGAAGCAGCAGTATTGTAAGCACATCCGAGATTCTCTTTAACATTAGTTATCGTGAATTCTTCAGCCACTCCGCTCTTTGCAACATTGAATACAATTTTTTGCTTCTCAGACAGTTTCGGATAAAGACCAGAGCTATATAGAAAAGCGTTAAATTCATCGATAGATTTCACAGTGGCATCGTATGTCGCTTTAAACTTCGCGATTGATCTAGCAATAATCCTGCACTGAGCGTCAAGAAAATATGTCAAGTCCATACCGTCAGTTTCGACATACAGATAACTTCTGCCGTACTTCATTGGTGCAGCCTTCAACAGCGTACTAATGGCGATATACCTGAACGCACCGAAACCTTTTTTGAACATAAACCAATAGAATAGAGACCTAGCCACCCGGCCATTTCCGTCGTGAAAAGGGTGCTCATAGCCAATGGTGAAGTGCAGAATTATGGCCTTTACTAGCGGATGCATGTAGTCCTTACCCAATACATCCGTATGATTCTGATTCACCCAATCGCATATTTTTTTCAACCTGTCTTCCAGGTGTTCAACTGGTGGTGGCTGATGAACAACTTCACCTTCGCCGTCCTCAACTACAACATCATCACTATCTTTAAATTGCCCTGGGAAGTATCTATTATCGTCAATACCTTCCACACCAACTCTGTGCAAACTCTTGATCAAATCTAAAGACAGGTCGTCGTCCCGCTTATCCCAGGCATACTTCATCATTTTGAAGTTACCAAGGATCATTTTTTCGTCAATAGACCGAGGTCCTTTCTTTCTCTTTAGAAGTTCCTTTGCTGCCTTGGTTGTAGTTGCAGCCCCTTCTAACTGACTACTACTGATTGCTTCATCTTCCACTAAATCCTTTAGCAAGTACTGAAGATGTTTCCCTTCGCCAATTTTCGCGCACATCCACTCTAATGCAGCAGTGGTCGTATTCTGGTCGCAGGCTGATATGGCTAAATGCATAGCTGGCGTGTAGAGGAAACGACACTCTTGTGAGGGTTCCCCTAACCGAATGCATGAGGAAGACTGTTGTTTCCTTGCAAACTTTATTGCCGACCACGCCAATGTATGATCAACACCTTTTGGTAGCCTGAACTTTAGCTGGTCGTAATGGAGGTATCTACCTTTCGAGTCGATGGGGTGACCAAGGCCCACGTACACAGAGAGCTGTTCTTTGTGCTGCTCGATGATTTTATTCCACATCTGAGGGTCGTATGCCGGCGGCTTGGATATCAGACTCATTTCAAAATCTCCTTGAACTGAAATGAGATTATCCCACTGCTGCATGCATTTCAATTTTCTTGAAAACTGAAATCGTGGCGGAAATTTCCTCTGAAACGCTGCTCCAGGGACAGAACCACCAAGGTGCTGATACCGAAAACACCTCCTCGCTTAAAAATTCAAGGGAACCAGCGCCTATCTCCCGCCCCGCTTGCCATCTCCAATCACATCTCTTTAGAGCTTTAACCCACCAGCGGTTGCCCCCACTTACCCTCCCGGCTAACCTTCCAGCGCCGCTGCCAAATCATCGGCCGGGCGTAGGAACCCGAATCAGTCAAGGTGCGACAGCGCCTACCAACCAGTGCAGGCGCTTCTTTTGTGTAGTCAAGGAGCTAGCCAATGCAGACTCGCACCCCACACCTCCCCGGAGGTGCCCATGCCTGACCTTCATACCCTCACTACTCCCGGCCTTACGACCTTTGCCGGTCAGGGCGAGCAGGCGTTGTTTCGGGTTAATGCCGGTGTACCGATCAGCGAGGCATTGGCCCACGTTTCCGACCTGTTGCACCTGGCCAAGCGACTGGCCGAGGATGCCACGCAAGAGCGCAATACAGGCCGACATGCCTGGGCTTCGCATTATTTGCAGGAGATGAGTAAGGCTGTGGTCGATGATGTGCTGGTTGCATTGAATGCCTGGGATGGGCGCCCCGAGTAGGCACCCGCCTTCATGCATGAGTGATCCGCTTGTCCAGGTAGTTCTTCCAAACAGGGATACAAATCCGCCCGTTTGGATGCGGCCCGAGCAATGGCCCACTGTTTGCGATGCACAGAAGGGCCTCTTCGCCGGCGAGGCCGGCTCCTACAAAGGACCACGCCGTCGGTAGGAGCCAGCCTTGCTGGCGAATGGCACCCCACGCTAGTGGGCGCTCTGCCCTTCAAGCAACGCCAGAATCCGCGGCCAACCGGCAATGCCTGCCAACGCCAGCGAAGTCTGGCCGTTGCCGTTGGGCAGCAACGGGTCAGCGCCATGACGCAACAGCGCATCCACCACCGTGTAATTGCCCGCCAGCACCTCGCGGTGCAGCATCAGCCATCCCTCGTCATCCGGGTCTCGGGCCACCTGCGGCTGTGCGCTCACGCCCTCCTCGATCTTGTCGCGCATGTTCAAGGCCATCGGGTGCTCGGTGCATTCCAGCACCGCCAGCGTCTGCTGGTCTTGAGCACGGTTCAACGTACGGGAGAGCAGCCAAGGCTGCTGACCTTCTGCAGCCGGGACGACTTCGACCAAACCCGGCTCACCGAAATCCATACCCCAGGCCTCATCGTGCTCCAGGCGCTCGTCTTCGTGCATGGCCGCGCGTATCGCGTCGACGGTGAAGCCGCCGTACACATGGCCCTGGCGCACGTACATCCAGTCGTTCAGCAAGGCCAACGGCAGCGTCACAGGCTCCCACGCCTTGAACGAGGTGGCCCAGCTTGGCTCATTCATCAGCACGCCGGTGATGGACTGCCCATCGAACTCGATCTCGCTCACCCACATGTTCTCGACGCTGGGTACCTCGGGGTCGTCGCTCTCGATGGGGAAGGACATTTTTACAGCCGCCATGTCCAGGCCCTTCACGATCCTGCGCGCCTCCCACGACAGCTCTCGCCAGAAATACTTGAACGTCGCCTGAGCACTGGCCACGGCGGCCTTGAACTCGTCGCTTTCGCCTTCAACACCGTAGATGATCTGTTCGGTCATAGGTAAATCGTTCCATCGCCTGGTTCACTGGAATGCTCAAGCCAGAGCACTTGCGGCCTGTGCCGCCACTTGAAAAACGGGAGCAGGATAACCCGATCCAGCGAACGTGGCAGCCTTGCCCCCAAGCCCCCGTTACGCTAAAAACCTGCACCCTTGGATACCACGCAAAAGGACAGGCCCAATGTTTGAAAACATCACTGTTACCGGCAGCCCGCTGGTGCTGTCCACAGACGCCGAAGTGGACCAGGCACAAGCTGTGTTGGGTACCCGCTTCCCCACTGGCTACCGCGAGTACGTCACGCAGTTCGGCGAAGGCATTCTTGGCGGCGTGTACGTGCGCATCTACCCGCCCCATCAACTGCTGCACGGCGAAAACAGCCAGGCCCAGTGGGTTGAGCGCATCAACCAGTACTGGTTCTGGGACGACGACAAGGAGCTGATGCCCAAGGAAAAGGCCTTGCAGTGCATCATCATTGGCGACACCTACGACGGCGACGAACTCATCATTCACCCCAGCGACCCGGAGCGCATCTATGTGCTGCCGCGTCACAGTGAAGCCGCCCTCGTTGCGGGTAACGGGCTGGTGGAAGCGATCGAATGGCTGTGCAGTTCGAATGTGCTGACCGAAGCGTTCACCGAGCGCGACTTCGAACCGTTCGACAGCCGTGTACAGCCCTGACATGAAACGAATACCCAGGCGCACCTACGCCGGGTATTCGCCCGAACAATGAAATCCCGGTCGTCATCCAGAAAGATCCAACATCCGGCCATGGCTTGACCGGGCCCTGCACTTCGAATCGCGGGTAGCCGATGGTTTTTCAGTTACCCACAAGCATGGCGCTCGAGCGCACGCTCAAGGTCAGCCAATTCAACGCCCGCCCCCTCACCGCACCTCGCGACACGTCCCGCGCAATCAAACCACACCCTTATCCCTTGCCCTGTAAGTTGCCCTGGATACTTGCGCAACATCAGCTCGACCTGCGTATCACTCAACCATGCCGCGCGGTCCAGGGACCAGCGCTGGTCCTGGAACTCGAACAGGCAGGCACCCGACACGGCATCGACAATCCGCGGCGGATACACCCAGTGCGAGTTGCCGGCTTCCCACGGCGCCGCCTCGATACGATAGCGGCCGTCGGGTGAGGTGGATTGGGTTTCAAATTGGGTCATCGGCATCGTGCTCCGTGCATGATCGGAAAGTCTGTCACAACAGGGGCTGAACAGGTCGGCCCCTGTCGCTTCCTCTACGCAGTGGCCTTGCGATTGCCCATGCCGTCGAGCACCGCATCCACCAGCACCTTGGCTAATTCCGTCGAATGCAACGAGACCCACAGCAGAACTTTGCTGGTGGAGTCCTCGGGGTGCAAACAGGCTTTCTGGAGGGTGTCGAAGATGCCTCTGAGCAACAGCGAGGCATGCATCAGGGCGTCTTCTTCGGGTATGTCTGCGCGTACCAGGAAGAATGGCGAGTGGCCGATACAAGGATCAACGCTGGGCTCACCCAGCAGAGCAGCCGGCGGATCAGGAACGATTTTTTTCATGGCGATCACTTTTTGTAGAGTGAAGCTGCCACTGCTCGCGACCAAGCAAGTTGGGTGGCAGCTGTACGCGAGTTGGTCGACCGGGACAAAAAGATCAAAACCCGGCAGGCACGAGGCCTCCCGCGTACAACCGCCATAGGCGGCGCCGAAGCGTGATTTTTTGTCAACGGGCGACCAAACCCGGTCGCTGATGCTCAGCGACCGCAGGAGCCTAACGGCCTGCCTGAACCCCAGCAAGGCGCACCGCCCACGCAAAATCTGTCCGCATATTACAGTCCTTCAGACGTGTCTGGCCAAGCGTGTGTAAACGCAGCCCTGCGCCGCAGTGGACGGCCTCTTCGCCGGCAATGCCGGCTCCTGCAGGGTGGCACCCACAAACGTACAAGCCAGCCGCAGGCCAGCCGTTTAACGTCACCTGCACACCACCTACCCACACTCGCAGGGGACACAATGGAAATCTTTCTCTACGCCTTCAGCGTGATGTACAGCCCCGGCCCGGTGAACGTGATGGGCCTGAACGCCGGCCTTACAGGCCAGTTCCGCCGTACCGCAGGCTTCTTCGTCGGCGTGGGCGGCGCAATGTTCGTGCTGTTCATCCTGTTCGGCTACACCGGCGAAGCCATCATCTCCAAGGCCGCGCTGCCCTACCTCGCCCTGGCCGGCGGGCTCTACACCAGCTACCTGGCCTTCAAGGTCTACACCGCCAGGGTCCAGCTCACCCAATCGTCCGATGCCCCCGCCAAGGCGCTGACCTTCTGGAACGGCTTTCTGATCCAGGCCCTCAACCCCAAGGGCATGATGGTGGTGCTGCCGATCACCAGCGTGATGTTCCCCGCCGCGCACCTCAGCGGCGCCAGCATCGCCGCCGTGTCGGCGCTGATAGCCCTGGGCGCTGCCGGCGCGCCGGGCCTCTACGCCTTGCTGGGCGCCGTGCTGGGCAAGCGCATCAGCAAAGAGGTGTACTTCAACCTGTTCAACCGCCTGATGGGCATCGCCCTGGCCGTGTGCGCCGCCTTCATGTTCCATGATTTCTACATTCACATTCAGGCAAACGCCGGCACGCTGTAACCTGTGTTGTCGCCGGCCTGACTCTATCGCTCGAAAGGTGAGCAGAATGCTCGATCTACCGTCACCGCAAGACTGGGTGAAACACGCCCCGCCGTCCCCCAGGGTCGAACGCCTGGAGGCCTTCTTCAGCGCCCACGGTTTCGACCCGCACCGCCACGATACCTATGCCATCGGCCGCACCCTGGCCGGGGTGCAGAGCTTCAGCTACCGCGGCGCCAGCCGGCACAGCCTGCCTGGGGAGATCCTGGTGCTGCACCCGGACGAGGTGCACGACGGGCATGCGGGCTCGGCGTCGGGGTTTCGCTATCGCATGCTCTACCTCACCCCGGCGCTGGTGCAGGAGGTGCTCGGGGGCCAGCCGTTGCCGTTTCTCAAGGGCGGCATCTCCCGCGACCCGCGCCTGGCGGCCGCCACCCACGCGATGCTCGCGAGCATGGACGACAGGCTAGACCCGCTCGAAGAGGACGACGCGCTGCTGGGCCTGGTAAGCGCGCTGCAGGCCGTGTGCGGGCGCCCGGCATCAAGGCAGGCCCACGACTACGCCGCCGCCCGTCGTGCCCGCGAGTACATGGATGACAGCCTGGAGCAGCCCATCACCCTGGATGACCTGGCCGCCTGCGCCAACCGCGACCGCTGGAGCCTGTCCAAGGACTTTCGCGCCTACTTCGGCACCAGCCCCCACCGCTACCTGACCCTGCGCCGCCTCGACCGCTTCAAGGCCTCGGTGTTCGCCGGTCAGTGCCTGGCGGACGCAGCCGTAGAGGCCGGTTTCTTCGACCAGAGCCATATGTCCAGGCACTTCAAGAACGCCTACGGCATCACCCCCTCGCGCTGGTGCAAACCCCTGCTCGGGCGCCTTGATTGAGTTTGCGCACTGGCGGGCGGTGGGGTCGCCGACCTTGATATCCCCACCCCCATCCGTTATAGATAAAAAGGAAACCATAACGAAAAGAGGCCATTCCAGCCCCCCATGAACGAGATCACACGCATCTTTCGCCCTTCAGGCCCCCATTTTGCGCCCTGCGCTGATGGCTACGGGCCGAACACCGTCACCCCTTCCCCGCTCTCGACCCTGTTCCACGCACTGTCGATTCCGCCAGGCAACATCCTGCTGGCCCAGATGCGCAAGCGTCCCGTCCCTCCACCTGCACCGTAGCGCCTGAATTCCACCACCCTCGGCTTTTGCCGCTCGGGGTTGGGGAGCCTTTGCATTTTTTCAGCGTTCAACTGTTCAGGAATCTCTATGACTCTTCGTGTAGCCATCATCGGTGCCGGCCCGTCCGGCCTTGCGCAACTGCGTGCCTTCCAATCCGCCCATGCCCAGGGCGCCCCCATGCCCGAAATCGTCTGCTTCGAAAAGCAGGCCGACTGGGGCGGCATGTGGAACTACACCTGGCGCACCGGCCTCGACCAGCACGGCGAACCGGTGCACGGCAGCATGTACCGCTACCTGTGGTCCAACGGCCCCAAGGAATGCCTTGAATTCGCCGACTACAGCTTCGACGAACACTTCGGCCGGCCGATCTCCTCGTACCCGCCGCGCGAAGTGCTGTGGGACTACATCCAGGGCCGCGTGAAAAAGGCCGGGGTGCGCGACTACATCCGCTTCAACACCGCGGTCAAGAACGTCAGCTTCGATGAAACCACCCGCGAGTTCACCGTCAGCGCCTACGACTACAGCGCCGGGCAGGGCATCGAGCAGGTGTTCGATTACGTGGTGGTCGCCAGCGGGCACTTCTCTACGCCGCACGTGCCGGAATTCGAAGGGTTCGAGCGCTTCGCCGGGCGCATCCTGCACGCCCACGACTTTCGCGAGGCGATGGAGTTCAAGGGCCAGGACCTGCTCATCGTCGGCAGCAGCTACTCGGCCGAAGACATCGGCTCGCAGTGCTACAAGTACGGCGCGCGCTCGATCACCACGGCCTACCGCACCCAGCCGATGGGCTACAAATGGCCCAAGGGCTGGGAGGAGCGCCCGCAGCTGGTGCGTGTCGAGGGCAACCTGGCGTTCTTCGCCGACGGCTCGAACAAGCGCGTGGATGCGATCATCCTGTGCACCGGCTACCAGCATCACTTCCCGTTCCTGCCCGACGAACTGACCCTCAAGACCAACAACCGCCTGTGGCCAACCGGCCTGTACCAGGGCGTGGTGTGGGAGCAGAACCCGCAACTGATCTACCTGGGCATGCAGGACCTGTGGTACAGCTTCAACCTGTTCGACGCCCAGGCCTGGTTCGCCCGCGACTACATGCTGGGGCGCATCAAGTTGCCGGCCAAGGCCGACATGCAGGCCGACAGTGCCAGCTGGCGCGCCGATGAAGAGGCCCTGGACACCACCGCCTCGATGTACGAATTCCAGGGCCGCTACATCAAGCACCTGATCGCGCAGACCGACTACCCCAGCTTCGATATCGATGCCGTGAACCGCATCTTCCTCAAGTGGAAGAGCGACAAGAAGAGCGACATCATGGGCTATCGCGACAAGTCGTACCGTTCGGTGATCACCGGCACGGCAGCGGTGCCGCACCATACGCGGTGGCTGAAGGCGATGGACGATTCGCTGGAGGAGTACCTGCGCGAAACGGACGGCAAGAAGGGCGAAGTGAAGGCACTGCGCGGGTAGCCCCGCCCACGCCCGAAACCGGTGCCCCCACAAGACCGGCCCTTGCCGGCGCGGCCTCTACTGCGGGCACTGGTAACCGGTTTGCCCCCGCTGCAGGCCGATGACCTCGCGATGCACCTGGCTGGGCCCGTAGTCGGCATTCCAGCCACGGCGTTCGGCCACCGGCTGCGGCGCATAGCCGTCCTTGCAGGCCAGCAGGTTGAGCATCACGTTCGCCTCGCCCATCAGCGGCTCCAGCTTGAGGGTGCGCCTGGGCGCCAGTTGTACCCTCCCCTGCGCGTCGCTGCGGGCCACCACCACCCCTGCATCAAGAATGCTCACCCCGGCCAGTGGCTGCCGGGTGTGCTGATCGACGACCGTGGCGTCGAGCCCGTCGTGCACGATCACCGAGCGCGGCATGCAGCCTTGCAGCAGCAACAGCGCGGGCAAAGCGGTGTACCTCCACCAGCGGAATCGGACTGTCATGGCAAGCTCCTGCAAGGCCTGAAACACGGCAGTCTACTTGCGCGACCGGATTTGTGCAGAAGCGTCGAGATCGACACGCAGGTGCCTTTCCGTCGCCCGTGGCGCTCACGTATCATCCGCCCCCTGCCCCGGCCCACATGGACGTCCGATGACCCCCGCCGCCCGCCTGTTCACCCTGCTGGCTTCCAGCACCCTGCTTGCCCTTGCCCTGCACACTCCGGCCGCCGTCGCCGCCGGCTTCGATTGCAGCAAGGCACGCACCCTCATTGAAAAGTCGGTGTGCGACACGCCAACGCTGTCGGCCAAGGACGACCAGCTCAACGCGCTGTACAAGCCACTGATGACCCGGCGCATCTATCGCGAACTGGAAACCCGTTGGGTAAACGAGGTGCGCGACCGCTGCCAGACCGCCACCTGCCTTGAGCGCGCCTACGACCTGCAGATCCGCAACCTGACCGCGCTGCCGCCACCGCCCGTGCCCGGCCTGCGCGACGCGGTGCCGCTGCCCCAGGGCAGCGCCTACCGTACCCTGCAAGACGAGCCGTGGCCGCGCTTTGCGCTGGCGGCTATCCCGGACATGTACCCCGATTCGCTGGCCCAGCTGATCGATGTGGGCATCAAGGACGGCGTGCTGTACGCGCTGCTCTACGTGGCAAATTCGTCCGACGGCCCCGGCTACAACCAGGACAACTGGTCGGTGCAGCCGTCTTCGGGCGTGCTGCTCGAATACGCCGACAACCGCCCCGGCCTGCATGTGATCGACCGCGACGTGCGCTTTGCCGGCTGGCGCATCAGCGAGCTGATGGACCAGGGTGAACGCTATGCCGGCATCCAGGACGGCGCGTTCTACTACCGCCAGCGCACCGAGGGCGAGCTGCAGCAGGCCATGGTCTACACCCTGGGCAGCCGCCAGCCGCCGCAGGCCACCACCACGGTGTTCCACGCCCAGTCGCGCACGCTGCGCTTTGCCAAGGCAAGGGTGCTGGGCAACATGAACGACGAGAACAGCGACCTGCGCCTGAACTACGAACACGCCCTGCCGCGCCCCGCCAGCGAAACCGTGCTCGACCCCGAGAGCGGCGGCTGGAGCCTGTCCAACCTGGCCTGGAGCGAGCGCCGCCAGGTGCTGTACTTCGAGAACAGCGGCGCCATGGCCTGCATCTGGCGGGTCGACCTGAGCGGCAAGGTGCTGTCCAAGATCGTGCCCGAACACACGGCCGGGCAACCGCTGGCGGTGGAGCTCGACGGCCGTGAAGCGATCGTGTACGTCGAACACGACCAGTTGATGTTCGCCCTGTCGCCCGACCTGTAAGGACACCCCCATGCATACCGTGACCCGCCTGCTCACCCTGCCCGCCTTGCTGGCCCTGGCCCTGCACGCACCGGTGGCCTCGGCCGCCGGTTTCGATTGCAGCAGGGCCAACACGATTCTGGAAACCGCGATTTGCAACACGCCCTCGCTGTCGGCCAAGGACGACCAGCTGAATGCGCTGTACACCCCGCTCAAGGCGCAGAAGATATTCCGCGAGCTGGAAACCGACTGGCTGAAAAACGTGCGCAACCAGTGCAAGACCCCCGAGTGCCTGGAGAGCGCCTACGACCGCCAGATCCGCCGGCTGACCGCCGTGCCGGCACCGGCGCCGGTTGCCTCCGACAGCCTCGCACCGCTGCCAAAGGGCGAGGTGTACGCAAAGGTCGAGGACGCGCCGTGGCAGCGCTTTGCCTTGGCCCCGTTCATCGGCATGAACGAGGAATCGGTGGCGCAACTGATCGATGTGACCGTCAAGGACGGCGTGCTGCACGCGTTCGTGTACGTCTCCGGCGACCCTGACGGGCCCACCTACGTGCAGGACAAACACGTGACGCTGGCCACCTCCGGTACCCTGCTCGAATACGCCGACAATCACCCCGGCTGGCATGTGATCGCGCGCAACGTGCGCTTTGCCGGCTGGTCCCACAGCGGCTTCAACGACCAGCGCGAGCGCTACGCCGGGGTGCAGGACGGCGCGTTCTACTACCGCCAGCGCAGCAACGGCGAGCTGGAGCAGTCGATGGTGTATGCCGTGGGCAGCCAGCAGCAGCCGCAACCGACCACCCAGGGCTATCACGCCGGCTCCAACACCGTGCGCTTTGCCAAGGCGCGTGTGCTCGAAGACCTCAACGTGGCCAACGACCAGTTGCGCCTGGCCTACGAAAGCGACGGCAACTCGCGCGGCTACGAGAGCGTGATGGCGCCCGACTCCAGTGGCTGGAGCCTGGTCAACCCGACCTGGAGCGAACACCGCCCGGTGCTGTACTTCGACAACAGTGGCGGCATGGCCTGCGTCTGGCGGGTCGACCTGGTGAACAAGGTGCTGTCCAAGGTCGTGCCCGAGCACGAGGCGGTGTCGGCCCGCCCGGTGGACATCAATGGCCGCGAAGCGCTGGTGTATGTGCAGGAGAACCAGCTGATGTTCGCCATCGCCCCGGATCAGTAACCCTGTGGCAACGCTCGGGCCCGCCAGCGCCCGAGCAGCCGGCCCACGCTCACCAGCCAGTTGAGCAGCGCCACGCACAGCACGCTGAGCAGCAGTGCATGCGGGCCGCCCTGCACGATCAGGGTGCCGGCCAGCAGCGGGAAGCCGAACACGCCGATGAAGTACCCCAGGCTGAACAGCAGCAGTGCCTGCGGCGTGTAGCCGGTGGGCGCTTCGTTGGCCGCCAGGCCGTTGATCACCGAATAGTTGAGCCCGTAACCCACCCCCAGCAACGCCGCCGCCAGCAGGTAGCTGAGGGCGTCCTGCACCCACCAGCCCAGTGCGATGACGGCCAGCACCATCAGCCCGGTCAGCAGGCACGAGGTGCGGTAGGCGTCATGCCGCACCACCCAGCCGGCGATCAGCAGCCGGCAGCCGATGGCGGCAAGCATGAAGCCGACGAAGAACAGCGAATAGTCCAGCCCGCGACTGGCCGCGTAGGTGGTCTGAAAGCTGCCCAGCCCGCCGAACACCGCGCCGCCCAGGCCCACCATCAGGATCGGCCAGCGCGCCGATGAGCGCAGCACCTGGATGCCGGCGTGGCGGCTGATGCGGGCGCTGGCCGCCTGTGCCGGGTGCTGGCGGGCCAGCCAGGCGAAGACCAGCATACCCACAGCGGCGGCCAGGGCGGCGGTGTAGAACGCGGTTTCCAGTGGCAGGTGCAGCAGCGAGGCGAGCTTGCCGGCCAGCGGGCCGGAGCCGATGCCGCTCATCATGCTGCCTGACAGCAGCGCGAAGCAGTGGGTGCGCCGGGCCGGCTCGACCAGCGCGGCAACCAGGATCGGGCCCAGGGTGTAGAACGCGCCCCAGCCCAGGCCCAGCAGCAGGCCGCACAGCCACAGGCTGAAGTCGACGCCAGGTACCAGGGCAAAGCCCAGGCAGGCGCCGATCAGGCACAGCGCCGACTGCGCGATGGCGCGGGCGGTGCCGAGCCAGTCGGCGAGATGGCCGCTGCCGAGCACGGCGATCACGGTGCTGAGCATGGCGATGGCGATGATGCTGCCGGCGTCCTGTTCGTTGCCACCTCGGGAAGTGACCAGCAGCGAGAGCAGAAAGGTCGAGCCGTAGGACAGCGACAGCAGGTAGCTGGCCAGGCACAGCAGGCCGAAATGCGGGGTGGTTGTTTTTGTCATGGTGGGTCCGCCGATGGGTATGGCTGTTTTAGCATGGGGATTGGCGGTGGCAGTTGTGGATGTACCGGAGTTGGGATCTGCAGCGGCTGGACAAACGCCTTCGCCGGCAACGCCGGCTCCTACAGGGTCAGCGCGGCCCTGTAGGAGCCGGCGTTGCCGGCGAAGAGGCCCGCCAGCCCACCCGCCCGATCAACATGAACACCGCCTGAAACCCCAGAATCAGCACCACGCACCCGGTCCAACCCCACTGCTGCCACAGCACCGCCGGCAACAGCGCGCCGGCACTCCCGCCCAGGTAATAGCAGGTCAGGTAGCGCCCGATCGCCCCGGCCTTGTTCGCGCCGGCCGTGGTCGCAATGAAGGTGTTGGCCGCCGCCTGCGCCAGGAACACCCCGGTCGAGCTCAACGCCAGCCCCAGCACGATAACCCACAGCGTGGGCACAAGCGTCAGGCCGATGCCCACCGCGCCGACAACGCCCGCCACCATCAGCAGGTGCAACGGCGGGCGAGCCCTGGCCAGGCGGCCGGCAATCGGCGTGACCACCAGCGCCAGCAGAAACACCGCATAGATCGACCCCAGCGCCGCCGCCCCCAGCCCGAACGGCGCCCGGCTCAGGTGCAGCCCCGCATAGGTGAACGACGCCACCTGCGAAAACAGCACGCAGAACCCCACCGCGCACGCCGACCACAATGGCCAGCCAAACCGTGGTGGCGCACTGGCCCTGCGCCTGCTCGCCGGCACCGGTTCGAGCACCAGCAACCAGCGAATCCCCAGCCCCATCAGCAGCACCACCAGCGCCAGCACTTCGAACGCTTCGCGCCAGCCCCAGTACTCGGTCACCCACGCCACCACGAAGCGCCCGGCAAAGCCGCCCAGGATGGTGCCGGTCACGTACAGGCTGGTGACCTCGGTCACGCTCGCGCCCTGCCATCGCTCACCAATCAGCGCCACGCTGCAGGCGAAGATCACCGGTATCAGCAAGCCCTGCACCGCCCGCCACAGCAGCAGCTCGGCAAAGCTGCCCACCGTGGCCATCAGCAGCACCGGGGTGGCCAGCAGCAACGCCGCCATCACGATCAGCGTCACCGGCGACCAGCGCCGCGCCAGCCAGCCGACCCAGGGCGCAGTCAACGCCACCATCAGGGTGGTGATGGTCAGGCTCCAGCTCACCTGGCCAATGTCCACGGCAAACTGCCGGGCCAGTTGCGCGAGGATGCCCTGGGTGGCGTACAAGGGGAGGAACGCCGCGCAGCCGCACAACAACATCGCGACCCGCGCAGCCGAAGAAGGCGCCTGCATGGCAAAACTCGTTAAAGTGTGTGGCGCCCTTTATACGGCGCCCCACTCGCCCCGGGCCAATACCGATTTCGGACCGATCGATACCTCAAGGTGCACCATGCTCGACCTCCGCAAACTGCGCTATTTCCTGGCCGTGGCCCAGGCCCTGCATTTCGGCCGCGCCGCCCAGGCCCTGCACCTGGCCCAACCCGCGCTGACCCGGCAGATCTCGGCGCTGGAAGCCCAGCTGGGGTTCAGCCTGTTCGAGCGCAGCAGCCGCAACGTCAGCCTCACCGTGCAGGGCCAGGCCTTCGTACCCTATGCACGCAACGTGATCGAGCAACTGGCGCTGGCCGAAACCATGGCCGCCAGGCTCGCCAGCGGCATGGCCGGCCACCTGAGCCTGGGCTATGCCAGCTCCGTAGCCCTGAGCGACCGCTTTACCCAGGCCATCCAGCGCTTCGCCCAGGCCTTCCCCGAGGTGCAGTTGAACCTGATCGAACAGGCGTCGATGAACCAGTGGGCGCAGCTGCGCGACGGCACCCTGGACATCGGCCTGAGCCGCCTGCCGCCCCCCGCCGAGCACAACCTGCACACCGACACCCTGGAGCACGAACCCCTGCTGCTGGCGCTGCCGGTCAGCGACCCGCTCAGTGAACAGGCACAGGTCAGCCTGGCGCAGTTGCAGCAGCGCCCGGTGATCCTCTACCCCGAGCAGCACGGCACCGGGCTCAACCTGGCCATCGAGACCCTGTTCGCCAACGCCGGCCTGCCGTTGCACCGCGGCCCCAGCGGCCAGCAGACCACCACCATCATCGCCCTGGTCGCCGCCGGCCAGGGCGTGGCGGTGGTGCCGGCCTGCACCAGCGCGCTGGAACGCAAGGGCGTGTGCTACCGCCCGCTCAGCGATGCCGATGCACACATCGCGCTGCATGCAATCAGCCGCCGGCACGGCCGTTCGCGGGCGGCCGAGGCGTTCCTGGCGATCATCAATCAGCCGGGCCCATGAGCCCCGGCGCCTGGCAAGCACGGCGCGGATAAAACTGTTTTACCGAAACCACGGGTTTTCCGCCGCGGTGCTTTGCCTATCCTAGGCGCGACAAACACCATCAGCGGAAGATTCATGCGCCTCTCGTTTCCCAGCCGTTATGCCTGCCTGGCGGCGTGCCTCACGTTCAGCCTGGCCAGCCTGCCGTTTCTTGCCACTCACGCCTGGCTCTGGCCATTGACCCTGATCGGCACGCTGCTCTCGCTGGTGGGCCTGAACGACCTGCGCCAGCGCCAGCACGCAGTGCGGCGCAACTACCCGATCCTGGGCAACCTGCGCTACCTGATCGAGACCATCCGACCCGAGATCCGCCAGTACCTGCTCGAAGGCGACGACGACAAGCTGCCCTTCTCCCGCGCGCAGCGCTCGCTGGTGTACGCACGGGCCAAGAACGAAAGCGCCGAGAAAGCCTTCGGCACGCTCAATGACGTGTACCGCCCGGGCTTCGAGTTCATCAGCCATTCGATGCTGCCGGTCAACACCCCCGACCCGGCCTCGTTTCGCATCGCCATCGGCGGCCCGCAATGCCGCCAGCCTTACTCGGCATCGATCTTCAACATTTCGGCCATGAGCTTCGGCGCCCTCAGCGCCAACGCCATCGGCGCGCTGAACAAGGGCGCCAGCCTCGGCCGTTTTGCCCACGACACCGGCGAGGGCAGCATCAGCCCCTACCACCGCGAACATGGCGGCGACCTGATCTGGGAAATCGGCAGCGGCTATTTCGGCTGCCGCGACGCCCACGGCCGCTTCAACCCGCAGCGCTTCGCCGAACAGGCCCGCGACCCGCAGGTGAAGATGATCGAGATCAAGCTCAGCCAGGGCGCCAAGCCCGGCCACGGCGGCATCCTGCCGGGGCACAAGGTGAGCGCCGAGATCGCCGCCACGCGCGGTGTGGCGCCCGGCGAAGACTGCATCTCGCCCGCCGCCCACAGCGCCTTCAGCACGCCGGTGGGGTTGCTCGAGTTCGTGGCGCAGTTGCGCGAGCTGTCCGGCGGCAAACCGGTGGGCTTCAAGTTCTGCCTGGGCCACCCCTGGGAGTTCATGGGCATCGCCAAGGCCATGCTGGCCACCCAGATCGTGCCCGACTTCATCGTGGTCGACGGCAAGGAAGGGGGCACCGGCGCTGCGCCACGCGAATTCAGCGACAACATCGGCGTGCCCATGCGCGAGGGCCTGATGTTCGTGCACAACACCCTGGTGGGCCTGAACCTGCGCCACAAGGTGCGCATCGGCGCCGCCGGCAAGATCGTCAGCGCGTTCGACATCGCCGGCGTGCTGGCCCTGGGCGCCGACTGGGTGAACTCGGCGCGCGGCTTCATGTTCGCCATCGGCTGCATCCAGTCGCAAAGCTGCCACACCAACCAGTGCCCCACCGGCGTGGCCACCCAGGACCCGTTGCGCCAGCGTGCACTGGTGGTGCCCGACAAGGCCGAACGGGTGTTCAGCTTTCATCGCAATACCCTGCATGCGCTGGCCGAGATGCTCGCGGCCGCCGGCCTCGAGCACCCCAGCGAACTCAAGCCCAAGCACCTGGTGCGCCGCGTCAGTGCCAGCGAGATCCGGCTGTTTTCGCAGTTGCACGTGTTCCTCAAGCCCGGCGAATTGCTCAGCGGCTCGATCGACAGCGAATTCTATGCACGGATGTGGCGGATGGCCCGCAGCGACAGCTTCGCGCCGCAATTGCAGGATGCGCCCGTGGCGCCGGCGAATGCGGTACGCCGAAAACAAACAACCCCGGCCTAGGCCGGGGTTGTTTGAAGGTCGAATCGATCAGAGGATGCTGATCGGGTACTCGACGAATACGCGGACTTCGTTGCCGTCTGCGGTGTAGTCGATAGCGTTGAGGTTGTTGGTGCCACGCAGGAACGAGCTACGCAGTTTGACGGACAGGTCCTTGGCAGGGCCTTCCTGAACCACGTACTTGAACTGGTTGAAGATTTCGCGCTCTTTGCCTTCGCCGAAGCCGTGGGTGTTGATGTTGTCACCCGCTACGTATGCAAAGTTGTAGGTCAGACCCGGTACGCCGAAGGCGCTGAAGTCCAGGCCGTAGCCGATCTGCCACGAACGCTCGTCTTCGGCGTTGAAGTCGGACCAGTAGGAGTTGGCCAGGAAGATGGTCGAACCACCGTCACCCACGCCGCGGCGGTTCTGGTACCAGCCGTACTGGTAGCCGGTGTCGCCGGTGTTGCGCTGGTGCGCCAGGGTGATCGAGTGCGGGCCGAAGGCGTAGGTGGCCGCCAGGCTCCAGATGGTGTTGCGGTCACCGGTCAGGCCTGCACGGTTGACGTACTTCTTGTCGATGTCCGACTTGTAGCCGTTGAAATCCAGGGTCAGCGACTGGTCGTCGGAGATGGCGTGGACGTAGTTCAGGCCCAGGTAGTGCTTCTTCAGTACGTCTTCGACGTCGGAGGTGTACAGCGCACCGGTGAAATTCTCGGTGAACTGGTACTTGCCGCCGAACACGTTGATCGACTTCAGACCACCGCTATCGCGACCTTCGGCGCTCTTGCGCGCTTCCTGGGTGTAGCGACCGGCGTTCAGTTCCAGGCCCTTGATCTCCTTGGAGGTGATCGATGTGCCAGTGAAGCTCTCTGGCAGCAGGCGGCCGTCGTCATAGTTCAGCACTGGCAGGGTCGGCATCTGGTCGCCGTATGCCAGTACGGTATTGGAGACGCGGAACTTGATCGCAGCACCGGCACGCGCCAGGTTGTGCGGGGAGTTGCTCGGTTCGGTATCGCTTGGCTTGAAGAAGTCGATACCGGCGCCGCCGTTACGACCCTTGCCGCCGTCCAGGCGGATGGCGTACAGGCCGAAGGCGTCGACGCCCACGCCCACGGTGCCCTGGGTGAAGCCCGACGAGAACTTGCCGATGAAGGCCTGGCCCCACTCGGACTGGTCACTGCTGCCATGCTTCTTGTCACGATTGATGAACGCGTTGCGCAGCAGAACGCTGGCCTTGCTGTCTTCCTGGAAACCGTTCGACGCGGCCTGGTCGTTGGCCATTGCCTGAGTCGCCGCCATAAGCCCCAGCGCGATCAGACTGATCCGTGTTTTCAACATGTTATTTTCCTTATTTCGGAGTGTTTTACGCTCTGCGACCAACGCCAGGAACCACGCCCCCTGCGTGGGTTGACGCTCACGGGTCTGCAAACAAAAAGCCCGCCTGCAACAAGGGTGCAGCGGGCCTTTTCTTGGGACTCTTGGCCGATGGGCCTACAGGCGTTGGGTCCGATCCTAGCCGTGCGTACAAGGCCATGTCAAAAATTCGTGAAAACGACAAGTCATATGGCCATTACGCCGTCTTCAGCGGCGCAGACAAGGCAACCCGCAATCGGTTGCGCCCCGGTGGAAATACCTGGATACGACCGCACCACAACGGTGCGTAAATAGCGCTAACATTTGGGAATGCAAAGCATTACCATTCGCACCCTTTTCATCACCAAGTACCTTTGCCGATGCGTGCCACGCCCGTCCCTTGCCGTCTTTCCCCTGTGTCTCTGGGGCTTTGCGCCCTGTTCAGCTCCAGCCTGGCGTGTGCTGCCAGCACCACGTTGCCCGAGCTGTCGGTAACCGCCGACAGCGACCGGGATGACCCTCGGGTCAAGGAAGTGACCACCGCCACCCGCACCTCCACCCCGGCGCGCTACGTGCCCCAGGCCATCGATTCGATCAAGACCGCCAGCGTGCACGACTACGGCACCCATGACCTGGGCAAGGCCCTGAGCGGCATCCCCAACGTCAGCAACAGCGCCGACACCCGCTTCGACAGCCTGCGCATCCGAGGCTTCGACGCCAGCAATGACTTCTACCTGGACGGCATCCGCGACGACAGCCAGTACGTGCGCGACCTGTACAACATCGAACGGATCGAGGTGCTCAAGGGGCCGGCGGCGGTGCTGTACGGCCGCGGCAGCCAGGGCGGTATCATCAACCGCGTGAGCAAGGCGCCCGAAGCCGGCCGACACTCCAGCATCGAGGCCCAGGGCGGCAGCGACGACCTGCGCAGCCTGTATGCCGACCTCAGTGCCGACCCCAGCGACACCCTCAGCCTGCGCCTGAACATGGGCAACCGAGACAACAACAGCTTCCGCCACGGCATCGACGGCAGCCGCCAGCTGTTCGCGCCTTCGATGAGCTGGCAGCTCAGCCCGGACCTGAACTGGCTGGTGCAGTACGAATACAGCCGCTACAACCGCACGCCCGACCGCGGTATCCCCGGCGATCCGCGCACCGGTCGCCCGGTGGATGTCAGGCGCAGCACCACCTATGGCGACCCGCAGCGCGACTACATCGACGACACCGCGCAGTCGCTGCGCTCGCGCCTGAACTACCAGCTCAACGATGCCTGGCAACTGCGCCATACCCTGGGCCTGTTCCAGCTCGACAGCGACTTCGACAACACCTACCTCACCGGCTACAACGCCAGCACCGGCCTGGTCGGGCGCCAGCGCTGGCAGCAGGACCTGAACACGCGCAACCTGTTCAACACCGTGGAAATCGAAGGCAACGTGTCGACCTTCGGCCTGGAGCACACCCTGCTCACGGGGCTCGAACTGGGCGAGCAGCGCCGTCACTCGCTGCTGCGCAGCGGCAAGGGCGTGCCGGGCGTCGACCTGTTCAACCCGGACCGCGGCCAGCAACACAACGGCGTGCTGGCGGTGTCCAGCAACAACCATACAGACGTGCACAGCCGTGGCCTGTATGTGCAGGACCAGGTCCGCCTGAACGATCAGTGGCAACTGCTCGTGGGCCTGCGCCATGACCGGTTCGAGGTGGACACCACCAGCAAGGTCAGCGGCCTGAGCGAAAAGCAGCAGAGCAACAGCACCAGCCCGCGCCTGGGCGTGGTGTGGACGCCGCTCAGGGACCACGCTTTCTATGCCTCGTGGAGCAAGACCTTTTCGCCGGTGGGCGGCGGCCTGATCGGCATCACCCCGGGGGCGGCGGGCAACGCCAACGAAACCGGGCCTGAACATACCCGGCAGAAGGAGATCGGGGTCAAGAGCGAGTGGCTGGACGAGCGCCTGAGCACCACCCTGGCGGTGTACGAGCTGGAGCTGTACGACCGCCGCAGCCGCGACCCGGACAACGCCGACCGCTACATCCTCACCGGCTTGCAGCGTTCGCGCGGGGTCGAACTGACCGCCACCGGCAAGCTGGGAGGCAACTGGTATGTGCGCGGGGGCATCGGCCTGCAGGACGCCACCATCGTCGAAGACACCGAAGGCAATGCCGGCAACCGCATCAACGACGTGGCGCGGCGCAACGCCAGCCTGTTCGTCACCTGGAAACCGGAAATGGGCTGGTACGCCGAAACGGGTGTGACACTGGTGGGGCAGCGTTATGCCGATACCAAGAACACCATCGTGCTGCCGGGGTATGGCAGCTGGGACGCGCTGGTCGGCTGGCGCACGCAGGATTGGGATGTGCGCGCGGCGCTGAGCAACATTGCCGACAAGACCTACTACAGTTCGGCGACCAGTGCCGGGCAGATCCAGTTCGGTGATCCGCGCAGCCTGGTGGTGACGGGTACCTACAACTTCTAGAACTGCGGTGCTGCCATCGCGGGTCAAGCCCGCTCCCACAAAGACCGCGCCACCCCCTGTGGGAGCGGGCTTGACCCGCGATGAGGCCAGTACAGCCTCCACAAAAAAGGGCACCACCGCAATCGGTGGCGCCCTTTCCAGTTCAGCGGTAGCACACTCCCAGCAGCGCATCGAGCTCTGCCTCGGTGATCAACCCCTGTGGATAACGTTCCACCAGTGCACGTCGTGGATCGGTCTTCCTGACCCGGAGGGTTCCATGGTGTCTCAACCACTGCGCCACTGCCTCAAGCGCCTCGAGGTTCACCACCGACGGGTGCGAAACCGGTTCACTTGTCGCATTCATTTCCACACGTACTCCCCAGAAGTGTGAGCGGCTACCTTAATCAAACTTTGTGACAGAACTGCGCCGTCGTACTTGCTTGAAATACAAGGCAAAACGAATACAAGAGGTGTGCCAGTTGCGTCGCCGGCCATCGCGCAGGCAAAAAAAAGCCCGTCGATGACGGGCTTGATTTGCCAGGCCGCTCTCAGCGCTTGGCAGGGGCGGGTTGCTGCTGGGTCAGGCAATGGATGTTGCCACCGCCCAGCAACAGCTCGCGGCCCGGCACCATGACCACTTCGTGATCGGGGAACAGACGTGCCAGGACCGCTCTGGCCTCGGCATCGGCGGGGTCGTCGAAGCTCGGCGCGATGATCCCGCCGTTGACGATCAGGAAGTTCACGTAGGAACCGGCCAGGCGTACCGACGGGTTGCGCTCCTGGCTGCCGGCCACCAGATCGACCCCGGCGCACTCCTCTTCGGTAGCGTACAACGGGCCCGGGATCGGCATCTTGTGCACCACGAATTCACGGCCCTTGGCATCGCGCTGGCTTTGCAGCACCGCCAGGGCGGCGCGGCAGCGTGCGTAGTTGGGGTCTTGCGAATCATCAGTCCAGGCCAGTAACACTTCGCCCGGGCGAACGTAACAACAGAAGTTGTCCACATGCCCGTCGGTTTCGTCGTTGTACAGGCCCTCGGGCAGCCACACGATGGTGTCCACCGCCAGTTGATCGCGCAGGATCGCCTCGATCTGCTCGCGATTCAGGTGCGGGTTGCGGTTGTGGTTGAGCAGACACTCCTCGGTGGTGATCAGGGTGCCTTCGCCATCCACGTGAATCGAGCCGCCTTCGAGCACGAAGCCCTCGGTGCGGTAACGCTGGCAGCGCTCCATTTCCAGCACCTTGGCCGCCACCTGTTCGTCGCGGTTCCACGGCGCGTACAGGCCGCCCTCGAAGCCGCCCCAGCTGTTGAAGCCCCAGTGCACGCCGCGCACTTCGCCGCTGTCGTTGATCACGAAGGTCGGGCCGGTGTCACGCACCCAGGCGTCGTCGTTGCTGATTTCCACCACACGGATGTTGGGCATGTCCAGTTGCGCACTGGCGTTTTCGTACTGGCCGGCCGACACACCCACGGTGACCGGCTCGAAACGCGCGATGGCCTTGGCCACCGCCACGTGGGCGGCCTGGGCCGGCTTGCCGCCCAGGCGCCAGTTGTCCGGGCGCTCGGGCCACAGCATCCATACCTGGGTTTGCGGTGCCCACTCGGCAGGCATGTGGAAGCCGTCGGCGCGCGGGGTAGTGTTCAGGGTCTTCATGGTCAGGATTCCAGTGAACCGTCGAGGGTTTTGATCGCACCATACAGGTTCGGACGGCGGTCACGGAAGGTGCCCCAGGCGCTGCGCACGTGTTCCAGTTTGTCCAGGTCGAAGCTGTGCACCAGCACGCCCTCTTCGGTCTGGTCCAGTTCCTCGACCTTTTCGCCGAACTGGTTGGCGATGAACGACGAGCCGTAGAAGGTGATGGCGTAGCCGTCCTGTTCTTCGCGGCCGATGCGGTTGCTGGCCACCAGCGGCATCAGGTTGGCGCCGGCGTGCCCCTGCTGCACACGCTGCCAGTGCTCGCGGGAGAGGATATTGGCATCGTGCGGTTCGCTGCCGATGGCGGTGGGGTAGAACAAAATCTCCGCGCCCAGCAGCGCCATGCTGCGGGCGCACTCGGGGAACCACTGGTCCCAGCAGATGCCCACGCCGATCTTGGCGTAGCGGGTCTGCCACACCTTGAAGCCGGTGTCGCCGGGGTTGAAGTAGTACTTCTCGTGGTAGCCGGGGCCGTCGGGGATGTGGCTCTTGCGGTACACGCCCAGGTTGCTGCCGTCGGCGTCGATGATCGCGATGCTGTTGAAGCGGGCGCGGCCGGCCAGCTCGTAGTAGCTGATGGGCAGCACCACCTGCAGCTCCCTGGCGAGCGTCTGGAAGTGCGCGATGGCTGCGTTGGTTTCGGTGGGCGTAGCCAGTTGCAGGTAGTCGGCGTTGGGCTTCTGGCAGAAGTACGGGGTTTCGAACAGTTCCTGGATCAGGATGATCTGCGCGCCCTTGGCGGCGGCTTCGCGCACCAGCTTTTCGGCGGTGGCGAGATTTGCCTGGCGGTCCCAGGAACAAGCCATCTGGGTGGCGGCGACGGTGACGGTACGGCTCATGGGAACCTCCTTGGGAAGGTACAAGGGAAGACGATGAGCACTTTATAGCCGATAAATATCGGCTTTAAAAGCCAAAAATAATTAAACCTCTCAGGTTCGCCCGATTATTAATCGATATTAATCGACGCAAGGGAGGGTTCGTTGACTGCTTCGCTGGCAAGCCAGCGAATGCAGGACAGCGCCCTCCCGACTCCGCCGCTACACCCCCTGCGTCAACACCCGCTCCACACTGTCCACAAAGAAATCCACGCTCGCCCGCGTAGTGCACATGGGCGGCTTGATCTTGAGGATGTTCAGGTAGTCACCGGTCGGCTGCATGAAGATGCCCAGCTCGCGCAGACGCTCGCACAGCGCCGCCGTCTCTTCGGTGGCCGGTTCCAGGCTGACGGCATTGCGCACCAGCTCCAGGCCCAGGTAGAACCCCGACCCATGCACCGCACCCGCCAGCGGATACTTATCGACAAGCGCCTGCAGACGCGCCTTGAAGTACCCACCCACCTCGCGCGCGTTGTCCCACAGGCCCTCCTCCTCCATCACGTCCAGCACCGCCATGCCGATACGGCAGCTCACCGGGCTGCCACCGGCCGACGAGAAGAAGTAACCCTCGGCCTCCAGCGCCTCGGCGATCTCGCGCCGGGTGATCACTGCGCCCAGCGGCTGGCCGTTGCCCATGCCCTTGGCCATGGTGATGATATCCGGCACCACACCCTGCTGCTCGAAGCCCCAGAAGTACTCGCCCAGCCGCCCGTACCCCACCTGCACCTCGTCGGCGATGCATACCCCGCCCCGCGCGCGCACCCTGGCATACACCTGCTGCAGATACCCCGCCGGCAACGGGATGCCACCGGCATTGCCGTACACCGGCTCGCAGATGAACCCCGCCAGCTGACGCTCGCCGATCTCGGCCAGGCGTTCGTCGACATCGCGCACATAGTCGGCGGTGGTGTCCTGCCCACGGTACTTGCCGCGGTAGGTGTTCGGTGCGGTCACCGGGTGCACCCAGTCGGGCCGAGTGCTCAATGCCTGCGGGTTGTCGGCGATGGAGGTCGAGATGGCATCGGTGGCCACCGACCAGCCGTGGTACGCCTCCAGCACGCTGAGCATGTCGCGCCCACCGCTGGCCGCCCACGCCAGGCGGATCGCCAGGTCGTTGGCCTCGGTGCCGCTGTTGACCAGGAACACCCGGTCCATCCCCGGCGGCGCCAGCGCCAGCAGGCGCTCGGAAAACTCGGCGATGGCCGCATAGTGAAAGCGCGAGTTGGTGTTGAGCAGCGACCACTGGCGCGCCGACTCGCTCACCATGCGCGGGTGCCCATGGCCCAGCACCGCGACGTTGTTGAGCATGTCCAGGTACGAGCGCCCCTGCATGTCGATCAGGTAGTTGCGCCAGCCGCGCTCGATATGTGGCGGCTGCTGGTAGTAGTGCTTCTGCGAGCGCGCGAAGCTGGCATCGCGACGCGCCAGCAGGGCATGCGGGTCGGGCAGTGGCGCGGCGTCGCAGTCAAAGCCCAGCAGCGCAGCCGGCGAAGGGCACAGCGCCTGCCATGCCAGCGCGCGCGAAGGCGCGACGAAGTTCGGCGGTTGCAGGCCGGCCACGCGGCACAGCTGCACCTCGAGCTCGGTGGCGTGCCCCAGCGGCTCGCCCTGGGCGATGACCGCGCCCGATGCGGGGCTTTGCACCACCCCGCGCAGCCACAGGCTGGAGGCGTCACCTTCAAGGCACGCCCAGCCCTGCTCGCCGTGGCGCCAGGTGCCGGCAAACGGCGCCACCAGCGCACTGTCCACGGGCAGGTGCAGCTCCACGTGCAGCGCACAGGTGTGCGGTTCCAGCGGGTTGTCGATATGGGTCTGCGACAGGCGGTACTGGGCATACAACGTGCTGGCCGGCGCCGCATGGGTACGCAGCAGGTGCTGGTCGATGCCGGGCTGCTGCCAGTTGCCGGCGCTGAAGTGCTCGCTCAGCACGCCAAGATCGACCCGCGCCACAGCCTGGTCGCGCAACCCCGGCAGCAGCATGCCCGTGGCCGGCAGCGGCGCGGGCGCAAGGCCGGCCAGTTGCATGATCGCCGCCTCCATCAATGCAAACGGCACACCGGCTGCCACCTCGAAGATCTGCCACTCATGCGCCAGGTTGTCGCGGCTGTAGGTGTTGCCGGGGTCGACGCCCACCTGCTGCTCGCCACTGAGCACCAGCACCGCCGCGCGCGCCACGATCATCGGCCATAGCGCTCGCAGCTCGGCCTCGTGCAGCGGGTTGAGCGCATGATAGGCAGCGATGGCCGGCAGGATGCGCAGCGGGTCGCCGTCGACATGATGCAGCAGCGCCGCGCAGGTCACCGACAGGTCGGCGATGCGCCAGGTGTGCAGCAGGTCGCCGAAATCGATCACCCCCTGCAACTGCCACTCGCGTGCGCCATCGCGCTGCCACACGGCGTTGTCATCGGTAATGTCCAGGTGCACCGCCTGCATCGGCAGCTGCGCCAGCAACGGCTCGAGCGCCACGCGGGCCTGCTCGGCAACGGCCTGCACCCGCACCTTGCGCGGTCCGTCGGCCAGCACCGGGAGCAGGTGGGCGATCACCGCCTGGGCATGGCGCGGGTCCCATTGCAGGGTGCGCTCCAGCCCGGGGTGGGTGAAGTCCGCCAGCGCCAGGTCGACCCGTGCACACAGCGCCCCCAGCTCGTGCATCAGGCGCGGCGCCATGTACGGCAGGCGGGTCAGGGTCTGGCCCTCGATGTAGGTGAGCACCCGGGCGCGCACCGGCTGGCCGTCGATCGTCAGTGCCAGCAACGGCTCGCCACCGTTGGCACGACGAACGGCCGGTACCGGCACACCCTGACGGTGCAGGTGCTCCAGCGCCGCATGCTGGGCTTCAAGCTCCTGCTGCGCATAGTCGCCATGGCAGACCTTGAGCACGAAGCGCCCGTGGGGCGTATCGACGCGAAAGTTCAGGTCCTGCTGGCTGCCCAGTGGCTGCAGCGTGCCTTGCAGCCCGTAATGCGCCTGCAGCAGCTGCGCCGCCTGGGCCGGGTCGAGATCGGGGCATGGCAGGCTGGCGCGGTGAATGAGGGTGTTCAGCGACATGGAGAAGGCCTCGATTTTTTTTGTCGCTTATATCGCCACCGCTGCTGCCGATAAGCAAGGGGAGTGACGAAGGGAAAGAATTGAACGTATTCTGACCCGCCGTCGATTTCGCCCTCCAACCCCGGGACAGACGCTTGAAGCAGGTTGCCATCCTCCAATCCAACTACATTCCCTGGAAGGGGTACTTCGACCTGATTGCGGCCGTGGACGAGTTCATCGTCTACGACGACATGCAGTACACCAAGAACGACTGGCGCAACCGCAACCGCATCAAGACCCCCAACGGCCTGGAGTGGCTGACCATCCCGACAGGGCAGAACATCAACCGGCGCATCCGCGACGTCGAGCTGGCCCCGGGCAACTGGCAGGCCAAGCACTGGAAGAGCCTGGTGGCCAACTACGCCAAGGCGCCTTGCTGGCACGAAGTGGCCGCATGGCTGCAACCGCTGTACCTGGACCGCCAGCACCGCAACCTGAGCGAGCTCAACGTGCTGCTGATACAGGCCGTGTGCGACTACCTGGGCATCACCACGCGCATCACCCGCTCGTGGGACTACACCCTGGGCGAAGGCAAGACCGAACGTCTGGTCAATCTGTGCCAGCAGGCCGGAGCCACGCACTATGTGTCCGGGCCGGCAGCCAGGGACTACCTTGATGAGCGCCAGTTCGCCGACAGCGCCATCGAGCTCAGCTGGTTCGACTATGACGGCTATCCCACCTATCCACAGCAATGGGGCGATTTCAGTCACGCGGTCAGCATTCTCGACCTGCTGTTCAACTGCGGGCCCCGCGCCGCGCACTACATGAGGTATGCCCCACGATGACCCGCGACATTTCCACCCCACGTCCACCTCTCGGCAGCCTGGTCATCGGCAGCACCTCCGTGATCGGCCAGGCCATCGCCCACGGCCTGGCGCAACTGGGCCCGGTGCAGACCGCAGGGCGGCGTGATGCCGACGTGTTCTTCGACCTGAGCCAGCCCGACCGCGTACCCGCCAGCGTGCCGCCGTTCGACGTGGTGGTACTGGCCGCCGCCGACTTTGGCGGCCCCGGCATCGACGACCTGATCCGCGCCGAGCAGGTCAACGCGGTCGGCACGCTGGCCGCCTGCCAACTGGCACAACGCAGCGGGGCCAGGCACCTGATACTGATTTCGTCTGTTTCAGCCAGCTACATGCCCCATAACATCTACTACAGCATCTACTCGCTATCCAAACGCCACTCCGAGGAGCTCGCCAGCCTGTTCTGCAGCGCGCACGGCATCGCCCTGACCATCCTGCGCCCCAGCCAGGTGTATGACGCCGCCGGTGCCTGCCGCACCCATCAGCCGCTGCTGTATGCCTTCGCCGACCAGGCCCAGGCCGGCAACGACATCAGCCTGTTCGGCAACAACGACGCGCGGCGCAACTACCTGCACCTGGACGACCTGGTGCAGATCTGCACCCGTGTGGCCGCCACCACGACCACCGGGCTGTTCAACTGCGTCCACCCCGACAGCCCTGCACTGAGCGAAATCGCCCAGGCCGCGTTGTCCGCCTTCGGCCAGCAGGGCCAGGTGCGCTTTCTGCGCGACAAGCCGGATGTGCCCGACCTGCCAGCGCAGCTGCTCGACCCGGCGTTGCACGCCGCCATCGACTTCATGCCGCAGGTGAATATCCACCAGGGTTTCGAAATGATCCGACAGCATCGGGAGTGCACGGCATGAGCACGGTCATGGTTACCGGCGTGGGCGCCATCATGGGCTACGGCCTGCTCAAGTCGTTGCGTGCCAGCGACCCGGCCGTGGTGCTGGTAGGCACCGATATCTACGACGATGCCGCCGGCAGGGCCTGGTGCGACGCCTTCGCGCAGGCGCCCCTGACCGCCAGCGCCGACTACCCGGCGTGGCTCGAACGGGTGGTCAGGCAGCACGCGGTCGACCTGGTGATACCTGGCATCGAGCAGGACCTGCACTGGTTTTCGGACCACCGTGAACAGGTGGCGCAACTGGGCTGTGGCGTGGTGCTCAACAGCCGAGCGCTGATCGATCTGTCCCGCGACAAGTGGGCAATGGACCAGGCGCTGGCCGCCGCCGACGAGCCGGCGCGAATCCCCAGCTACCTGTCGGGCAGTTTCGCCGAGCTGGTCCGGACCCTGGGCCTGCCCTTCCTGCTCAAGCCTCGTCGCAGTTATGCCTCCAAGGGCCTGGTGTGGGTACAAAGCGCCAGCGACTTCGAACCCCATGCGCACCTGCTGGGCGAGGTGCTGATGGCCCAACCGATCATCGGCAGCGCCGAGCAGGAGTTCACCGTGGCGGTGTTCGGCGATGGCGAAGGCGGCAGCTTCGGGTCGATCACCCTGCAGCGCAAGCTGGCCGCCGACGGTTCAACCGCCAAGGCCTGGGTGCGCCAGGAGGCTTCGCTGGATGAAGTGGTGGCGCGCCTGTGTGCACACTTCAGGCCCGTGGGCCCGACCAACCTGCAGTTTCGCCGCGACGCCGACGGCAGCTGGAAACTGCTGGAGATCAACCCGCGTATCTCCTCCACCAGCTCCATGCGCCGGGCCTTCGGCTACAACGAGGCGGCCATGTGCCTGGACTTCTTCCTGAACCGCAAGGCGCCCCCTACCCCCGAGATCCGACCGGGGTTCGCGGTGCGCTACATCGAGGAGCTCGTGGTCCATGATCGGGATCATTTCTGATATCCACGGCAACTTCGTCGCACTCTCGGCGGTGCTCGACGAGCTGGAGCGCCTGGGCGTGTCGCAGATCATCTGCCTGGGCGACACGGCCGGGTACTACTGCCAGATCAACGAGTGCTGCGACGCGCTGCGCGAACGCGGCATCTTCAGCCTGATGGGCAACCACGACTGGTACCTGTCGAGCAACACGCCCTGCCCACGCTCCAACAGTGCCAACGCCTGCCTGGATTACCAGAAGGGCATCCTCACGGCCGCCAACGCGGCATGGCTCGCGGCATTGCCCGCACGCGGCCGGCAACACGGCATCGAGCTGGTGCACGGCGGCTGGAACGACCCCATCGAAGAGTACCTGCGCCCCTCGCAGGCGTATTTCGAGGCGCTGCCCGGCACGCACTTCGCCTCGGGCCACACCCATGTGCAGATGCTCTGGCAGGGTCGCGGCAAGGTCTACTGCAACCCCGGATCGGTCGGCCAGCCACGCGACGGCGACCCGCGTGCAGCCTTCGCCACCTGGCACGCCGGCCAGTTCACCCTGCACCGTGTGGCCTACGACATCCCGCGCATGCAGCAGGCGATGAGCGACGCCGGGTTCACCGCGTACTTTTCCGACAACCTGCCCCTCGGCGCGCAGATCGGCGGCAGGATCAGCCACTATTAACTACGCGGGCATCCGGCCGATAGCCTGACGTCGGCCAGCGCTGCGTTGCCCTTGCACCGGCCGGCGCCTGGCGACAAGCTACGAGCCACCTGAACACCACCCGCTGCACCAAAGGCCATTCGACATGCGCATACTCATCACCGGCGGTGCCGGCTTCATCGGTTCGGCGCTGGTCCGCCACCTGATCGAGCACACCGACCACCACGTGCTCAACCTGGACAAGCTGACCTACGCCGGCAACCTGGAGTCGCTGCACAGCATCGCCAGCAACACCCGCTACGAGTTCGTGCAGGCCGATATCGTCGACCAGGCCACGGTGAGCGCGGTGCTGGAGCGCTTCCGGCCCCAGGCGATCATGCACCTGGCAGCCGAGTCGCATGTCGACCGCTCCATCGACGGGCCGGCGGCGTTCATCCAGACCAACATCGTCGGCACCTACAGCCTGCTCGAAGCCACCCGCGCCTACTGGGGCACGCTGCCGGCCGCCGAGCGCGAGGCGTTTCGCTTCCATCACGTGTCCACCGACGAGGTATATGGCGACCTGCATGGGGTCGAAGACCTGTTCACCGAAACCACCCCCTACGCACCCAGTTCGCCCTACTCGGCGAGCAAGGCCGCGTCCGACCACCTGGTGCGCGCCTGGCAGCGCACCTACGGGCTGCCGGTGCTGCTGACCAACTGCTCGAACAACTACGGGCCGTACCACTTCCCGGAAAAACTCATCCCGCTGGTGATCCTCAACGCCCTGGCGGGCAAGCCGCTGCCGGTGTACGGCAACGGCCAGCAGGTGCGCGACTGGCTGTTCGTCGAGGACCATGCCCGCGCCCTGCTCAAGGTGGTCACCGCAGGTGAGGTAGGCCAGACCTACAACATCGGCGGGCACAACGAGCAGACCAACCTCGGGGTGGTGCACGCCATCTGCGCACTGCTCGAAGAGCTGGCCCCCGCACACCCGGCGGGCGTGGCGCGCTATGCCGACCTGATCACCTTCGTACAGGACCGCCCCGGCCACGACCTGCGCTACGCCATCGACGCCGGCAAGATCGAGCGCGAGCTGGGCTGGCGCCCTGAAGAAACCTTCGCCACCGGCCTGCGCAAGACCGTGCAGTGGTACCTGGATAACCTGGAGTGGTGCCGCCATGTGCAGGACGGCAGCTACCAGGGCCAGCGCCTGGGCAACAGCGATTTCAAGGACCTGATTGCATGACCAAAGGCATCGTACTGGCAGGCGGCTCCGGCACGCGCCTGCACCCCATCACCCTGGGCATTTCCAAACAGCTGCTGCCGGTATACGACAAGCCGATGATCTACTACCCGATCTCGGTGCTGATGCTGGCCGGCATCCGCGAGATCCTGATCATCTCCACCCCTCACGACCTGCCACACTTTCGTCAGCTGTTGGGCGACGGCAGCCAGTTCGGGGTGCACTTCGAGTATGCCGAGCAGCCCTCGCCCGACGGCCTGGCCCAGGCGTTCCTGATCGGCGAATCGTTCATCGGTGACGACTCGGTGTGCCTGATCCTGGGCGACAACGTGTTCCACGGCCAGCGTTTCACCGAGCAACTGCTGCGCGCCGCCGCCCACTCCAGCGGCGCAACGGTGTTCGGCTATTGGGTCAAGGACCCGGAGCGTTTCGGCGTGATCGAGTTCGACGCGGCAGGCAACGCCTTGTCGATCGAAGAAAAGCCCGCGCAGCCCAGGTCCAGCTACGCGGTCACCGGCCTGTACTTCTACGACAACGACGTGGTGCGCATCGCCCGCGACATCAAGCCTTCGCCGCGTGGGGAGCTTGAGATCACCGATGTCAACAATGCCTACCTGCGCCGTGGCGACCTGCGCGTGGAGCGCTTCGGGCGTGGCTTCGCCTGGCTCGACACCGGCACCCACGACAGCCTGCTGGAGGCCTCGCAGTACGTGCAGACCATCGAGCATCGCCAGGGCCTGAAGGTCGCCTGCCTTGAAGAGATCGCCTTCCAGCAGGGCTGGATCTGCCAGGAGCGTCTGCTGGAACGGGCCAAGGCCTTCGGCAAGACCGGCTACGGCCAGTACCTGTACGGCCTGACCGGAGACCAGCAATGGAAGTGATCGCCACCGCGCTACCGGACGTGCTGATCCTCGAGCCCAGGGTGTTCGGCGATGACCGCGGGTTCTTCTACGAGAGCTTCAACGCCCAGGCCTTCAGGACCGGAACCGGCATCGATGCACAGTTCGTGCAGGACAATCATTCGCGCTCGCTGCGCGGCGTGCTGCGCGGCCTGCACTATCAGGTGCACAACCCCCAGGGCAAGCTGGTGCGCGTGACCCAGGGCGAGGTGCTGGACGTGGCGGTGGATATCCGCCGCAGCTCGCCGACCTTCGGGCAATGGGTGGCGGTACACCTGTCGGCCGCCAACCACCGGCAGGTGTGGATCCCCCAGGGGTTTGCCCACGGTTTCCGGGTGCTCAGCGACAGCGCCGAGTTCCTGTACAAGACCACCGACTACTACAACCCGAGCGCCGAGCGCTGCATTCGCTGGGACGACCCGCAGCTGGCCATCGACTGGCAACTGGACGCACCGCCGCAGCTGTCGGCCAAGGATCAGGTCGGCCAGTTGCTCAAGGACGCCGACCTGTTCCCATGAAAATCCTCATCACCGGGCGCAATGGCCAGCTAGCCCAGGCCCTGCAGCAGCGCCTGGCCGGGTTGGGCCAGGTGCATGTACTGGGCCGCGAACAGCTTGACCTGGCCGAGCCCGAACGCATCCGCCAGGTAGTACGCGAGCTGAGCCCCGACCTGCTGGTGAACGCCGCCGCCTATACCGCAGTCGACCAGGCCGAAAACGAACCTGCGCTGGCCTTCGCCATCAACGCCACTGCACCCGGCGTACTTGCCGAGGAGGCCGCACGGCTGGGCGTACCGCTGCTGCACTACTCCACCGACTACGTGTTCGACGGCAGCAAGGCCACGCCCTACACCGAAGACGACGCGCCCAACCCCCTGAGCGTGTACGGACGCAGCAAGCTGGCTGGCGAGCAGGCCATCCATGCCGTGGGCGGCGCGCACCTGACACTGCGCACCAGTTGGGTGTACTCGTTGCACGGGCGCAATTTTCTGCTGACCATGCAGCGTCTGCTGCAGGAAAAACCGCAGCTGCGCGTGGTCGCCGACCAGATCGGTGCACCGACCTGGGCCGGTAGCCTGGCCGCCAGCACCCTGGCGTTGATCCAGCGCTGGCAGGCCGGGCAGGCGGGTGCGTGGGGCACCTACCACATGACCGCGCAGGGCCAGACCTCCTGGTTCGGTTTCGCCCAGGCCATCGGCGAGCATCTGAAGGCTCAGGGCAGGCCCTGCGCGCAGCTGCTGCCGATCCCGTCCAGCGAATACCCGACCCCGGCGCAGCGCCCACTGAACTCGCGCCTGGACTGCAGCCGCCTGCGCCAGCAGTGGCAGGTGGAGCAGCCAGACTGGCGTCAAGCGCTGATCGAGTGCCTGAAGTAGCGCATAATGCGCCCAACGTTTCTGCGCCCTTTGCGACGCCATCGCGGGTCAAGCCCGCTCCCACGGGATAATCAATGACCTTGTGGGAGCGGGCTTGACCCGCGATGGGCTGCAACGCGGCCCCCCACCAAAGCCCGGTTTGCGATGACCATGACCCCGACCCTCCCCCGCCGTCCGCGCTGGCGCAGCCTGGCCCTCCTGGCGCTGTGCCTGGCGCCGCTGCTGTGGCCGCTGCAACGCCTGGCTGAGCACTACTACCAGGAGGAACTGGCCAGCCAGAACCGCCAGACCCTGGACCTGTACGTGGCCAACCTGCTGGGCACCCTGCACCGCTACGAGACCCTGCCGCAGATCCTCGGTGACCTGCCGGCATTGCGCGCGGTGCTGGCCGACCCGATACGCCTCGAGACCCTGACCAACGCCAACCGCCTGCTCGACGACATCTGCGCGCAGACCGGCGCCGAGGTGATGTACCTGATGGACGTCAACGGCAACACCCTGGCGGCCTCCAACTGGAACAAGCACGACAACTTTGCCGGGCGCAACTTCTCGTTCCGCCCCTACTTCAGCGAAGCCATGCAGGGCCGGCTGGGGCGTTTCTTCGGCCAGGGCACCACCTCGGCCAAGCGCGGCTACTTCTTCGCCGCAGCAGTGCGTGACGGCGACCAGGTGATCGGCGTACTGGTGGCCAAGATCGACCTGGACCACACCGAAACCCTGTGGGGCAAGACCCCCGAGCAACTGCTGGTGACCGACCACAACGGCGTGGTGATCCTCACCTCGCGCCCCGACTGGCGCTTTCGCGCCACGCGCCCGCTCAGCGAGGCCGAGCGCGATGCGATCGTGGCGATCCAGCCCTACCCCACCACCACGCCCAAGCCCCTCAGGCTCAACCCCGATGCCTGGCTGACCCAGACCCAGGCCATCCCCGAGACCGGCTGGCAGGTCAGCATCCTGGCCCCGCGCACCCTGGTCGACCGCTCGGTGAGCACGGTGCTGTTCATCGGCGCCGCCACCCTGCTGGTGGTGATGCTGCTGCTCGGGCTGGTGATGCAGCGCCGGCGCAACTACATGGACCGCCTCGACTTCGAGGCCCGCGCTCGCCAGGAGCTGGAGCTGCGCGTGGCCGAACGCACCGCCGCCCTCGAAGGCCTCAACAGCCGCCTCAAGACCGAAGTGCTTGAGCGCGAGCAGGCCCAGCAGGAACTGGTGCGCGCCCAGGACGAGCTGGTGCAGGCCGGCAAGCTGTCGGTGCTGGGCACCATGTCGGCAAGCATCAGCCATGAGCTCAACCAGCCGCTGGCGGCGATCCGCAGCTACGCCGAGAACGCCGAGATCCTGCTCGACCACCAGCGCACCGACGATGCGCGCAGCAACCTCAAGCTGATCAGCGAACTGACCGGGCGCATGGCCTCGATCATCGCCCACCTGCGCGCCTTCGCCCGGCGTGACCGGCATGCGCCGGAAAGCGTGGCGCTGCAGCCGGCACTGGACGACGCCCTGGCCCTGCTGGCCAAGCGGCGCCGGGCGATGGCGGTGGAGCTGGTGCGCGACCTGCCCGAGGCCACCCTGTGGGTGCAGGCCGGCGAAACCCGCCTGCGCCAGGTACTGGGCAACCTGCTGGCCAACGCCCTCGACGCGCTGACCGAAAAGGCCAACCCGCGCAAGCTCTGGCTAAGTGCCGAACGCCGCGAAGGCAGCGTCTACCTGACCATTCGCGACAACGGCCCGGGCTTCAGCAGCCAGGCCCTGCTGCGCGCACGCGAGCCGTTCTTCACCACCAAGACGCGCACCCAGGGCCTGGGCCTGGGCCTGGCGATCTGCGATACGCTGATCAACGCGCTGGGCGGTGAGCTGGTGCTGGCCAACCACCCGGAAGGCGGTGCGCTGCTGACCCTGCAACTGCGCGTGGCCACCCCCGGCGCCGCGCTTCAAACCTCGGAGGACTCCTCGGCATGACGACCGACACACTGATCGACAGCCGCACCCAGGTCGTCCTGGTCGATGACGACCCGCACCTGCGTCAGGCCCTGAGCCAGACCCTGGACCTCGCCGGCCTGCGCGTGCTGCCCCTGAGCGACGCCCAGGGCCTGGCCGCGCGCCTGGAAAGCGACTGGCCCGGGGTGGTGGTGAGCGATATCCGCATGCCCGGCATCGACGGCCTGCAACTGCTCGAACAACTGCATGCCCAGGACCCGGACCTGCCGGTGCTGCTGATCACCGGCCACGGCGACGTGCCGCTGGCGGTGCAGGCGATGCGCGCCGGGGCCTACGACTTTCTCGAAAAGCCCTTCGCCAGCGACGCCCTGCTCGACAGCGTGCGCCGCGGCCTGGCGCTGCGCCGCCTGGTGCTGGACAACCGCAGCCTGCGCCTGGCCCTGAGCGATCGCCAGCAACTGAGCACGCGCCTGGTGGGCCAGTCGACCCCGATGGCCCGGCTGCGCGAGCAGATCGGCGCGCTGGCCGGCACCCGCGCCGATGTGCTGATACTGGGCGAGACCGGCGCCGGCAAAGAGGTGGTGGCGCGCGCGCTGCACGACCTGTCGAGCCGGCGCGACGGCCCGTTCGTGGCGATCAACGCCGGTGCCCTGGCCGAATCGGTGGTCGAGAGCGAGCTGTTCGGCCACGAGCCCGGGGCCTTTACCGGGGCGCAGAAGCGGCGCATCGGCAAGTTCGAATTCGCCAATGGCGGCACGCTGTTTCTCGATGAAATCGAGAGCATGAGCCTGGATGTACAGGTCAAGCTGCTGCGCCTGCTGCAGGAGCGGGTGGTCGAGCGCCTGGGCGGCAACCAGCTGATCCCGCTGGATATCCGCATCATCGCCGCCACCAAGGAGGACCTGCGCCAGGCTGCCGACCAGGGGCGTTTTCGCGCCGACCTGTATTACCGCCTCAACGTCGCGCCGCTGCGCATCCCCCCCCTGCGCGAGCGCGGCGACGATGTGCTGATGCTGTTCCAGCACTTTGCCGACGCCGCCAGCGAACGCCACGGCCTGCCCCCCCACGTGCTGCAACCGGCGCAACGTGCGACGCTGCTGCGCCATGCGTGGCCGGGCAACGTGCGCGAGCTGCAGAACGCCGCCGAGCGCTTCGCCCTGGGCCTGGAGCTGGCCCTGGACGGCGACAGCCCTGGCCCGGTCGATCAGGCGCAGGCAGCGCCGGGCAGCGGCAACCTCAGCGACCAGGTCGAGCAGTTCGAACGCTCGCTGATCGCCGCCGAACTGACCCGCCCGCACAGCTCGATGCGCAGCCTGGCCGAAGCCCTCGGCGTGCCGCGCAAGACCCTGCACGACAAGCTGCGCAAACACGGCCTGAGCTTTGCCGACAGCAATGCCAGTGGCACCGACGACACCGAGGACAACCGCTGATGAACCCGAGCCATTACCTGCAGGACGTGCTGCACGCCGACATCCCGCTGACCCGCGAGATGGGCCTGCAGGTGCTCGACTGGCAGCACCAGCGGCTGCGCCTGCAATTGCCGCTGGCGGCCAACGTCAACCACAAGAGCACCATGTTCGGCGGCAGCCTGTATTGCGCGGCCGTGCTGGCAGGCTGGGGCTGGCTGCACCTGCGCCTGCGCGAGGCGGGCATCGGCGACGGGCATATCGTCATCCAGGAGGGCCAGATCAGCTACCCGCTGCCGGTCACCGGCGCCGGCGTGGCGGTGTGCGCGGCGCCCGAGGCCAAGGTCTGGGAGCGCTTCGTGGCCACCTACCAGCGCTACGGCCGCGCGCGCCTGACCCTGCACACCCAGGTGTTCAACGAAGGCAGTGAAACGCCCGCCGTGCAGTTCGGCGGGCAGTACGTGCTACACCGCTGAGGCGAGCGCGAGCAGGCTGGCGCGCCACGGCGCTGCGGCTGGCAGGGCAAGGAAGAAAGGATTGAGCAGGCTTTCGCGGGATGGGTAGGCGAACGGCTGGCCGTCCAGGCCCAGCACTTCGCCGCCGGCGCCTTCGAGCACGCCCTGGGCGGCGGCGGTGTCCCACTGCGAGGTCGGCGCCAGGCGCGGGTAGCAGTCGGCGGCGCCTTCGGCGAGCAGACAGAACTTGAGCGAGCTGCCCACGGAGGTCAGCTCCAGCTCACCCACCGCCGCACTCAGGCCGGCCAGCAGGCGCTCCTGCTCGGGGCTGCTGTGGCGGCGGCTGGCGACCACGGTGAACGGGGTGCCGGCAGGCGGCGCCGCACGCACGCTGATCGGCGCTGCCGGCGCGTGCGGGTCTTCGTGCCAGGCGCCCAGGCCCTGGCCACCGTAGTAGCAACGCCCCGTGGTGGGCACCCCGACCACGCCGAATACCACCCGACCCTGTTCGATCAGGGCGATGTTGACGGTGAACTCTTCGCTGCCGGCGATGAACTCCTTGGTGCCGTCCAGCGGGTCCACCAGCCACCAGCGCTGCCACTGTTGGCGCTCGGCCAGGCCGATGTCGCAGTCTTCCTCGGACAGCACCGGTATATGGGGCGCCAGCCGCTGCAGGCCGGCGGCGATCACGTCGTGGGCGGCGATATCGGCTGCGGTCACCGGCGAGGCATCGAGCTTGGTCTGCACGGCCACGTCCGCACGCCAGAAGGGCAGGATGGCAGCGCCCGCCTGTCGGGTCAGCTGCACCACCTGCTGCATCATTTCGCGGTCGTTCATGCGCCGAACACGCCGCGCTGGGTCAGCAGGTCACGCACCAGGTACAGCGCCGCCAGCGCCCGCCCTTCGGAGAACTGCGGATGCTGGGCCAGGGCCGAGAGCTCGCGCAGGTTGACCTTGTCGACACGCATCGGCTCGGGCTCGTCGCCCTCCAGGCGCTCTTCGAACAGGTCGGTGGCCAGCACCACCTGGATCTTCTGGCTCATGTAGCCGGGCGACAGCGACAGCTCGGTCAGGTGTTCCAGCTGCCGGGCGCCGAAGCCGGCTTCTTCCTTGAGTTCACGGTTGGCCGCCGCCAGCACGTCTTCACCGGGCTCGATCAGGCCCTTGGGCAGCGACAGCTCGTATTCGTCGGTGCCGCCGCAGTATTCCTCCACCAGCACCGCGTGCTCGGCATCGAGCATCGCCACGATCATCACCGCGCCATAGCCGTTACCGCGCCCGACCAGGCGTTCATAGGTACGTTCGGTGCCGTTGCTGAAGCGCAGCTCGACCGCTTCGACACGGAACAGGCGGCTGCTTGCAACAATTTCGCGGCTGAGGACAGTGGGTTTCTGGCGCATGAGGGGGCGGCTCCTTGGCGGTAACGGGGTACTATACCGTCCACCGAGTCTGGATCGAACGAGAATATTTCACATGCCCTCCCTGGCCTGGCACGACATCGATACCGTATTGCTGGATATGGACGGCACCCTGCTGGACCTGCACTACGACAACCACTTCTGGTTGGAGCACCTGCCCCAACGCTACGCCGAGCTGCATGGCATCAGCCGTGCGATGGCCGAGCTGGAAATGCAGCCGCTGTTCGAACGCCACGCCGGCTCGCTGAACTGGTACTGCCTGGATTTCTGGAGTGCCGAGCTGAAGCTGCCGGTGCGCGAGCTGAAACTGGAAACGGCCGACCTGATCGCGCTGCGCCCGGACGCCGACACCTTTCTGCAGGCGATCCGCCAGGCCGGCAAGCGGGTGATCCTGATCACCAATGCCCATCGCGATTCGTTGTCGTTGAAGCTGGAGCGGGTGGCGCTGGCGCCCTATTTCGAGCGGCTGATCAGCTCCCATGACTATGGCTTCCCCAAGGAAGACCAGCAGTTCTGGAGCGCATTGCACGCGGATACCGGGTTCGACCCGGCACGCAGCCTGTTCATCGACGACACCCTGGCGATACTGCGCAGCGCGCGCGACTTTGGCGTGGCGCACCTGCTGGCAGTGCGCCAGCCGGACAGCCGCAAGGGGCCGCGGGACACGGCGGAGTTTGCGGCGCAGGAAGATTATCGGGACTTGTTGCAGGGGCTGTAGGCCGCTTCGCCGGCTCCTACACAAGGCACCTTACCTGTAGGAGCCGGCGAAGATCACACCACCAAGCTGGAGCCTTACTCCGGAATACGCAGCGTCTGCCCCGGGTAGATCTTGTCGGGATGGCTCAGCAACGGCTTGTTGGCCTCGAAGATCTTGTTGTACTGGTTGGCATTGCCATACACCGCCAACGAAATCGCACTCAGCGTGTCGCCCTTCTTCACCACCACGAAACGCGCCGCCGCCACGACCGGGCCGGTCACGGTGAGCTGGTCGTCCACCGACGCGACGCCGGCAATGTTGCCCAGCGCCAGCAGGATCTTCTCCTTCTCTTCCTGGCTGCCTACCTCGCCCTTGACCGTGACCTTGTCGCCGTCGACGGTGGTCTGGATGTTCGGGTTGCCCAGGCCGACCTTCTGCACGTGCTCCTTCAACTGGTCGTCAGCCTTGGCGTTGCCGGGGGTGAGCAGGTCGATCAGTTTTTCACCCGCTTCTTTCACGAAACTAAAAATGCTCATCCTGTGCTCCTTAGGTATCAATGACCGGAGCAGGCAGTCTAGGACAAGATAGAATGCTTCGCCTGCCAATGCCCCGGAACGACGATGGATATCAAACAACTCAAATTCCTCATCGCCCTGGATGAAACCCGCCACTTCGGCCAGGCCGCCGCGCGCTGCCACGTGACCCAGCCCACGCTGTCGATGCGCCTGCGCAACCTGGAGCGCGAACTGGGCCTGCCGCTGGTCAACCGCGGCCAGCGTTTCGAGGGCTTCACCGCCCAGGGCGAGCGCGTGCTGGCCTGGGCGCGCTCGGTACTCTCGGCCTACGACGGCCTGTACGCCGAGGCCGCCGCCTGTCGCGGGCACCTGGCCGGCACGCTGCGCCTGGGGGTGGTGCCGCTGTCGAGCTTCGACCCGCTGCCACTGCTGCAGCGCCTGCACCGCCAGCACCCCGAGCTGCGTTTCGAGCTGAGCGCGTTGAGCTCCGAACAGATTCTCGACCAGCTGGCGAGCAACCGCCTGGACCTGGGCGTGTCGTACCTGGAGCGTCTCGACAGCGAGCGCTTCGAGGCCCTGCCCCTGGGCGACACACGCATGGGCCTGCTGTTCGACCCACGTCACTTCGCATTCGCCGAACAGCCGTTGAGCTGGGAGGCCGTGGCCGAGCTGCCGCTGGGCCTGCTGACCGCCGGCATGCACTTTCGCCAGTCCATCGACCACGCCTTCCATACCCGCGGCCTGGCCCCGCAGTTGCTGTTGCAGACCGACGCCGTTCATCAGCTGGTGCAAGCGGTGGAGGGTGGCCTGTGCTGCGCGGTGATGCCGCTGAACGCCGGGCTCGAAGCACTCACCGGGCACCTGCGCCTGCAACCGATAGACCAGGCCACCACGCTGGCGCCCCTGGGGCTGATCATGCGCCGCAGCGCGCCGCGCTCGGCCCTGGCCGAGGCCTGCATCGCCGAGTACCGCCTGTCGCTCGACCCGGCGTGATCGACGCGCTCTATCAATGCATCAGCAGTAGCGATTAGACGATACCCGAGTGCAGGCCTAGGCTTAAGGCTGACCTGCCTGCCGGTACCTGCCGATGACCATCAAACCCCCGGCCTGCGTGGCGTCCACGCCCCTGGCCGCGCCCGCTGCCAGCAACCGCTACGACTACCGCCAGCTTGACGACAACAGCCAGGGTGGCGCCGACCTCGCCGAAGAGGTGGCCCTGGCGATCGCCTACAACGGCATCAGCCAGGCGGTGATGCTGGTGAGCCCTACCGATCTGCACGACTTCATCGTCGGTTTCAGCATCGGCAGCGGCATCATCGCCTCCCCCGACGACATCTATGACGTGAGCTTCACGGCCAGCGGCTCGGCCATCCATGCCGAGGTGCAGATAGCCAGCCGCGCCTTCTGGAACCTCAAGAATCAGCGCCGCCAACTGGCCGGCACCAGCGGCTGCGGCCTGTGTGGCGTCGAGGCGGTGGAGCAGGCGCTGCCCGATCTGCAGGTGCTGCCCGGCGCGCCCCTGCCGCCGCCGCACTGGCTGGACGGCCTGCGCCAGCGCATCAGCGCCTTCCAGCCACTGGGCCAGCACTGCGGCGCGGTGCACGCGGCACTGTTCATGAACGATCAGGGCGAACTGCTGCTGGGCCGCGAAGACATCGGCCGGCACAACGCCCTGGACAAGCTGATCGGCGCCCTGGTGCGTCAGCACATCGCCCTCGACGGCGGCCTGGCGGTAGTCACCAGCCGCTGCAGCCTGGAGCTGATCCAGAAGGTGCTGCGCGCCGGCATCCAGACCCTGGTGAGCCTGTCTGCGCCCACCGGCCTGGCGCTGCAATGGGCGCGCCGCCACCAGCTCAACCTTATCCACCTGCCGCACCACAGTGCGCCAAGGGTCTACAGCCCGGCGCAGGAGAGTCGCCCGTGAGCCTGCATCATCAAGCCGACCAGAAGCCGGTCCCCCGCTACAAGCCCTACCACGGCGCCGCCGGCGGCTGGGGCGCGCTGCGCAGTGTGGCGCAAGCCTGGATCGGCAGCGACAACGCGCTGAAGAACATCCGCACCCTGCTCAAGACCAACCAGAACGGCGGCTTCGACTGCCCGGGCTGCGCCTGGGGCGACTCGCCGGAAAGCGGCATGGTCAAGTTCTGCGAGAATGGCGCCAAGGCGGTGAACTGGGAGGCCACCAAGCGCCGGGTCGATGCGGCCTTCTTCGCCCGCCACAGCGTCACCTCGCTGCTGGGCCAGAGCGACTACTGGCTGGAGTACCAGGGCCGGCTCACCGAGCCGATGGTGTACAACCCCTCCAACGACCGTTACCAGCCGATCAGCTGGGACAACGCCTTCGCCCTGATCGCGCGCCACCTCAACGGCCTGACCAGCCCCGACCAGGCGGAGTTCTATACCTCGGGCCGGGCCAGCAACGAGGCGGCCTACCTGTACCAGCTGTTCGTGCGCGCCTACGGCACCAACAACTTCCCGGACTGTTCGAACATGTGCCACGAGGCCAGCGGCGTGGCCCTGGGCCAGAGCGTCGGGGTCGGCAAGGGTACGGTGACCTTCGACGATTTCGAGCACGCCGACGCGATCTTCGTGTGGGGCCAGAACCCTGGCACCAACCACCCGCGCATGCTTGAACCGCTGCGCGAGGCGGTCAAGCGCGGTGCCCAGGTGGTGTGCGTGAACCCGCTCAAGGAGCGCGGCCTGGAGCGCTTCCAGCACCCGCAGCACCCGCTGGAGATGCTCACCAACGGTGATCGTCCGACCAATACCGCCTATTTTCGCCCCGCCCTGGGCGGCGACATGGCGCTGCTGCGCGGCATGGCCAAGTTCCTCCTGCAGTGGGAGCACGAGGCGCAGGCAACAGGTGCGCCAGCGGTGTTCGACCATGCCTTCATCGCCGAACACACCGCGGCCGTGGAGGCCTACCTTGAAGTGGTCGAGGCCAGCAGCTGGGAGCAGATCGTGCAACAGTCGGGCCTGGGCCTGGCCGATATCGAGCAGGCCGCACGCATGTATGCGCGGGCCGAAAAAGTCATCATGTGCTGGGCCATGGGCATCACCCAGCACCGTCACTCGGTGCCGACCATCCAGGAAATCGCCAACCTGATGCTGCTGCGCGGCAACCTTGGGGTGCCAGGGGCCGGGCTATGCCCCGTGCGCGGCCACAGCAACGTGCAGGGCGACCGTACCATGGGCATCAACGAACGCCCGCCGGTGGCGCTGCTGGATGCACTGGAGCGCCGCTTCGGCTTTGCCGTGCCGCGCCACAACGGCCACAACACGGTGGAGGCGATTCGCGCCATGCTCGATGGCAAGGCGCGGGTGTTCATCGGGCTGGGCGGCAACTTCGCCCAGGCCACCCCCGACACCGAACGCACTGCACAGGCGCTGCGCAACTGCGAGCTGACGGTGCAGATCAGCACCAAGCTCAACCGCAGCCACCTGATCCACGGGCAGCAGGCGCTGATTCTGCCGTGCCTGGGACGCACCGATATCGACCTGCAGGGCGAAGGCCCGCAGGCAGTGACGGTGGAGGACTCGTTCAGCATGGTGCATGCCTCCAACGGCCAGCTCAAACCGCTGTCGCGCCAGATGCGCTCGGAGCCGGCGGTGATCGCCGGAATCGCTGCCGCCACCCTGGGCAGCAAACCGGTGGACTGGCACTGGCTGGTGGCCGACTATGGGCGCATTCGCGAACTGATCGCCGACACCATTCCAGGGTTCGAGGGGTTCAACCAGCGCCTGCAGCACCCCGGTGGCTTCTACCTGGGCAACAGCGCCGGCCAGCGCCAGTGGAAGACACCCAGCGGGCGGGCCAACTTCAAGGCCAATGCGTTGCCCGACGACCTGCTGCACGAGAGCGTACGCGCCAGCGGCCAGGTGCCGGACCTGATCATGCAGTCGATGCGTTCCCACGATCAGTACAACACCACCATCTACGGGTTGGATGACCGTTACCGTGGGGTCAAGGGGCAGCGCGACGTGCTGTTCGCCAACGAGGCGGATATCATCCGGCTGGGTTTCAACCCCGGTGACAAGGCCGATATCGTGTCGTTGTGGGGCGATGGCCGCGAGCGCCGGGTCAAGGGCTTCACCTTGCTGGCATTCGACATTCCGGCGGGGCAGGCGGCAGCCTACTACCCCGAGGTGAACCCGCTGGTGCCGCTGGAAAGCGTGGGCGATGGCAGCCATACGCCGACGTCGAAGTTCGTGGCGATCAGGATCGAGGCGGCCAGCGCCACGGCCAGGATCATCTAGGCCCCTTCGCCGGCAACGCCGGCTCCCACAGGGTCTTGCGGCGCATGCAGAACGCTGTGGGAGCTGGCTTGCCAGCGAAGAGGCCAGTTCGTTCAGCGCATAACTGCAGGCAAGAAAAAGGCCCTGGCATCACTGCCAGGGCCTTCGTCCCAAGTAAGCTCAGACCCGCAAAAACGCATTAAGTTTCACTGTAAAAACAGTAACTTATAAAATTGTATACACGTCGTGCCAATCGTCGGATTTGCGTTGCCAGCGCGTGTTGCAGAGCCTCAGGATCGCCTCGTCATCCCTTTGAGGCTCCCTTATGAAGTACTCCTCGATTCTGCTGTTGTCTCTCGGCCTGCTCAGTGGCGTTGCCTCGGCAGGTGGCTCCACCGAAGCCGGTATCGGCGGCGCATTGGGCGGGGTATTGGGTTCGGTGGTTGGCCAGTCGATCGGTGGCAGCACCGGTTCGGCCATCGGCGCCGGCCTGGGCGGTGCAGCCGGTAGCGCGGTAGGTGCCGACAAGCGCAGCCGCGGCGAGGCGGCCATCGGTGGCGCACTGGGTGCGGCCGGCGGCAACGTGGTGGGCCGCAGCGTGGGCGGCAACACCGGCAGCCTGATCGGCGCCGCAGCCGGCGGCGGTGCGGGCGGTGCACTGGGCAACTACATGGGCAACAAGAGCGACGACGAAGACCGCCGCTACAACAACCGCGGCCGCGGCTACGATGACCGCCGCCACTACCGCGATCGCGGCCACCACTACGGCCATCGCAAGCACGACAAACGCTGGCGTCACCGCTGAATTCCATCGACGCTGCCGGCCCCGCGCCGGCAGCGCCGCAGTTGCACCCGCAAACGTAGCAATCAAGCCATGTGCCATCACGCCATTGGCTTAAGCCATTCACCTAAGCCTTTCCCCGCCCCGCCCCCTGCGCGAAAACCTTCGAGCCTGTTGTTCGGCCAGCTTTCCAGCCTTTTATATTGACTGTCCGATCAACATCGGCAGGGGCCTGTTTGCGTCGGCTGTTTTGTGACTGACGGGTCGGCTTAAGGGGCGTCCCGATTTTGACGTCAAATAGCAATCGCTATGATCCGCCCCACCTTAAGCGACGCAGTGGGCGCACGGAATGCGGATGTACCTGGGAATATGGATCGGCACGGCCCTCGGCGCCTGCGGCCTGCTGCTCGACCTGCTGCCCCTGGGCCTGGCCGGGCTGTCGCTGGTGCTGCTTGCCAGCACCTTGCTGCGCCCGCGCCCCGTGGCACAGGTGGCTGCGGTCAGCGACGCGCCCATCGTGCTCGAACAGCCGCCACTGCACACCCTGCTGCCGGTGGTGGCGCCCAGCTGGATCGACAGCCTCCAGCAGAGCCGAACCCTGCTGGGCGACAACATCAGCCAGTTGCTCGAACGCTTCGGCGCCATCAACCAGCGACTGGAACACAGCCTCAACGACGCCGACAACGTCCTGGCCAATGGCGGCGTGGGCGAGAACCTGCGCGAGGCCAACCAGCGTCTGCGCCGGGTCACCGAAAGCTTCGCCGCCAGCAGCCAGCGCCAGCATGAATTTCTGACCACCATCAATCATCTGGGCAGCTACGCCGGCCAGCTCCAGCAGATGGCCAAGCGCGTGCAGGAAGTTGCCAGCCAGACCAACCTGCTGGCGCTCAATGCCGCCATCGAGGCTGCCCGCGCCGGCGAGTTCGGCCGCGGCTTCTCGGTGGTCGCCGACGAGGTGCGCAAGCTCTCCAGCCTGTCGGCCGAGACTGGCCAGTCGATGGACGCCAAGGTGGGCGAGATCAACCAGTCGATCCAGTCCAGCATCGATGCCGCCACCGTGCTGGGCAGCGAAGAACAGGCCAACCTGCGCGAGCTGGAGCAGGTGCTCGACGAGGTGATCAGCGACCTGGGCGGCAACCTCGACGCCCTCGACGGCGCCTCGCGGGCGCTGCAACAGGATGCCCGCGCCACCCAGGCAGATATCCACGCGATCATGGTCAGCCTGCAGTTCCAGGATCGCGCCGACCAGATGCTCGACCACCTGCAGGCCGACCTGCTGCAACTGCTCGATGCCCTGGCCCACGACGACCCGCGCCTGCACGACCCGCAAGGCTGGCTGCAGCAATTGCGCCAGCGCTTCACCACCAGCGAGGAACGGGCTGGCCACAGCCAGTCGGCATCCAGCAGCGACGTGACCTTTTTCTAACTCCGGAAGCCCTGAACATGGCCAAGACCATCCTGATCGTGGACGACTCCGCCTCGATGCGCCAACTCGTGAAAATCAGCCTGGCCAGTGCCGGCCACCAGGTCATCGAAGCCTGTGACGGGCGCGACGCGCTGAACAAGCTCACCGGGCAGAAGATCAACCTGGTGATCAGCGACGTGAACATGCCCAACCTGGACGGTATCGGCCTGGTCAAGGCGCTCAAGGCGCGCAACGAATACCGCTTCACCCCGATCATGATGCTCACCACCGAAAGCGAGCAGGCCAAGAAGGCCGAGGGCCAGGCCGCCGGAGCGCGGGCCTGGATCGTCAAGCCGTTCCAGCCCCAGCAGTTGCTGGCGGCTGTCGAAAAGCTGATTGGCTGACGCGCATGTTCACACTCGCCGCAGCCACCGCCGACATCCCCGCACGGCTACGCCTGGACGGCGACCTGACCATCTATGAGGTGCGCGCCGCACGCGAGCAGCTGCTGGCCCTGTTGCCCGCTCAGCCAGTGCCCTGGCAACTGGACCTGGGCGGCCTGGACGAGCTCGACAGTGCCGGCGTGCAACTGCTGCTGAGCCTGCACAAGACCCTCTGCGCAAATGGCCACGACGCCGAGGTGATCGCCCTGCCGGGCAACGCCCGGGCGTTGCTGGAGCTGCTGCGCCTGCCCGCATTGTGCCCGGCCGGTAGTCCCGTGCCGTGCGAGGAGTGAGCATGTTCGACGCCGAGCAATGGAGCCAGCTGCTGCAGGGCTTTCTCGAAGAGGCCCGCGACCTGCTCAAGGAAGCCGAAGACAGCCTGCTGCGCCTGGAAACCCGCCCCGATGACGACGCGGCGATCAACGCGCTGTTTCGCGCCGTGCACACGCTCAAGGGCTCGGCGGGAATCTTCTCCCTCGACCCACTGGTGGCGCTGGCGCACCAGCTGGAAAACCTGCTGATGGGGGTACGCGACGGTGCGCGGGTGCTGGACGCCCCGCTCACCTCGTTGATGCTGCAGTGCATGGACGAACTGGGGGTGATGCTCGACAGCATCGACCCGCAGCAGGTCAGCATGCCAGCGCACACGCCACGCCAGGCCGCCCTGCTGGCGGCATTGCAGGCGCATCAGGGCGAGCTGCCCGCGTCCGTGGACAACCCGCTGGCAGCCCCGCACGGTGCGCCCCGCTTGCGTACCTGGCACCTGTCGATCCGCTTTGCCAGCGAGCTGCTGAGCAACGGCTTCGACCCGGCGGCGTTCATCCGCTACCTGGCGCGGCTGGGCGACATCCTCAGCCTGCAGACCCTCACCTGGGCCGTGCCGGAGCTCGACAGCCTCGACCCGGAGGCCTGCTACCTGGGCTTCGAAGTGAGCCTGCACAGCGACGCCAGCCGCGAGCAGCTCGAAGACGTGTTCGCCCTGGTGCAGGACTTCTGCACCCTGCGCCTGCAGGCCCAGGAGCCGACCGATACCGCCTTGCCGGCCGAACCCCGCGCACCGGCGCAAACGTTGGCGCCTGCAACCGCCACACCCTTGCCATCGATGCCCGCCGGCGAGCCGCGCACTGCCTCCAGCAGCCAGGTCAAGGTGGCTGCGCAAAAGCTCGACGAGCTGATCAACCTGGTCGGCGAGCTGGTCATCGCCACCGCCGGCGCCCAGATGCAGGCCCTGCGCAGTGCCCACGCCGCCTGCATCGAAAGCGTGCAGGCGGTGCAGCAACATGTGGAGCAGATCCGCGAGCGGGCGCTGAAACTGCGCATGGTCGAAGTGGGCGAGACCTTCAACCGCTTCCACCGCGTGGTGCGCGATGTGAGTCAGGCGCTGGACAAGCAGATCGCGCTGACCATCAGCGGCGGCGACACCGAGCTGGACAAGACCCTAATCGACCGCATCGCCGACCCGCTGGTGCACCTGGTGCGCAACGCCATCGACCACGGCATCGAGGCCCCTGCCGAGCGCCGCGCCGCCGGCAAGCCCGAGCAGGGTCAGCTGCGCCTGAACGCCTACCACGACTCGGGCATGATCGTGCTCGAGATCCAGGATGACGGGCGCGGCCTGAACACCGCGAAGATCCGCGAGAAGGCCATCGCCCGCGGCATGCTCGACAGCGATTCGCCGATGAGCGAACAGGACATCCACCTGCTGATCTTCGAAGCGGGTTTTTCCACCGCCGAGCAGGTGTCCAACCTGTCCGGACGCGGGGTGGGCATGGACGTGGTGCGCAGCGCCATCGACCAGTTGCGCGGGGTCATCGAGATCGACTCCAGGGCCGGCCATGGCTGCACCTTCCGCATCCGCCTGCCGCTGACCCTGGCGATCATCGACGGGTTTCTGGTGAGCGTGGGCGAGGAGCACTTCGTGATCCCGCTGGACATGGTCACCGAATGCATGGAGGCCCCCGCCAACCAGGCCGAGCAGGGCCACCTGAACCTGCGCGGGCGGCCGCTGCCGTGCATCGACCTGCAACCGCATTTCGGCCTGCCGCGCAGCGCCTGCGTGCGCCGCAACATCGTGGTGGTCAGCCAGGGCCGGCAGCATGCCGGGCTGATCGTCGACCAGTTGCACGGCGAACTGCAGACCGTGATCAAGCCCTTGGGGCAACTGTTCCAACACCTCAGTGGCATCAGCGGCTCGACCATCCTCGGCTCTGGCCAGGTGGCGCTGATACTCGATATCCCCAGCCTGTTCCGCCAGTCGCAGCAACGCGCCGAAGGCGAGACGCCGCACCTGTTGCCAAGCCCTTCCGGAGAATAGACATGCAGTTGATCAGCAATATGAAGATAGGCGTGCGCCTGACCCTGGGCTTTCTGCTGGTGGTGGCGCTGACCGCGCTCATCGGCGTCATCGGCCTGCGCAACCTGGAGCAGGTCAACGGCCTGTCGGACCGCATGTACGAGTTGGACGTGGCCGGCCTGAGCACCTTGCAGCAAGCCAACATCCAGCTGCTGATGGCCAACCGCGCCGTGCGCCAGAGCCTGCTCTCCACCACCGCCCAGGAGCGCGACCAGTCGGCCGCCACCGCCCGCGCGGCGATGGAAAAGACCCGCGAACTGCTGATCAAGGCGCGCGAGCACTTCATCACCAAGGAAGGCCGCGCCCAGGTGGAAAGAATCGACGCGCCGCTGCAGGCCTACATCAGCGTGGCCAACCAGTTGCTGGGGGTGCACCAGCAGTCGGGCGACCTGCAGATTGCTTCCGAAGCGCTGGCGCTGATGCCGCAGAACGTCGCGGCGGCCAACGTGGTCGACCAGTTGCTGGGTGAGGCCAGCGCTGCCAAGCAGGCGCGCGCCGGCGAGGCGAATGCCGAGATCAGCGTCATCTACGAACGCTCGCGGGTGCAGATGATCGCCCTGGTCGCCGCCGCAACCCTGATCGGCATGCTGATCGGCGTGCTGGTCACCCGCAGCATCACCCGGCCGCTGGCAGGCGCAGTGCAGGCCGCCGACCGCATGGCCGCCGGCGATCTGAGCCAGGACCTGGTAGTGACCCACAAGGACGAGACCGGGCAGTTGCTGGGCTCGATGCAGAACATGACCCTGCGCCTGCGCAGCATCCTGGGCGATGTGCGCAGCGCCGCCGATGCGCTGTCGTCGGCCTCCGAACAGGTCAGTTCGACCTCGCAATCGCTGAGCCAGGCGGCCAACGAGCAAGCCGCCAGCGTCGAGCAGACCAGCGCTTCGGTCGAGCAGATGTCGGCCTCGATCGCGCAGAACACCGAAAGCGCCAAGGTCACCGACGGCATCGCCGGCAAGGCGGCCAACGACGCGGTGCAGGGCGGCGGCGCAGTGGGCGACACGGTGCTGGCGATGAAGCAGATCGCCGAGAAGATCGGCATCATCGACGACATTGCCTACCAGACCAACCTGCTGGCGCTCAACGCCGCCATCGAGGCCGCCCGTGCCGGCGATCACGGCAAGGGCTTTGCCGTGGTGGCCGCCGAGGTGCGCAAGCTGGCCGAACGCAGCCAGGTGGCAGCGCAGGAAATCGGCCAGGTGGCCTCCAGCAGCGTGCAACTGGCCGAACAGGCCGGCAGCCTGCTCAGCGAGATCGTGCCCAACATCCAGAAGACCTCGGACCTGGTGCAGGAAATCACCGCCGCCTCGCAGGAGCAGAGCAGCGCCGCCGGGCAGATCAACATCGCCATGGGCCAGATGAACCAGATCACCCAGCAGAACGCCTCGGCTTCCGAAGAGCTGGCCGCCACCGCCGAAGAGATGAACGCCCAGGCCGGCCAGTTGCAGGAGCTGATCGGCTTCTTCCGCTTCGAGGCCGGCAGCACTGCGCGTGCCCTGCCCCGGGTGGGCGAACCGCAAGTCGGCGCCTACAAGCCCACCCACAAGGCGCTGATCGATGAAGGCCAGTTCGTCAGCTTCACTTGACCGAGGCGTACCCATGCACACCCTAGAGTCTGCGGCGCCCGCGTCGCACCTGCCCACCAGTGTCCAGCACCTGACCTTTCGCGTGCGCGAGGCCGGCTATGCACTGCCCATCGAACTGGTGCGCGAGATCATCGAGTACGCCGAGATCACCCGCGTGCCGATGATGCCCGCCTACATTCACGGCGTGCTCAACCTGCGCGGCAACGTGGTGCCGGTACTGGACCTGGCAGCGCGCTTCGGCATGGAACTGACCGAGGCCGGCAAGCGCACCTGCATCGTGATCATCGCCCTGCCCCTCGAGGACGGCGTGCAGCGCATCGGCCTGGTGGTGGATGCGGTGGACGCGGTACTCGACATCGACCCGCACGGGGTGGTGCCGGCGCCGCCGTTCGGCACCGGCATCCGTGCCGACTTCATTGCCGGCATGGCCCAGCAGGAGCAGGGCTTTTTGATCATCCTGAACATGCCCCAGGTGCTGTCGCTGGAAGATATCCGCTACCTCAGCCAGGCGGCGAAGGGCTCCTGAATGCCCTCGACCTTCAAACTGCCGGTGCTGGGCGAACAGGAGTTCAGCCGCCTGCAGACGCTGATGAGCAGCGCCTCGGGCATCCACCTGGCCAGCAACAAGCGCTCGCTGGTGGCCGGGCGCCTGATGAAACGCCTGCGTCACTACCACCTGGACAACTACCGCGACTACCTGCACCTGATCGAGCGCCCGACCCACAGCCGCGAGCGGCGCCTGGTGATCGACCTGCTGACCACCAACGAGACCTACTTCTTTCGCGAGTTCCCGCACTTCGAATTCCTTGGCCAGTGGCTGGGCCGGCGCAAGGGGCCGCTGCGGCTGTGGAGCGCGGCCTGCTCGTCGGGCGAGGAGCCCTACAGCCTGGCCATGACCGTGGCCGAGCACGCTACCGGCAGCGACTGGTCGATCCTGGCCAGCGACCTCAGCCAGAGCATGCTGACGCTGGCCGAGCAAGGCATCTACGACATCGCCCAGGCGCGCTACTTTCCCGATGGCTGGATGCAGCGCCACTGCCTGTGCGGGGTCGGCGACATGCACGGGCGCCTGCGCGTGCAGGCGCACCTGCGAGCGCGGGTGAGCCTGCGCGAGATCAACCTGGTGCAGCCGCTGCCCGAAGGCCTGGGGCCGTTCGACGTGATATTCCTGCGCAACATCCTGATCTACTTCGACACCCCGCAGAAACAGCTGATCGTGCAGCGCCTGGTCAACCAGCTGCGCCCCGGCGGGCTGTTGTTCATCGGGCACGCCGAAAGCATCCACGGCTTCGAGCTGCCGCTCAGGCTGGTGCACCCCTCGGTGTTCGAGCGCGTATGACCGAGCGTGCGGCGGCGCCGGTGCGGGTGTTCATCGTCGACGACTCGGCGCTGGTGCGCCAGGTGCTCAACCAGTGCCTGAACGACCACCCGCGCATCCGCGTGATCGGCATGGCCGCCGACCCGCTGTATGCCATCGAGAAGATGCGCCGTGACTGGCCCGATGTGGTGGTGCTGGACATCGAGATGCCGCGCATGGACGGCCTGACCTTTCTGCGCCAGATCATGGCCGAGCGCCCCACGCCGACCATCATCTGCTCGACCCTCACCGAAGCCGGCACCGACCTCAATCTCCAGGCCCTGGCCGCCGGAGCGGTCGGCGTGTTCACCAAGGCCCGGCTGGGCTTGCGCCAGAGCCTGGAGAACCTCGCCAGCGGGCTGATCCGCAGCATCGAGGAAGCAGCCCGCACCCGCCCGGTATTGTTACCTCTGTCGCAGGCGAAAGAAAAAACCAGTGCACTGCCTGCAACCCCAAGCAAAACCACCGAGCGAATCGTTACACTTGGCTGCTCGACCGGCGGCACCCAGGCGCTGGAGTTCATCCTGCGTCAGCTGCCGCGCGATTGCCCGGGCATCGTGATCGTGCAGCACATGCCGGCCAGGTTCACTGCCGACTTCGCCAGGCGCCTGAACAGCCTCTGTCAGATCGAGGTGCGCGAGGCCAGGCATCTGGACCGTGTCCACAGCGGCCTGGCACTGCTGGCCCCGGGGGGCCTGCACATGCAGCTCAAACGCAGTGGTGCGCACTACCTGGTGGAGGTACTCGACGGTCCCGCCGTCAATCGGCACAAACCCTCGGTCGATGTCCTGTTTCGCTCCGCCGCCCGGCATGCCGGGGGCAATGCCCTTGGCATCATCATGACCGGGATGGGCGATGACGGTGCCCGAGGCCTGCTGAGCATGCGTGAGCAAGGCGCCGCCACCGTGGCACAGGACGAGGCCAGTTGCATCGTGTTCGGCATGCCCAAGGAAGCCATACGGCTGGGTGCGGCCCAGGCGGTGGAACCGCTGACACGGTTGCCGGCGCTGATCGCCCAGTTCAGCGACAACCCCCGTGCCAGCTGAGCCATACACCGCCCCTTACCTTGCGACACAGGCCTACCTATGCTTTGCCGAATACTCCTTGCAGACGAGTCGCCCCTGTTCAGAGCGGGGCTGCGCGCGCTGCTCGAACAAAAACAAGATTACGCAGTGGTGGGTGAAACCGGTGACGGCGTGAGCGCCGTCGAGCTCGCCGAACAGCTCAAGCCGGACATCATCATGCTGGACATGGCGCTGGATGCGCTGGAGAGCGAAGAGATCCTGCGCGAGCTGTGCCTGCGCGTGCCGGCAAGCATGGTGCTGATGCTGTCGGCGCGCTCGGAGCTGGAGTTCGTGATGAAGTGCCTGCAGCAGGGTGCCCACGGTTTTCTGCTCAAGACTGCCACCGTGCTGGAACTGGAGCTGGCGTTGCAGGCGTTGAAGAACGGCGGCCAGTACCTGTCGTCGGCGGTGTTGCCGCTGGTGATCGGGCAGGCGGTCAAGCACAGCCGCAAGCGCCATGCCGGCAGCAGCACCATGCAACTGACCACCCGCCAGCTGGAGATCCTGCGCCTGATTGCACGAGGCGAGTCGACCCGCTCGATTGCCGATGGCCTGGGCCTGAGCGTGAAGACGGTGGAGGCGCATCGCTCGCAGATCATGCACCGCCTGCAGATACACGACATACCGGGCCTGGTGCTGTTTGCGGTGCGCGAAGGCATCATCCGCATCAACGACTGACCGCGCCGGGTTTCAGCCTTGCAGGGCTACCAGGGCGCCTTGCAGGGCCGTCGGCAAGCTGGCGGGCTGGCCGGTGGCACGCTCGACGAACACCTGCACCATGCGCCCGGCGGCGCAGGGCTGAGCTTCACCGACCTTGAACAGGGCCAGTTGGTACTCCACCGAACTGCCGGCCACCCGCACCGCGCGCAGGCCGACTTCCAGGCATTCGGGGAAGGCGGCCGAGGCGAAGAAGTCGCACCCCGAACTGACCACGAACCCCACCACCTCGCCGTCCTGCGGGTCGAGCCCGGCATGCTCGATCAGGTAGGCCTGCACGGCGCTGTCGAAGAAGGCGTAGACCGTGGCGCTGGCGATGTGGCCGTTGACGTCGTTGTCCTGCCAGCGGGTCGGCAGGGGGTGGACGTGGGGGTAGTGGTGGCGTTCGGGTGTGGCAGACATGAATGACCTGTATGCAGTGAAGGGGGCGGGAAGCATCCCACAACGAATTCAGAAGCACGGTGACAGTAAACCGTAGCAGGGCTGAATAGCATGGGCGCCTACTCGAAACATCCATGCGGTTGCGCCGCTACTGCGCAAGGCATAGACTCTAACTACGCCAATGGCGTACAAAGGTTGGCATGCTCTTCATCGAAACAAGCGTATTTACCAGCGACGTTTCAAGCCATCTCGATGATCACGAGTACCTGTCGCTTCAGGTGTATCTTGCCGAGCACCCTGAAGCAGGTGACCTGATCGAAGATACCGGCGGGCTGCGAAAAATTCGATGGGCAGCAAAAGGCAAAGGAAAAAGCGGCGGGGTTCGAGTGATCTATTACTACTACTACGCCGTGTCAGCCAGCCAGATCCGTTTGCTGCTTATCTACCGCAAAGGCATCCACGACACATTGACTAAAAAACAGAAAGCCGTACTTCGAAGCCTCAACCAAGGGTGGAAATGATGGACAGGAATCTTTTCGGTCGTCTCGTTGACAGCATGACCGAGATGGCTGAAATCGATCGTGGGGAGCGCAAACCTTCACGCGAGTTCCAGGTAGACGCCATGCGGGTCAGGGCCATACGCGAGGCAACCGGGCTTACCCAGGAAAGATTTGCGCAGTGTATCGATGTACCGCTGGGTACGTTGCGCAATTGGGAGCAAGGACGCCGTGCTCCAGAAGGGCCAGCACGGGCACTGCTGCGTGCGATTCACAATGACCCGGAACATGTTCTGGCCGCATTGGCCTGAATCACAGCCCAAACGAAAAAGCCGCCCATTCGGGCGGCTTTTTCTCAGCTGGCGAGCAGCAACTTACAGTTGCGGACCCGCTGCCTTGATGGCGTCGGAAACGTCGAACTTCTTGAAGTTCTCGATGAACAGCGAAGCCAGGCCCTTGGCCGCTTCGTCGTAGGCAGCGCTGTCAGCCCAGGTGTTGCGCGGGTTGAGCAGTACGGTTTCAACACCCGGTACCAGTTTCGGCACGTCCAGGTTGATGATGTCCAGATGCTCGGTTTCAGCACCGACCAGTGCGCCGCTCTGGATGGCCGCGATCACCGCACGGGTGGTCGGGATGTTGAAGCGCTTGCCCACGCCGTAGCCACCACCGGTCCAGCCGGTGTTGACCAGGTACACCTTGGAACCGAAACCACGGATACGCTTGATCAGCAGTTCAGCGTATTCGCCAGCCGGACGCGGGAAGAACGGCGCGCCGAAGCAGGTGGAGAAGGTCGACTTGATGCCGCTGCCCGAACCCATTTCGGTGGAACCCACCAGCGCGGTGTAACCGGACAGGAAGTGGTAGGCCGCCTGCTCTTCGCTGAGGATCGATACTGGTGGCAGTACGCCGGTCAGGTCGCAGGTCAGGAAGATCACTGCGTTGGGCTCGCCACCCAGGTTCTTCTCGGAACGCTTGGCAACGTGCTCGAGCGGGTAGGCCGCACGGCTGTTCTGGGTCAGGCTGACATCGGAGTAGTCAGCGTGCTTGGCGTCGTCGATGACGACGTTTTCCAGCACGGCACCATGCTTGATGGCTTTCCAGATGACCGGCTCGTTCTTCTCCGACAGGTCGATGCACTTGGCATAGCAACCGCCTTCGATGTTGAACACCACGCCCTCGCCCCAGCCGTGCTCGTCGTCACCGATCAGGTAACGGCTTTCGTCAGCCGACAGGGTGGTCTTGCCGGTGCCCGACAGGCCGAAGAACAGGGTCACGTCGCCTGCTTCGCCGATGTTGGCGGCGCAGTGCATCGGCAGCACGTCGGCAGCCGGCAGCAGGAAGTTCTGCACCGAGAACATGGCTTTCTTCATCTCGCCGGCGTAACGCATGCCAGCGATCAGTACCTTCTTCTGGGCGAAGTTGAGGATCACGCAACCGTCGGAGTTGGTGCCGTCACGCTCGGGCACGCATTCGAAGTTGGCGACATTGAGCACTTGCCACTCATCACGACCGGCCGGGTTGTACTGCGCCGGGTTGATGAACAGGCAACGGCCGAACAGGTTCTGCCAGGCAGTCTGGGTGGTCATGCGTACCGGCAGGTAGTGCTCGGCAGCCGCACCTACGTGCACGTGGGAAACGAAATGATCCTGGGCGTTGTTGAACGCCTCGACGCGGTCCCACAGGGCATCGAACTTGTCGGCCGGGAACTTGCGGTTGATCGGGCCCCAGGCGATGGCAGACGAGGTGGACGGCTCGTCGACGATGAAACGGTCGACCGGCGAACGACCGGTGCGGTGACCAGTTTTCACGACCAGCGCGCCCGTATCGGCCAGCTCGCCTTCACCGCGGTTCAGCGCTTCTTTTACCAGTTCATCGACGCTCAGGTCGGTGTACACGGTGTTGTTGGCTTGCGTCATGAGATTCCCCATCCGGCCTGCGGCCGAGTGCTCCGAACGTTTTGTAGTAGAGCTTTTAAAACTACTACAGCGAAAAAAGTGGCGGGATTATGCCAGAAACGCCCAAAAAAAGTAGGGCCCTCCTGTCAGAACGGCGTGTTTCCGGCGTTCGACAGGAGATTTACCTGAGCTTAAACGTTTTAGTGACGAGTATCTGACGGTGCGTCAACACCCCCGCCGGCGAACAATTGTGCGATTTCGGTTTCATCGAACAGGTAGCGCTGGTTGCAGAACTGGCAGTCGATTTCGATCGCCCCGCCATGCTCGGCCGCCAGGGCCAGGGCATCGTCCTGGCCGAGGCTGACCAGAGCGTTGCCCGAGCGCTCACGCGAGCAGCTGCAGCGGAACTGCAGCGGCTGGATATCGAACAGGCGCACGGCATCCTCGTGGTACAGACGGTGCAGCACGGTCTCGTTGTCCAGGCCCAGTTGCTCTTCGGCCTTCAACGTGTTGGCCAGGGCGGTGACGTGCTTCCAGCTGTCTTCGCGGTCGTCCTCGTCCTTCTGGCGGTCGGCCGGCAACTGCTGCAGCAGCAGGCCGCGGGCGCGCTGGCCATCGGCGTTGAGCCAGAAGCGCGTGCCCACCTGCTGGGACATCACGAAGTAGTTGGTGAAGCACTCCGAGAGGTTCTCGCCATCCAGGTCGACAATGCCCTGGTAGCGCTGGCCCTGCGCCGGGTCGATGGTCAGCGCCAGCTGGCCATCGGGCATCAGGTCGCCCAGGGTGGCATCGGGGGCGATCTGCTCGGCGTGATAGCGCGCCAGGCCACGGATGTCGCGCTCGCTGGAGCACTCGATCATCAGCAGCGGGATCGGCCCTTCGGAGCGTGCCTGCAGGATCAGCAGGCCGTCGAACTTGAGCGCGCCCACCAGCAGCGCCGCCGCGGCCATCAGCTCACCGAGCAGTTGCGCCACCGGCTGCGGGTAGGGGTGCTTGGCCAGGACTTCGGCGTAGCTGCGCTCGAGCGAAACCAGTTCGCCGCGTACGTCGCGCTCGTCGAAGATGAAGCGTTGGGTGAAGTCGGTATCTGGCAAATCGGACATGGTTTCTGGCTTTCTGAAAGATGACAAAATAATTTCAAGGGCCTATAAAGCCCCGTTTAGAGCACCAGAATGGTGCGAACGATAGCGCTGTAAAAGAGGTAGTTTATGGACAATCCACCCCTGTTCCAAGCCAGGTGGGCTTGGGGCCCCCTGTGTCTGGCTACGTTGATTCCCGTTGCACTACTGTGTTTCTGGTTATGGCCCGTTGGCCAGGCCCTTTGCATGGCGCTCGACGAATGGCTGTTCCACGCCCTCAATCGCCCACTGGCCGACAACACCCTGTGGCGCAGCATCTGGACCCTGGGCAGCCTGCGCCCGTTCGACATCGTGGTCGGGCTCATCATGCTGATGCTGCTGATTCGCGGCGACTGGGTATTCAAGGCCGTCGAGGTGCGCCGGGCGTTTTTCGGCTTCCTGGTGACCCTGCTGGTGCTGGTGGTGATCCGCGCCCTGTTCTCCAAGCTGGTACGCCTGATGGGCTGGCAGCACCATAGCCCGTCGATGGTGTTCAGTGACGCCATCATGCTCAGCGACTACTACCCGGCGCTCGAAGCGCGCTGGGAGCTCAAGGACCGTTCCAGCCAGAGCTTCCCCGGCGACCACGCCTCGGTGCTGCTGCTGTGGGCACTGTTCATGAGCCTGTTCAGCCGCCGCCTGATGCAGCATGTGCTGATCTGGGCACTGGCGGTGCTGTTCATGCTGCCACGCCTGGTGGCGGGTGCCCACTGGGGCCAGGACGACTACATCGGCGGCCTGGGCATGGCCATCCTGGCGCTGGGCTGGAGTTACTATACGCCGTTTGCTGCCCGGACCAGCGCCAGCCTGGTGCGTGCCACCGCGCCCTTGTTCGGTTGGCTGGCACGGCTGCCGCTGCTCGGCCGCCTGAGCGTGATCGGCGCGCGGGGCTAACCGGCGCTGTCGTGCAACTGATGTAGCTGGCGGCGCTGCTTCTTGGTGGGCCGCCCGTCGGTGCTTACCCCAAGGGCGCCGGCCTTGCGCAGTGCCGCGGCCTGCTCGCGGCGTGCCAGGCTCTGTGCGGTCTCCTCGTACAGCGCCTGTGCCTCGGGTGCGCCGCGGCGCACCACCGACAGCGCCGTGACTACCACGGTACGTTCGTCGAAACCGGTACGCAGCACGAACTCGTCACCCACCCGCGGCTCCTTGCCCGGCTTGCAACGCTCGCCCCGACAATGCACCTTGCCGCTCTCGATCGCCGCCTTGGCCAGGGCGCGGGTCTTGTAGAAGCGCGCCGCCCACAACCATTTGTCCAGGCGAACCTTGTCGTCCTCTTCCGGCTTTTGTGCCATGGCATTTCCCCGATTCATTTGTTTCATGGAACTGTACTACCGTAACTGGCGGATGCAAAAAATACGCGGCGTGCTTACAGTTCACCGACTTTTACCCAGGTTGTGCATCTTGAAGACATTTGACCATTTGAGCGTGATCGGCCTGCGCGAGTGGGTGGCCTTGCCCGACCTCGGCGTGGCAGGCCTGCGCGCCAAGATCGATACCGGCGCCAGCACCTCCAGCCTGCACGCCACCGAAGTGGAAACCTTCGAACGCGATGGTGAAACCTGGGTCCGCTTCAACGCGCACCTGGGTTCGGTGGTACAACTGCGTCACCGGCGCTGCGAAGCGCCGCTGGTGACGATGAAGACCATCAAGAGCTCCAATGGCCATGCCCAGACCCGCTACGTGATCCGCACGCCCCTGGCGCTCGGCGACCGGGTGTGGGAAGTGGAGTTCACCCTGGCCTGCCGCAAGGCCATGCGCTATCGCCTGCTGCTCGGCTCCAAGGCCCTGGTACACGGCCAGCTGGTGGTCAACCCGGGCCTCAAATACGTACAGGACAAGCCGGCCTCTCCGGCCACCATTACCCCCTCCACAGGTGTTGCATGAAGATCGCTGTGCTGTCGCGGAACCCGCGTCTGTATTCCACTCGTCGTCTGGTCGAAGCCGGTACGCAACGAGGCCATGAAATGGTTGTGATCGATACCCTGCGCGCCTACATGAACATCGCCAGCCACAAGCCGCAGATCCACTATCGCGGCAAGCCGCTGGAAGGGTTCGACGCCGTCATCCCGCGCATCGGCGCGTCGGTGACCTTCTATGGCTGCGCGGTGCTGCGCCAGTTCGAGATGATGGGCGTGTTCCCGCTCAACGAATCGGTGGCCATCGCCCGCTCGCGGGACAAGCTGCGCTCGCTGCAACTGCTGTCGCGCCGTGGCATCGGCCTGCCAGTCACCGGCTTTGCCCATTCGCCCGACGACATCCCCGACCTGATCCAGATGGTCAACGGCGCCCCCCTGGTGATTAAGGTGCTCGAGGGCACCCAGGGCATCGGCGTGGTGCTGTGCGAAACCACCAAGGCGGCCGAGTCGGTGATCGAGGCCTTCATGGGCCTGAAGCAGAACATCATGGTGCAGGAGTACATCAAGGAGGCCGGTGGCGCCGACATTCGCTGCTTTGTGGTGGGCGACAAGGTGATCGCCTCGATGAAGCGCCAGGCCAAGCCCGGCGAGTTCCGTTCCAACCTGCACCGGGGCGGCACCGCCAGCCTGATCAAGGTCACCCCGGAAGAACGCATGACCGCCATCCGCGCTGCCAAGGTCATGGGCCTGAGCGTGGCCGGCGTGGATATCCTGCGCTCCAATCACGGCCCGCTGGTGATGGAGGTCAACTCCTCGCCGGGCCTGGAAGGCATCGAGGTCACCACCGGCAAGGACGTGGCCGGGATGATCATCGAACACCTGGAGAAGAACGGCGGGCCGAACCTGACCCGCACCAAGGGCAAGGGCTGAGCCCTTGCGTCCCTAGACCGCGTCGCGTGGCAGCAGCAGGCCCAGGGGCAAGCGTACCCGCGCCTCGATGCCGCCACCGGAACGGTTGCGCAGCTCCACATTGCCGCCGTGCTGGGCGGCAATGCGCTTGACGATAGCCAGGCCCAGGCCGGTGCCCTTGCCGCTGCGGGCGCGATCACCGCGAATGAACGGATTGAAGATCGCCTCCAGCTCACCCGGATCGATGCCGGCGCCGCGGTCGAGCACGCTCAGCACCACGTAGGGCGCGCTAGTGTCACCCGAGACATAGGCCGCCACTTCCACGCCCTGCCCGGCGTGATGCAGCGCATTGCCGATCAGGTTGTTGAGCAGGCGCTTGATCGATACCCGGCGCAGCGGAAACGGCGGGATCGGCTCCAGGCACAGCCGCACCTGCTCTTCGGGCTGGTTGAACGGCGCGACCACCTCGCGTACCAGGTCGCTGAGGTCCACCTCCTCGACCGGCTCGTCGCGGCCATCGCGGATGAACGCCAGGAACTGGTCGAGAATCGCGTCCATGTCCTCGATGTCGCGCACCATGTCATCGGTCAGGTCGCTTTCGTTGGCCAGCAGCGACAGCGACAGGCGCAGGCGCGTCAGCGGCGTGCGCAGGTCATGGGACACCCCGGCCAGCATCAGCTCACGCTCGCGCCCCGCCTGCTCGACATCCTCCGCCATCTGGTTGAAGGCCCGGTAGACCTCGGTCATCTCGCTGGGCGTGTCGCTGATCGGCAGGCGCACGCTGCGCCCCTGGCCCAGTTGCCGGGCGGCGAACACCAGGCGCTTGAGCGGCTGGTTGAGCTGGCGCACGAAGATCCAGGCCGAAGCCGTGGACAACAGGCCGATGGCCAGGAACCAGCCCAGCACGTTCCAGATCTTCTGGCCGCGCAACGGGTGCGGGTACAGCGGCACCTTCAGCCAGCCATCGCCCAGGCTCGGGGCCTGTACCCACAGCGCCGGCGGCGCATGGATGCGCAGGCGCACCTCGGTGTCCTCGCCCAGTTCGGCCTGCATCTGGCGCTGGTAGATCTCGCTGTAGGGCCAGTGCTGCTCACCCTCGGGCACACCGGTACCGACCACCCGCTTCAAGCCGGCGGCTTCGGCAATCTTCTCGCGGTTTTCCTCATCGGCCGCCCAGTAGGCGCGCAGCGTCAGTGCGACGCCGTGGCTGTACTGGCGGTCCACCAGCACGTCCTCGTTCATCAGCAGGTACACCAGCGTCAGTGCCTTGGAGAACAGCACCACGGCCAGCACCAGCCACAGCGTGCGGGCGAAGAAGCTTTGGGGGAACCACAATGGCGTTTTCATGGGCGACGGCTACACGGTTGGCAGGAGCGAGCGCGGCTCGCAGGCGTTGCGGATTTCGGCACAGGCAAAAACAGGGCAACCCGAGGGGCGCCCTGCCTATGCTGACCTGCTCCTGTACAAGGCTTCACTTGCCGGCATTGCCATCCGGCACGAAGACATAGCCCACACCCCAGACGGTCTGGATATAGCGTGGCTTGGAAGGGTCGGGTTCGATCATGCGGCGCAAACGCGAGATCTGCACATCGATGGAGCGCTCCAGGGCGTCCCACTCACGACCGCGCGCCAGGTTCATCAGCTTGTCGCGGGTCAGCGGCTCGCGGGCATGCATCACCAGCGCCTTGAGCACCGCGAATTCGCCGGTGGTGAGCATGTGCACTTCGTCGCCGCGCTTGAGTTCGCGGGTGGCCAGCGACAGCGCGTAGTCGCCGAAGGTGACGGTTTCGTCCTCGCTGCCTGGTGCGCCCGGTACCACCGGGGCCTGGCGACGCAGCACGGCCTTGACCCGCGCCATCAGCTCGTCGGGGTTGAACGGCTTGGCCAGGTAGTCGTCGGCACCCAGTTCCAGGCCCTTGATGCGGCTGAGCTCGTCACCCTTGGCGGTGAGCATGATGATCGGCACCTGGTTGTTTGCCCCGCGCAGGCGCTTGCAGGCGGTCAGGCCGTCTTCGCCGGGAAGCATCAGGTCGAGCACGATCAGGTTGAACACTTCACGCGCCAGCAGGCGGTCCATCTGTTCGGTGTTGGGTACGGCGCGGGCACGGTAGCCCTTGCTGGTGAAGAAACGCTCCAGCAGGCTGCTCAGGCCCGGGTCGTCATCGACGATGAGGATTTTCTCGCCTTCGGCGGGTTGTGCAGTGCTGCTCATGGGTAGCTCCTTTAATCTCGGCGGGCATTATGGCTTAGGCGCCATTTGAGCGTGCCGTGTGCATTGTTAGCAGATTTTTCCCAAGTCGCCAGCGGCATGCCCCGACAGGCTGGCGCGCCGCGATCCCCGCAAGCCCGGATCGCTGGGTATAATGCGCCGCTTTGATCCAGCGTCGCCCTGCTCGAGCGCGCCCCGTGGCGCCGGCCTGCGGCCTTTGCATTCACGAATTGTCAGGTGGTTTTATGGACAGCATCAACAGCCGCATCGCCGAGGAACTCGGTGTCCGCCCGCAACAGGTCGAAGCGGCCGTGGCTCTACTTGATGAAGGCTCCACGGTGCCCTTTATCGCCCGTTACCGTAAAGAAGTGACCGGCAGCCTGGACGACACCCAACTGCGCAACCTGGAAGAGCGCCTGCGCTACCTGCGCGAACTCGACGACCGCCGCGCCAGCATCCTGGCCAGCATCGAGGAGCAGGGCAAGCTGACCCCGGAGCTGGCCCGCGAGATCAAGCTGGCCGACACCAAGACCCGCCTCGAAGACCTTTACCTGCCGTACAAGCAGAAGCGCCGTACCAAGGGCCAGATCGCCCTGGAAGCCGGCCTGGGCGAGCTGGCCGACGGCCTGTTCAACGACCCGCAGCTGAACCCGGAAACCGAAGCGGCGCGCTTCGTCGACGCCGAAAAAGGCGTGGTCGACGTCAAGGCGGCCCTCGAAGGCGCCAAGTACATCCTCATGGAGCGCTTCGCCGAAGACGCCAGCCTGCTGGCCAAGCTGCGCAACTTCCTCAAGCAGGAATCGGTGCTCAGCGCTCGCCTGGTGGCCGGCAAGGAAGAGGAAGGGGCAAAGTTTCGCGACTACTTCGAACACGACGAGCCGCTCAAGAGCGCGCCCTCGCACCGCGCCCTGGCGATCTTCCGCGGGCGCAACGAAGGCGTGCTGTCGGCCAGCCTCAAGGTCGGCGAAGAGCTGCCCGGCACCCTGCACCCCTGCGAAATGATGATCGGCGAGCACTTCGGCGTGAAAAACCAGAACCGCCCAGCCGACAAGTGGCTGGGCGAAGTGGTGCGCTGGACCTGGAAGGTCAAGCTCTACACGCACCTGGAAACCGACCTGTTCGGCGAGCTGCGCGACAACGCCGAGAGCGAGGCGATCAACGTGTTCGCCCACAACCTGCATGACCTGCTGCTGGCCGCCCCGGCCGGCCCGCGCACCACCCTGGGCCTGGACCCGGGCCTGCGCACCGGCTGCAAGGTGGCGGTGGTGGATGCTACCGGCAAACTGCTCGACACCGCCACGGTGTACCCGCACGTACCCAAGAACCAGTGGGACCAGACCATCGCCGTGCTCGCCGCCCTGTGCGCCAGGCACAAGGTCGAGCTGATCGCCATCGGCAACGGCACCGCCAGCCGTGAAACCGACAAGCTGGCCGCCGAGCTGATCAAGAAATACCCAGCCTTGAAGATGACCAAGATCATGGTCTCCGAAGCCGGCGCCTCGGTGTACTCGGCCTCCGAGCTGGCGGCCAAGGAATTCCCCGACCTGGACGTGTCGATCCGCGGCGCGGTGTCGATTGCCCGTCGCCTGCAGGACCCGCTGGCCGAACTGGTCAAGATCGACCCCAAATCCATCGGTGTGGGCCAGTACCAGCACGACGTGTCGCAACTCAAGCTGGCCCGTGGCCTGGATGCGGTGGTCGAGGACTGCGTGAACGCCGTGGGCGTGGACGTCAACACCGCCTCGGTGGCGCTGCTGGCACGCATCTCGGGCCTCAACAGCACCCTGGCGCAGAACATCGTGGCACACCGCGATGCCAACGGTGCCTTCAAGACCCGCGCCGCGCTGAAAAAGGTCAGCCGCCTGGGCGAGAAGACCTTCGAGCAGGCCGCAGGCTTCTTGCGCGTGATGAACGGCGACAACCCGCTGGACGCCTCGGCGGTGCACCCTGAAGCCTACCCGCTGGTACAGCGCATCGCCGCCGACACCGACCGCGACATCCGCTCGCTGATCGGCGACAGCGGCTTTCTCAAGCGCCTGGACCCGAAAAAATTCACCGACGAAACCTTCGGCCTGCCGACCGTCACCGACATCCTGCAAGAGCTGGACAAGCCCGGCCGCGACCCGCGCCCCGAGTTCAAGACCGCCGAGTTCCAGGAAGGCGTCGAAGACCTCAAGGACCTGCAACTGGGCATGATCCTCGAAGGCGTGGTCACCAACGTGACCAACTTCGGTGCCTTCGTCGACATCGGCGTGCACCAGGACGGCCTGGTACACATCTCGGCGCTGTCGGAGAAGTTCATCAAGGACCCGCGTGAAGCGGTCAAGGCCGGCGACGTGGTCAAGGTCAAGGTCATGGAAGTGGACATTCCGCGCAAGCGCGTGGGCTTGTCGATGCGCATGGGCGACACCCCGGGCGAGAAAATCGACGGCGCCCGCGGCAGCCGCCCGGGCTCGGCACCGCGCCAGCAGCAGCCGGCACGCGCCAAGGAGACCCCGGCCCCGGCCAACAACGCCATGGCCTCGCTGTTCGCCAACGCCAAGCAGTTGAAGAAGAAGTGAACGACCTGCCCGAAGAGCAGGTGCGCAGCGCATTCAGCCAACTGCTCGGCTGTCGCCTGCAACGCCTCGACCAGGGCGTTGCCGAGGTGGCCCTGGCCCTTGAGCCGCACCTGCGCAACCGCGGCGGCAAGCTGCATGGCGGGGCGATCTTCAGCCTGGTCGACATCGCCATGGGCCTGGCCTGCTCCAGCGCCCATGGCTTCGACAAGCAGAGCGTCACCGTGGAATGCAAGATCAACTACCTGCGTCCGGTCAGCGAGGGCGAGGTGCTGTGCGTGGCCCGCGTGCTGCAGGCCGGGCGGCGCATCCTGGTGGTCGATGCCGACGTGCTGCAAGGCGAAAAACTGATGGCCAGGGCCCAGGGCACCTTCACCGTGCTCTAGCCGCAAACGCCCAATGTGCGGTACTTTCGGCAGTGCGCGGGCACTGCCGGAACCCTGCGAAAACCAGGCGACCACGCCAGTTCCTCTGTCCACCCTTGTAGACCGTCGTTTCCACCCCCATATTGGGGCGACTGACGCGTGAAGGAATCCATCTTGAGCGAACTTCTCAACCGCCGCCTGAGCCTGCTCGGCCAGGGCGACAACCTCTCCCTGCTCAAGCAGTGCCTGCACGGCATCGAGCGTGAATGCCTGCGCGTGACCGAGGACGGTCGTCTGGCCCAGACCCCGCACCCCGAAGCCCTGGGCGCGGCCCTGACCCACGAGCAGATCACCACCGACTATTCCGAGTCGCTGCTGGAGTTCATCACCCCTGCCCTGGCCGACCCTGCCCAGACCCTCGAAAGCCTCGAGAACATCCATCGCTTCGCCTACAGCAAGCTCGGTAACGAATACCTGTGGAGCCCGTCGATGCCCTGCCCGCTGCCGGCCGAGGAAGACATCCCGATCGCCTGGTACGGCACCTCGAACATCGGTCAGCTCAAGTACGTGTACCGCAAGGGCCTGGCCCTGCGCTACGGGCGCACCATGCAATGCATTGCCGGCATCCACTACAATTTTTCGCTGCCAGAACAGATCTGGCCGCTGCTGCGCCAGGCCGAAGGCCAGGCGGGCGACGACCGCGACTACCAGTCGTCGGCGTACATCGCACTGATCCGCAACTTCCGTCGCTACAGCTGGCTGCTGATGTACCTGTTCGGCGCCTCCCCGGCGCTGGACGCAGGCTTCCTGCGCGGCCGCGCGCACCAGCTCGAACAATTCGATGCCGACACCCTGTACCTGCCCTACGCCACCAGCCTGCGCATGAGCGACCTGGGTTACCAGAGCAACGCCCAGGCCGGCCTGACGCCGTGCTACAACAACCTGGCCAGCTACACCGACAGCCTGCGCAAGGCCGTCGCCACGCCCTATGCGCCGTATGTCGAGATCGGCACGCACAAGGATGGCGAGTGGGTGCAGCTGAACACCAACATCCTGCAGATCGAAAACGAGTACTACTCCAACATCCGCCCCAAGCGCGTGACCTACAGCGGCGAGCGGCCGATCCAGGCGCTGATGGCCCGCGGCATCCAGTACATCGAAGTACGCTGCCTGGACATCAATCCGTTCCTGCCCACCGGCATCGACCTCACCGAAGCGCGCTTCCTCGACGCCTTCCTGCTGTTCTGCGCACTGGAGCAGAGCCCGCTGCTGGACAATGGCGAGTGCGGCCAGTGCACCAGCAACTTCCTCAGCGTGGTCAAGCAGGGCCGCAAGCCTGGCCTGGAGCTGCAACGTGACGGCCAGCCGGTCGCGCTCAAGCAGTGGGCCGACGAGCTACTGCAACGTATCGCCCCGCTGGCCGAACTGCTCGACCGCAGCCACGCCAGCGACGAGCACGCCAAGGCCCTGGCCGCGCAGGCGGCCAAGGTCAGCGACCCGTCGCTGACGCCGTCGGCCCAGGTGCTGGCGAGCATGACCGAGCACAAGGAGAGCTTTAGCCGCTTCTCCCTGCGCCAGAGCCAGGCGCATGCCGACTACTTGCGCGGCACGCCGCTGAGCAGCGAGGCGCAGCAGCGTTTCGAGGCCCTGGCGCGTGAATCGCTGGAGGCCCAGGCCACCCTGGAGCGCGAAGAGGACGTGGTCGATTTCGACCTGTTCGTGGGCGCCTACCAGGCCAGCATCCTGGCGATCAGCAACTGACATGAGCCGTGCAGCCACGCCCCGCAAACCGCGCGCTGCCAGCCAGGCCCGGATCGACTCGATCCTGGCCGCCGCACGCGACCTGCTGGCCAGCGAAGGCGTGGCCAGCCTGTCGATCTATGCAGTGGCCGAACGCGCACAGATCCCACCCTCGTCGGTGTACCACTTCTTCGCCAGTGTGCCGGCGCTGCTCGAAGCCTTGACGGCGGATGTGCACAGCGCCTTTCGCGCCTGCCTGCAGGCGCCGATCGAGCCTGGCAGCCTGCAGCACTGGGGCGACCTGTCGCGCCTGGTGGAGCAGCGCATGCTGAGCATCTACAACCAGGATGCGGCGGCGCGCCAGCTGATTCTGGCGCAGCATGGGCTGAGCGAAGTGACCCAGGCCGACCGCCAGCACGATATCGAGCTGGGCGACCTGATGCACAAGCTGTTTGCCGAGCACTTCCGGCTGCCGGCGTTGCCGGACGATGTGGATGTGTTTGCCCTGGCGATGGAGCTGGGAGACCGGGTGTATGCCCGTTCGGTGCAGCTGCACGGGCAGATCACCCCGCGCATGGCGGAGGAAGGAATGCGGGTGTTCGATGCGTACCTGGGGTTGTATCTGCCGCCCTTTCTGCCCAAACGCTGACGGCCCTTTCGCCGGCAAGGCCGGCTCCTACAGGTCCGCTGTAAACCTGTAGGAGCCGGCCTTGCCGGCGAAGCTTTTTCAGAGCTTGGCGATCGACACTTCAGTCGACTTCACGAACGCAATCACCTCACTGCCCACCACCAGTTCCAGCTCCTTGACCGAACGGGTGGTGATCACCGAGGTGACGATGCCCGATGCCGTCTGCACGTCGATTTCCGACAGTACTGGGCCTTCCAGGATTTCTTTCACAGTGCCTTTGAACTGGTTACGTACGTTGATCGCTTTGATGGTCATGTGCAGGTTTCCTTTTAAAGACGAAAGATCAATGGGCCCAACGCAGTTGCGTGGGCAAAGGTGCTACAGGTTCAGGCTCGGGCGGGGTGCCCGGCACCGACAGGACACGGTTCAGCACTTCGGTTTCCAGCGCCGCCAGGCGATGCGAGCCGCGTGCCCGCGGACGCGGCAGGTCGACCAGCAGGTCCAGGCCGATCTCGCCGTCCTCGATCAGGATCACCCGATCGGCCACCGCCACCGCTTCGCTGACGTCATGGGTCACCAGCAACACGGTGAAGCCGTGCTTGCGCCACAGGTTCTCGATCAGTTGCTGCATCTCGATCCGGGTCAGCGCATCCAGTGCGCCCAGCGGCTCGTCCAGCAGCAGCAGGCGCGGCTGGTGAATCAGCGCACGGGCCAGGGCCACGCGCTGCTTCTGCCCACCGGACAACGCCGCCGGCCACTCGTTGGCCCGGTCTGCCAGGCCCACCGCCTCCAGCGCCTGCAACGCACGCTCACGCCAGTTGCCGGTAAGCCCCAGGCCGACGTTGTCGATGACTTTCTTCCAGGGCAGCAGGCGCGCCTCCTGGAACATCAGCCGGGTGTCCTCGCGGGCATCGCTGAGCGCCGCAGAACCGGCCAGCAGCTCGCCGGCACTGGGCTGGTCGAGCCCGGCCAGCAGACGCAGCAGGGTGCTCTTGCCGCAGCCGCTACGGCCGACGATGGCAACGAACTGGCCCGCCGGGATGTGCAAGTCGATGTCGCGCAGCACCTGACGTTGGCCAAAGGTCTTTTGCAGCTTGTGCACGGCCAGCGGTATTCCGCGCAGCAGCCGTGGCGGTTGTTCCTTGAGCACGGTCATGCGCCGTCTCCCTTGCTGACTTGATAGGCCGGGTGCCAGCGCAGCCATACACGCTCCAGGCCACGGGCGGCCAGGTCGGCGAGCTTGCCGAGCACGGCGTACAGCACGATCGCCAGCACCACCACGTCGGTTTGCAGAAATTCGCGGGCGTTCATCGCCAGGTAGCCGATGCCGGCGTTGGCCGAGATGGTTTCGGCCACGATCAGGGTCAGCCACATGAAGCCCAGCGCGAAGCGCACGCCCACCAGGATCGAGGGCAGCGCACCGGGCAGGATCACCTGGCGAAACAGCGCAAAACCGCTCAGGCCATAGCTGCGGGCCATTTCCACCAGCGCCGGGTCGACATTGCGGATGCCGTGGTAGGTGTTCAGGTAGATCGGGAAAAGGGTGCCCAGGGCCACCAGGAAGATCTTTGCCGACTCGTCGATGCCGAACCACAGGATCACCAGCGGGATCAGCGCCAGGTGCGGCACGTTGCGGATCATCTGCACCGAGCTGTCGAGCAGGCGTTCGCCCCACTTCGACAGGCCGGTGATGAAGCCCAGCGCCAGGCCGATGCTGCCGCCGATCACGAAGCCGACCGCGGCGCGCCAGCCGCTGATGGCCAGGTGGGTCCAGATTTCGCCGCTGCGCACCAACTCTACGCCGGCACTGAGCACCGCGCTCGGCGCCGGCAGGATGCGCGTCGACAGCCAACCGGCACTGACCGCCAGCTGCCACACCGCCAGCAGCAGCACGGGCAGGGCCCACGGCGCCAGGCGATGCGACAAGGGAATGGAGGATCGTTTCATGCTTCGATCCTCACGCCTTGGCCGCGGCTTTGGGCAGAATGTCGTTGGCGACCATCTCACCGAACGGGCTTACGTAGTTGGCACCGGCCGGGGCCTCGGGGCGCTGGATGTCCAGGTGCGGGAACAGCAGTTCGGCAACGCGGTAAGACTCTTCCAGGTGCGGGTAACCGGAGAAGATGAAGGTGTCGATACCCAGGTCGGCGTATTCCTTGACCAGTGCGGCCACGGTCGGGCCATCGCCGACCAGCGCGGTGCCGGCACCGCCACGCACCAGGCCGACCCCGGCCCACAGGTTGGGGCTGACCTCCAGGTTGTCGCGGTTGCCGCCATGCAGCGCAGCCATGCGTTGCTGGCCCACCGAGTCGAAGCGCGCCAGCGAGGCCTGGGCACGGGCAATGGTGTCGTCGTCCAGGTGCGAGATCAGGCGCTCGGCCGCTTGCCAGGCCTCGGCGTTGGTCTCGCGCACGATCACGTGCAGGCGGATACCGAAACGAACGCTACGGCCCTGCTGGGCGGCCTTGGCGCGCACCTGTTCGATTTTCTCGGCCACGGCGGCCGGTGGCTCGCCCCAGGTCAGGTACAGCTCGACCTGTTCGGCGGCGAGGTCCTGCGCCGCTTCCGACGAGCCACCGAAGTACAGCGGCGGGCGTGGCTGTTGCACCGGCGGGTAGAGCAGCTTGGCGCCTTTTACCTTGATGTGCTGGCCATCGTAGTCGACGGTTTCGCCTTCCAGCACGCGGCGCCAGATGCGGGTGAATTCCACCGAGGCCTGGTAGCGCTCTTCGTGACTGAGGAACAGGCCGTCGCCGGACAGCTCTTCCGGGTCGCCACCGGTCACCAGGTTGAACAGCGCACGGCCATTGGACAGGCGGTCGAGGGTCGCGGCCTGGCGTGCCGCCACGGTCGGCGAGATGATTCCCGGGCGCAAGGCCACCAGGAACTTCAGGCGCTGGGTCACCGGAATCAGCGACGCGGCCACCAGCCACGAGTCTTCGCACGAGCGGCCGGTAGGGATCAGCACGCCACCGAAGCCCAGACGGTCGGCGGCCTGGGCGATCTGTTGCAGGTAACCATGATCGACAGCGCGAGCACCTTCGGCGGTGCCAAGGTAATGACCGTCGCCGTGGGTTGGCAGAAACCAGAAAACATTGAGGCTCATTGGAGTTGTCTCCTAAGGGGTGGCGCAAGCCGGGGCGGCGCCCCGGTGCGGTCGAACGTCAAGGCGCGGTGGCGACCTTGGCCGGTGGCGTCCAGATCACATCCTTGATGCTCAGCGGCTTGGGAATCAGCTTCAGGGTATGGAAGGTGTCGGCGATCTTCTGCTGGGCGGTGACCACGTCCGGGGTCAGGAAATGCGCACCGTAGCCCTGGCGCTTGACCGAGGTCAGGGTGATGTCGGCCGGCAGGCCCAGCAGCGGCGCCACCTGGTCGGTGACCTCCTGCGGGTTGGCCTTGGACCACTCGCCCACCGCGCGCACCTCGTCCACCAGCGCGGCAATCACTTCAGGGTGCTGCTGCGCATAGGGCCGGGTGGCCAGATAGAACTGGTGGTTGTCGACGATGCCACTGCCATCGCGCAGGGTGCGTGCCTGCAACTGCTGCTCGGCGGCGGCCTGGTACGGGTCCCAGATGACCCAGGCGTCGACGCTGCCACGCTCGAACGCGGCGCGGGCATCGGCTGGCGGCAGGAATACCGGCGTGATGTCGGTGTACTTGAGGCCGGCGTCTTCCAGGGCGCGCACCAGCAGGTAATGCACGTTGGAGCCCTTGTTCAGGGCGACCTTCTTGCCCTTGAGTTCCTTCACCGACTGGATCGGCGAACCCTTGGGCACCAGGATCGCCTCGCTGGTGGGGGCCGGTGGCTCGTAGGCCACGTAGAGCAGGTCGGCACCGGCGGCCTGGGCAAACACGGGCGGGGTTTCGCCGGTCACGCCGAAGTCGATGGAGCCCACGTTGAGGCCCTCGAGCAGCTGCGGGCCGCCGGGGAATTCAGTCCACTGCACCTGCACGCCCTGGGCAGCCAGGCGCTTTTCAAGGGAGCCCTTGGCCTTGAGCAGCACCAGGGTGCCGTACTTCTGGTAACCGATGCGCAGGCTCTCGGCCTGGGCTTGAGTGATGGCGCCGAAGGACACAGCCGCAGCAAACAGAGCGACCAGACCGCGACGCAAAACGACAGTGCGCATAGCGCTCTCCTTTTTGCTGTGGGGGTTCAGGCTGCACCTGCTTGCCCGTTGGCGGGCGAGTAAGGTGGGGTAAGACGGTAAAGCCGGTGTAGCGCTTCAGATGCTCCAGCGAGCACTGAGCAGACGTTCGTTGAGCAGGCCCGGGGCCACCGGCTTGGGGCGGCGCGCCAGGGCGCTGTGAAACAGTTCCAGCGATTCGTTGAGACGCTGCTCAAGCACCGGCGCCAATTGGGCGGCGGCGCTGCCTTCGCCGTAGGCGATCTGGCTGTCGTCGGCGAAGATCCCCTGCAGGGTCTCCTGGGCCTTGAGCGCCGAGAGCACCGGCTTGAGCGCGTAGTCCACCGCCAGCATGTGGGCGATGCTGCCACCGGTGGCGATGGGCAGAACCACCTTGTGTTCCAGCGCACGCTCGGGCAGCAGGTCGAGCAGGGTCTTCAGCGCACCGGCGAAGGACGCCTTGTATACCGGGGTGGCAACCACCAGGCCGTCGGCCTGGGCTACCAGTTGCAGGAAGTGCTGCACCGTGGGGCTGTCGAAACGTGCGTGCAGCAGGTCTTCGGCGGGGAAATCGCGCACCTGGAAGCTCACCACTTCCACGCCCTGGCTGTTCAGCCATTGCCGCGCGCGGTCGAGCAGGACGCCGGAGCGCGAACGCAGACTGGGACTACCGCCGAGAGAAACAACCAGCATTGGAGCACTTCCTTGATCGTGTTCTAGAGGGCCGCGAGATTGGATCTCGCTGGAGTGGAGTGACCATAACAGCTCGGCATATATACCAATAAATCATATTTTTTCATTTGTTTATTCTATATGGAACTATAAGAGCTTCGCCGGCAAGGCCGGCTCCTACAGGGGGCAGTGCAACCTTGCAGGAGCCGGCCCTGCCGGCGAAAGAGGCCCGCGCGGACATAAAAAAAGGGCCGTCGAAACGGCCCCGAAATGCCCTGCTGTGGCTACATCAAAACATTCAACGGTTAGGCTGCGGGGTCAGGCGCAGGTACGGCTTGACCGCCCGGTAGCCCTTCGGAAAGCGCCGCTTGATTTCCTCTTCGTCCTTGAGCGACGGCACGATCACCACCTCGTCACCGTCCTGCCAGTTGGCCGGGGTGGCGACCTTGTGGTTGTCGGTGAGCTGCAACGAATCGATCACCCGCAAAATCTCGTTGAAGTTGCGGCCGGTGCTGGCCGGGTAGGTGATGGTCAGGCGGATCTTCTTGTTCGGGTCGATCACGAACAGGGAGCGTACCGTCAGGGTGTCGCTGGCGTTGGGGTGGATCAGGTCGTACAGGTCCGACACCTTGCGGTCGGCGTCGGCCAGGATCGGGAAGTTGACGAGGGTGTTCTGGGTTTCATTGATGTCTTCGATCCAGCGGTGGTGCGAGTCCACCGGGTCGACCGACAGCGCGATGGCCTTGACCCCGCGCTCGGCGAACTGGTCCTTGAGCTTGGCGGTAAAGCCCAGTTCCGTGGTGCACACCGGGGTGAAGTCGGCGGGGTGCGAGAACAGCACGCCCCAGCTGTCGCCCAGCCACTCGTGGAAGCGGATCTTGCCCGCGCTGGAATCCTGTTCGAAATCGGGGGCGATATCGCCGAGTCTGAGGCTCATGGTGCGGCTCCTTGGCTGGGTTGTTTATGACCTCACTGTAGCCTGCCTGTGCATAAGGTTAAAAAGAATAAATATCGATTTATTTATAACTGAAAAGCCTATCAATTCACGGGCAAAAAAAACCCCGCACACGGCGGGGCTTTTCGTTCAGCCAGGCCTTACAGGAAGCTGTAGGTGTAGCTGAGGATCAGACGGTTTTCGTCCTGGTCGCGCTGGTTGACCGCGTCGGAACGCAGCGAGGCGTTACGCCAGGCCAGGCCCAGACCCTTGAGGGTACCTTCCGGTACGACATAGCCCAGGGTGAAGTCACGTTCCCACTCGGAACGGTCACTGCCCGGCGCGTTGACGTTGTCGCCCTTGAGGTAGATTACGGAGGTGGTCAGGCCAGGCACGCCGATGGCAGCGAAGTCATAGGCGTACTGCGCCAGCCAGGTGCGCTCGCCGGCACGCTGGAACTTGCCGATCTGCACGTCGGTGATCAGGTAGCTGGTCGCACCGTCGCCCTGGTTCAGGAACGGGAAGTCGCTGGTACCGTTGACGCGCTGGTAGCCGGCACTCAAGGCATGGCCTTGCAGGCTGTAGGTGAACTTGGCGCTCCAGGTACGGTTGTCGACTTCACCGTTGTTCTGGTAGCCGGAGGCACGGTAGCCGGCCAGGCGGCCTTCGGTGCTGCCGTTCTTGCCGTCCGAATCACTGTAGAAGTAGCGCAGGTCGGACTTCAGGCTACCCACTGGCAGTGCCAGGGTGTGGGTCAGGCCCAGGAAGTGCTGCTTGTAGAAGTCGTCCAGGTTGCCGTAGTAGTACTGCGCCAACAGGTCCTTGGTGACCTTGTAGTCGGCACCGGCGTAGTAGAAGCCGTTGCTGCGCTTGCCTCCGCTGGCGGCGTTGGAGCCGGCGATGCTCAACGACTCGTTGTTGGTCGAGTTACGGCCCTTGGCATGTTCCAGCTTGCCGCCGATCAGGGTCAGGTTGTCGATTTCGTTCGAGGTGATCTGGCCACCTTCGAAAGTCTGCGGCAGCAGACGACCGTCGTTGTAGGTCACGACTGGCAGTTTTGGCTGCAGGGTGCCCAGCTGAGCGACGGTTTTCGAGATCTTGACCTTGCCGGTCAGGCCCACGCTGCTGAATTCGTTGACCGCACGGCCGTCGCCGTCGGTTGGGAACACCAGGCCGCCCTTGGCAGAGCTGGTTGGGTTGTAGTGGGTGCCTTTACCCGAGTCCAGACGGAAACCGGCCAGGCCGATGGCGTCGACACCAAAGCCGACTGTGCCTTCGGTGAAGCCCGAGCTGAAGTTGAAGATGAAACCTTGGCCCCATTCTTCCTGCTTGGAAGGTTTGGCGGTGCCATCACGGTTGTCTTGGTTGATGTAGAAGTTGCGCGCAGTGATGCTCGCCTTGCTGTCTTCCACAAAACCGGCTGCACCCGCTTGCTGGGCCAGTACCCCTACGGCCACGGCAAGTGCCAGGCTGGACTTGTTCATGCATCACTCCTTTCGATTCTAATTTTTGTGTGTCGCTTGATGGGCAGACTCTGTCGTTCCGCTCCAAAGACGATTGGCGATTAGCACCAAAGCGTGACTGATAAGTCAATCGTAACCAGTCGTTTCACTACTTTGGTCTAAGGCGCCGGCCTTGGGTGCGAAGGATAATGACAATCCTATAAATCAAAAAAGACAATTTTGTGAATTTTTCAGATTATTACGGAATATAGTCCGATTATTTCAGCGTTTTGCAGGATAGCCCATAAGCTAATTCCCATATCTTCTTAAAAAGATATTTTTTATATCGATCATCTTCCTCATTGCCCCGGCAGCCCGCGATTGTTCACCACCCTGGCAGCGACCACCTTGACCCGGGTCATCCAGCCAATGACTCCTAAGATAATGCCAAAAAGTTATTTATTTCGGCATTCTTAGATCAACTAGTCTTCTCGTCATCCACACCGCCTACCCGCCTGACGAGGAGTTTTCCATGACCCTGCCTGCCCCGCTGCGCCTGTTCACCGCCCTGGCCCTGGCCGGTGCCGCCTTCTTCGTCCAGGCCGCCGACCTGACCGTGGCCTACCAGACCACCGTCGATCCGGCCAAGGTGGCCCAGGTCGATGGCACCTATGAAAAGACCAGCAAGGCCAGCATCGACTGGCGCAAGTTCGACAGCGGCGCCGACGTGATCACCGCCGTCGCCTCCGGTGACGTACAGATCGGCTACCTGGGCTCCAGCCCCCTGGCCGCCGCCGCCACCCGCAAGCTGCCGGTGGAAACCTTCCTGATCGCCACCCAGATCGGCGCCGCCGAGGCACTGGTGGCTCGCGAGGGCAGCGGCATCAACTCGCCGCAGGACCTGATCGGCAAGAAGATCGCCGTACCGTTCGTGTCCACCGGCCACTACAGCCTGCTGGCCGCACTCAAACAGTGGAACATCGACCCGTCCAAGGTGCAGATCCTCAACCTCGCGCCACCGGCGATCATCGCCGCCTGGAAGCGCGGCGACATCGACGCCACCTACGTATGGGACCCAGCCCTGGGCGTGGCCAAGGAAAACGGCAAGGTGCTGATCACCTCCGGCGAGCTGGCCGAAAAAGGCGCGCCGACCTTCGACGCCTGGATCGTGCGCAAGGACTTCGCCGCCAAGCACCCCGAGATCGTCAAGGCCTTCGCCAAGGTCACCCTCGACGCCTACGCCGACTACCGCAAAAACCCGCAAGCCTGGCTGGCCGACAAGGCCAACGTCGACAAGCTGGTCAAGCTTTCCGGCGCCAAGGCAGCGGACATTCCAGGCCTGCTGCAGGGCAACGTGTTCCCGCTGGCCGCCGACCAGGTCGCGGCCCTGGGCGCACCGACCACCAAGGCCATCACCGACACCGCCACCTTCCTCAAGGAACAAGGCAAGGTCGACGCGGTACTGCCGGACTACGCGCCCTATGTCAGCGCCCAGTTCATCACCAACTGACACCGGAGCCCCTTCATGGCCCTGCTACAACTGGAGCGCATCAGCGCACAGTACCCCGGCGCTGCCGAACCCGTACTGGCCGACATCTCACTGAGCCTGGGCCCGCAGCAGCTGCTGGTGGCCCTGGGCCCTTCCGGCAGCGGCAAGACTTCGCTGCTCAACCTGATCGCCGGCTTCGTCACCCCCAGCGCCGGGCGCATCACCCTCGATGGCCAAGCGGTGCAGGGCCCCGGCGCCGACCGTGGCGTGGTGTTCCAGGACGACGCCCTGCTGCCCTGGCAGGACGTACTGGCCAACGTCGGCTTCGGCCTGGAACTGGCCGGCGTACCCCGTGCACAACGTGAAGCCAGGGCCCGCGAAATGCTCGCCCTGGTGGACCTGGCCGACTTCGGCAGCCGGCGTATCTGGCAGTTGTCGGGCGGGCAGAAGCAGCGTGTGGGCCTGGCCCGTGCACTGGCTGCCGACCCGCGCATCCTGCTGATGGACGAGCCGTTCGGCGCCCTGGATGCATTCACCCGCGAACAGATGCAGGAACTGCTGCTGCAGGTGTGGCAACGCACCGCCAAGCCGGTGTTCCTGATTACTCACGACATCGAGGAGGCGGTGTTCCTGGCCACCGAACTGGTGCTGCTGGCGCCCAACCCGGGGCAGATCGTCGAGCGCCTGCAACTGGACTTCGGCCAGCGCTACGCCGCAGGCGAATCGGCACGCGCGATCAAGTCCGACCCACGCTTCATCGAAACCCGCGAGCACGTACTGTCGCGGGTGTTCTCCCAACGCAGCGCCACCCCGCGCAAGGAGCTCGCATGAGCAGCCTCGACCTGCCGGTAACGGCCAAACCTGCCGCTGCTGCAGCGGTGCCCGTGAAGGTGCGGCGCAGCCTGAGCACACGCTGGATCAGCGTACTGACCCTGGCCACGCTGCTGCTGGCCTGGTGGGCGGTGACCGCCGCCGAATGGATCGAGCCGCTGTTTCTGCCCTCGCCCGAGGCGGTGCTGGGCAAGGCCTGGCTACTGATGACCCAGGGCTACATGGAATCGACCCTGTGGCAGCACCTGGGCGCGAGCCTGCAGCGTATCGGCCTGGCCCTGGGCGCGGCGATCCTGACCGCGATCCCGATCGGCATCGCCATCGGCCACAACCGTATTGCCCGCGGCATCTTCGACCCGCTGATCGAGTTCTACCGGCCGATCCCGCCGCTGGCCTACCTGCCGTTGATCGTGATCTGGTGCGGCATCGGCGAGTTGTCCAAGGTGCTGCTGATCTACCTGGCGATCTTCGCCCCGATCGCCATCGCCACTGCCACCGGCGTACGCACCGTCGACCCGGCCAGGCTGCGCGCCGCACAGTCGCTGGGGGCCACCCGGGCACAACTGATTCGCCACGTGATCCTGCCCAGCGCGCTGCCCGACATTCTTACCGGCGTGCGCATCGGCCTGGGCGTGGGCTGGTCGACCCTGGTGGCCGCCGAACTGATTGCCGCCACCAGCGGGCTGGGCTTCATGGTGCAGTCAGCCGCGCAGTTCCTGGTGACCGACGTGGTGGTGCTGGGCATTCTGGTGATTGCCCTGATCGCCTTCGCATTGGAAATGAGCTTGCGCGCCCTGCAGCGCAAGCTGGTGCCCTGGCATGGCCAGAGCCATTGAGACTTGCACAAAGAGACCGACATGAGCCTGACCATTACCCCGCTGAGCGCCGCGCTCGGCGCCCAGATCAGCGGCATCGACCTGACCCGCGAGATCAGCCGTGAACACCGTGACTCCGTGGAGCAGGCGCTGCTCCAGCACCAGGTGCTGTTCTTTCGCGAGCAGCCGCTGACCCCGCAGCAGCAGGCCAGTTTTGCCGCGCGTTTCGGCGATCTGCACATTCACCCCATCTACCCCAACGTGCCCGAAACGCCACAGGTGCTGGTGCTCGACACGGCCGTCACCGATGTACGCGACAACGCCATCTGGCATACCGACGTGACCTTTCTGCCCACCCCAGCGCTGGGTGCGGTGCTCAGCGCCAAGCAGTTGCCGGCCTATGGTGGCGACACCCTGTGGGCCAGCGGCATTGCCGCCTATGAGGCACTGTCGGCGCCGCTGCGCCAGCTGCTCGACGGGCTGACCGCCACCCACGACTTCACCAAGTCGTTTCCGCTGGAGCGCTTTGGCAACACCTCCGAAGACCTGGCGCGCTGGGAAGCGGCGCGACGCAACAACCCGCCGCTGTCGCACCCGGTGATCCGCACGCACCCGGTGAGCGGGCGCAAATCGCTGTTCGTGAGCGAAGGCTTCACTACCCGCATCAACGAACTGGGCGAGGCCGAGAGCGAGGCGATCCTGAAACTGCTGTTCGCCCACGCCACGCGCCCGGAGTTCACCATCCGCTGGCGTTGGCAGGAAAACGACGTGGCGTTCTGGGACAACCGCGTAACGCAGCATTACGCGGTGGACGATTACCGACCGCAGCGGCGGGTAATGCATCGGGCGACTATTCTGGGCGACAAGCCGTTTTGAAGCGGTGCGCCGCGGCCATCAATTACGTACTACGTGGTACGAATCAAGGTATGAAAACACCCCGTTGGGCGTAGCTGGCAAGAGGGAGGCATTCGCCGGCAAATCCGGCCCCTGTAGGAGCCGGCCTTGCCGGCGAAGGGGCCGGCAGCCCTAACGCACCATGTGCAAAAACTGCAGGTGACGCTCGTACTGGTCGAGGATGTCGTTGATGATCTGCTCCTTGCTGTAGCCCACCAGGTCGTAATCCTGGCTGCCTTCGCTCAGGTGCACCTCGGCGCGGTAGTAGCGCCGGTTCTTCAACTCCTGCGTGCCCAGCCCGGCCAGTGCGAACGATGGCGTGAAGTAGCCGCGCATCTGCACCTGGTAGATGAACGGCTGCTCTTCGCCATGGCCGATCTTCAGGCTCACGTTGTCGTTGCTCGGGTCTTCCTGGGTGATGACATTCAGGCCCTTCTCGGCAAACACGTCGGTCACCTCGGCAATCGCCGGGCGCACCACGTCATCCATGAACCGGTACACCTCGTCCCGCGAGGGGAAGTGCACCGCCTGGCTCAGGCGATGCCGCCAGCCGCCACGCCCGCGCCGCGAGTTGGCGAACGGTGCCAGCGAGTGCATCTGCGCGATCTGACGCTGCGACTCCAGGTAGAACGCCTTGTGCAGGCCCCACATCATCGCCAGCAGGATCACCGAGAACGGCAGCGAGGTCAGCACCACCGCCGACTTGAGCGAGTCGATGCTGCCGGCAAACAGCAGCCCGCTGGTCACCAGCGCCGTCATCGCACCCCAGAACACCCGCAGCCAGTTGGGGCCGTCCTCGTCCGGGCTGCCGTCACGGGCCGACAGGGTCGAGAGCACCACCGTGCCCGAGTCGGCCGAAGTGACGAAGAACACGAAGCTGATGAACACCGTGACCGCGATCACCACCTTGCTCCACGGGTAGGTTTCCAGCAGCAGGTACAGGCTCATCGAGGGGTTTTCCAGCGCCGACTGCCCCAGCGCCGTGGCGCCATTGAGCACCTGCAGGATCGCGCTGTTACCGAAGATGGACATCCACGCCAGGGTGAAGCCCAGCGGAATCAGCAGCACGCCGAACACGAACTCGCGGATGGTGCGCCCGCGGGAAATCCGTGCGATGAACAACCCGACGAACGGCGCCCAGGCAATCCACCAGGCCCAGTAGAACACCGTCCAGCCGCCCAGCCAGTCGCTCGGTTCGTTGTAGGCGTACACGTCGAAACTCTTGCGCGGCAGCGCGCCCAGGTAGTCGCCCAGGTTCTGGATCAGGGTGTTGAACAGGTGCTGGGTAGGCCCGGCGAACAGTACGAACAGCAGCAGTGCGCAGGCCAGCACCATGTTGATGTCGGACATCACCCGCACGCCCTTGTCGACCCCGGCGATGGCCACCACCACCGCGGCCCCCATCATCAGGCTGATCAGGATCACCTGCACCCACTGGGTGTGCGGGATGCCGAACAGGTAGTCCAGGCCCGAGTTCAGGTGCAGCACGCCAAAGCCCATGTCGGCGCCCAGGCCGAACACCGTGGCGATGATGCCGAAGCCGTCCACCGCGTAGCCGATGGGGCCGTTGATGCGCTTGCCGATCAGCGGGTACAGCGCCGAACGCAGCGCCAGCGGCAGGTTGTGGCGGTAGGCGAAGTAGGCCAGCGCCATGCCCACGAAGGCGAACACGCCCCAGCCATGCAGGCCCCAGTGCAGAAACAGCAGCTGCATCGCCTGGCGCCCGGCCTCGGCGGTGCCGGCTTCGCCCTGGGGCGGCTGCAGCAGGTGGGTCAGGGGTTCGGAGACGCAGAAGAAGAACAGCGTGATGCTGATGCCGGCGGCGAACAGCATGCCGGCCCACGACAGGTAGCTGAACTCGGGTTCGTCGTGGTCGGCACCGAGCTTGATCTTGCCGTAGCCGGACAAGGCGGTGACCACCACGAAGACCAGGTACAGGGTCATCGCCAGCATGTAGTACCAGCCCACGGTGTTGGCGGCCCAGTTCTGCGCCGCCAGCAGCCATTCACCGGCCACCTGCGGGTTGCTGATCACGGCCAGGCCGAACAGCAGGATGAAGCTGGCGGCAAAATAGAACACCGGGGGGTTCATGCGGATAGTGCTGGGGGTATTCGAAGACGGTGCACTCATTGCGTGTGCACCTCGCGGGGGTGTGTGAGGGTTGAGTTGTACGGGTTCAGCAAAGGGTTTCCTCCTGTTGAACACCGGCAGCGGACCACCGTTTAAGTTGAACGAGCGTTCAAGTTAAACATGGATGGGGTCGGTGCGCGACCCTGTAGGAGCCGGCATTGCCGGCGAAAAATGGATCAGGCCCGCATCAGCGCATGGGCAACCGGCGATCGCTACGCGCTCGATCGCCGGCAAGGCCGGCTCCTACAGAGGCTGGCGCTCCCAGGAAAGTTCCTTACTTCTGCGTCCCATCATCATGCTGCAGATTGGCCTGGGTCAGGTTGCTGCCTGCCGCCACACTGCGGGTCAGCCACACATTGCCGCCGATGGTCGAGCCCTTGCCGATGGTGATACGCCCCAGAATAGTCGCGCCGGCGTAAATCACCACGTCGTCCTCGACGATCGGGTGGCGCGGCTGGCCCTTCTGCAACTGCCCCGACTCGTCCGCCGGGAACCGCTTGGCGCCCAGGGTCACCGCCTGGTAGATACGCACCCGCTCGCCAATGATCGCCGTCTCGCCGATCACCACACCGGTGCCATGGTCGATGAAGAAGCTCGGGCCGATCTGCGCGCCGGGGTGAATGTCGATGCCGGTGGCCGAATGCGCGAGCTCCGAACTGATGCGCGCCAGCAGCGGCAGCCCGGCGCGGTACAGGTGATGCGCCAGGCGGTGGTGGATCACTGCCAGCACGCCGGGGTAGCACAGCAGCACCTCGTCCACGCTGCGCGCCGCCGGGTCGCCGTGATAGGCCGCCAGTACATCGGTATCGAGCAACGTGCGCAGGCCCGGCAGGGCGGCGGCGAAATCCTGGATCAGGCGCAGCGCCTGGGCGTCAATCTCCAGCGACTCGGCCTTGCCCTGGCGCGCGGCGTAGCGCAGCTCAAGGCGCGCCTGGGCCAGCAATGCGGTCAGCGCCGCGTCCAGGGTGTTGCCCACATAGAAGTCTTCGCTCTCTTCGCGCAGGTCCACCGGGCCCAGGCGCATGGGGAACAGCGCGCCGCACAGCTGCTCGAGAATCTGGCGCATCGCCTCGCGCGAGGGCAGCTCGCGCCCGCCCTGCTCGCCACTGCTGCGGCCATTGCGGCTGCGCCATTGGTCACGGGCTGAACGCAGCTGGCTGACGAGGGTTTGCAACTGCCAATGGCCTGTTTGCGCGTTGTCGCTCACGGTTGTCTCTCCTGACGCGGCGGCGGCTTGTGGAGGGGGTGGCCGCCTTGTTGCGGATCACTTTACGGCAAATGGCCACGGCGGAAAAAATATCCCTTTATGCACTTTGGCTATAAATCCGGCATAAGCCGGCCCAGTGGAAGAGACGCCCACGGCTGCCTATAGTCGAAGTTTCCCCAGTCAGCCCGATGCCATGATCGAACACCAGCTCGAACGCTTCAAACGCCTGCCCTTGCTCGATGCACCCACCCCGCTGCACCGGCTCGAACGCCTGTCGGCCTGGGCCGGGCGCGACATCTACATCAAGCGCGACGACCTCACCCCGCTGGCCCTGGGCGGCAACAAGCTGCGCAAGCTCGAGTACCTGGCCGCCGACGCGCTGGCCAGCGGTGCCGACACGCTGATCACCGCCGGCGCCATCCAGTCCAACCACGTGCGCCAGACCGCAGCACTGGCCGCGCAACTGGGCCTGGGCTGCGTGGCCCTGCTGGAAAACCCCATCGGCACCGACTCCCCCGCCTACCAGCACAACGGCAACCGCCTGCTGCTGGAGCTGTTCGACGCCAGGGTCGAGCTTGTGGATAACCTCGACGATGCCGATGACCAGTTGCAGGCGCTGGCCGTGCGCCTGCATGCCAGCGGACGCAAGCCCTACATCGTGCCGATTGGCGGTTCCAATGCGCGGGGCGCCCTGGGCTATGTGCGCGCCGGGCTGGAGCTGGCCGAGCAGATCACCCGCAGCGGGCAGACCTTCGCCGGGGTGGTGCTGGCCTCCGGCAGTGCGGGCACCCACAGCGGCCTGGGCCTGGCGCTGGCCCAAGCGCTGCCGCAACTGCCGCTGATCGGCGTGACCGTGTCGCGCAGCGACGAGGCCCAGCGCCCCAAGGTGCAGGGCCTGGCCGAACGCACCGCCGAGCTGCTGGGCATCGACCTCCCTGACGCCTTCAAGGTCGAGCTGTGGGACGAGTACTTCGCGCCGCGCTACGGCGAACCGAATGCCGGCACCCTGGCCGCCATCCGCCTGCTGGCCAGCCACGAGGGCCTGCTGCTGGACCCGGTGTACACCGGCAAGGCCATGGCCGGGCTGCTCGACGGCATCGCGCGCCAGCGTTTCGACGACGGCCCGCTGATTTTTCTGCATACCGGTGGGGCACCTGCATTATTCGCCTACCCTGAGGTCTGGAGCAGTCAACCAATAACGGCTTAATTGATATCAGCGGGGCCAGTCATGACGATTTCCGTATTCGGTAAACAGTTGCTGGGCACAGGGGCTGCCCTGGTACTTGGCCTGGGCCTGCTTGGCCAGGCGGTCGCCGGCGAGCAATTGCAGAAGATCAAGGACAGCGGCAGCATCAGTGTCGGCCTGGAGGGCACCTACCCGCCATTCAGCTTCGTCGACACCGACGGCAAGCTGACCGGCTTCGAGGTCGAGCTGTCCGAGGCCCTGGCCAAGGAGCTGGGGGTCAAGGCCAGGCTGCAGCCGACCAAGTGGGACGGCATCCTCGCCGCCCTTGAATCCAAGCGTCTGGACATCGTGGTCAACCAGGTGACCATCTCCGACGAGCGTAAGAAGAAATACGACTTCTCCGAGCCCTACACCGTTTCCGGCATCCAGGCCCTGGTGCTGACCAAGAACAAGGACACCATCAAGACCGCACAGGACCTGGCCGGCAAGAAGGTGGGCGTGGGCCTGGGCACCAACTACGAGCAATGGCTCAAGGACAACGTGCCCAAGGCCATCATCAAGACCTACGACGATGACCCGAGCAAGTTCCAGGACCTGCGCGTGGGCCGCATCGACGCCATACTGATCGACCGCCTGGCGGCACTGGAATACGCCAGAAAAGCCAAGGACACCATCGCCGCCGGCGACGCCTTCTCGCGCCAGGAAGCCGGCGTGGCCATGCGCAAGGGCGAGCCGGAACTGCTCGACGCGATCAACAAGGCCCTCGACAAACTGCGCGCCGACGGCACGCTGAAAAAGCTTTCCGAGAAGTATTTCAGTGCTGACGTGACGCAATGATCGAAGAGAGCCTGCAGCTGGCCCTGGACAGCGCGCCCTTTCTGCTCAAGGGCGCCTACTTCACGGTGTTCCTGAGCCTGGGTGGGATGTTCTTCGGCCTGTTGATTGGCTTCGGCCTGGCGCTGATGCGCCTGTCTGCGATCAAGCTGCTGAGCTGGACGGCGCGGGTCTATGTGTCGTTCTTTCGCGGCACGCCGCTGCTGGTGCAGCTGTTCATGATCTATTACGGCCTGCCGCAGCTGGGCATCGAGCTGGACCCGCTGCCTGCGGCGCTGATCGGGTTTTCCCTGAACATGGCCGCCTATGCCTGTGAAATCCTGCGCGCCGCGATCAGCTCCATCGACCGCGGCCAGTGGGAGGCCGCCGCCAGCATCGGCATGACCCGCGGCCAGGCGATGCGCCGCGCGATCCTGCCGCAGGCAGCGCGCACCGCCCTGCCGCCGCTGGGCAACAGTTTCATCTCGCTGGTCAAGGATACCGCGCTGGCCGCCACCATCCAGGTGCCGGAGCTGTTCCGCCAGGCCCAGCTGATCACCGCACGCACCTTCGAGATCTTCACCATGTACCTGGCCGCCGCCCTGATCTACTGGGTGCTGGCCAGCGCGCTGGCCCACCTGCAGAACCGTCTGGAAGCGCGGGTCAACCGCCATGACCTGGAGCCCTGAGGCATGATCGAAGTCACCCGCCTGAGCAAGCAGTTCAACGGCCTGACCGTGCTCGACGACATCAGCCTGAAGGTCGAGGCCGGTGAAGTGATCGCCATCATCGGCCCCAGCGGCTCGGGCAAGACCACCTTCCTGCGCTGCCTGAACCTGCTGGAGACCCCCAGCAGCGGACGCATTCGAGTGGCCGACATCGAGATCGACGGCGACCGCCCGCTGGCCAAGCAGGCCACGTTGATTCGCCACTTGCGCCAGCAGGTCGGTTTCGTGTTCCAGAACTTCAACCTGTTCCCGCACCGCACCGCCCTGGAGAACGTCATCGAGGGGCCGCTGGTGGTCAAGAAGGCCCCACGCGAAAAGGCCCTGGCCCTGGGCCGTGCGCTGCTGGCCAAGGTCGGCCTGGCGGGCAAGGAGGATGCCTACCCGCGGCGCCTGTCCGGTGGCCAGCAACAGCGCGTGGCCATTGCCAGGGCATTGGCCATGGAGCCGCAGGTGATCCTGTTCGACGAACCCACCTCGGCGCTGGACCCCGAGCTGGTGGGCGAGGTGCTGGCGACCATTCGCGGCCTGGCCCAGGAAAACCGCACCATGATCATCGTCACCCACGAAATGAACTTCGCCCGCGACGTGGCCAACCGGGTGATCTTTTTCGACAAGGGCGTGATCGTCGAACAGGGCGAGGCCAAGGCCCTGTTCGCCGCGCCGAAGGAAGAACGCACACGCCAGTTTCTGGGCAAGTTTCTCGGCGCGCAGGGCCACGTCTAAATCGCCGAATTCTGCTCGAAGCTTCAGGCAGGCATTTGCACGACGATCCAGCTTGCATCGTCATCAACCTCGGGAGCGGCGGTCCAATCGGCCTCAAGCAATCGAGCCTGAACCATGTCACTCAGATCAGCCCAGAATCCATCCGTTGCCAACACCAGCTTTTCACCTTTTCCCATCGCCCTGGTGACGATTTCCGGGTCAGGCTGTTTTCTCGCTTTGAAACAGCGGCTTATGTGATGTCGGCCCGAGTCCGTTGCCAGTTGCCGGTGGCTGCGATCTCGCCGCCAGTTAGCAAGGCAGTGAGGCGCAGTGAGCCAACTGACAGTGCCGCCAGACATCACTACGCCAGCGCAGCAGTCACCCTCATAGGCAACGGCAAGAAAACCTGCAACAACGACAGCGACCAGGTAACTGGCCGATCCTTCAAACCCATTGGAATAAAGTGAAGCGTGTGCGTCTTGCATCAGCCCCCGGAGCAGCAATGCAACGGACTCACGGCTCGAATCAGAAAAACCCTGCGCCAGCCTGTTCTGGTAATCATTGATCAGATGATTGGTCAGTGTGCGCGCCAAGTCGCCACTTCCGGGCCTGGACGTACCATCGGCTATGACGAAAACACCACGAACCCCATCAAACAAAGCGCCCAGCGCATCACGGTTATCCTCTCTGGCCTGTCCTTTCACAGTCCGAGAAAAGAAGATCACGCGACGTTGCTCAGCTGCTTCAGGCGGTCATGAATCAGCTTTCCGCGGCCTGGGTTCGCACGAACTGAGTGCAGGCTTTCGATGACATACTCAAATGAAGCAATGCCCAGCAACGCGGCAATGCCGGACGCAATATACGCGCGCAACACGTGATCTGCCTGGGCCACCTCCTCCAGCAACCGCTCGCGACCATCCACCACAAGAACGATATCTTCGACGTCCTTGTGGAAAGCATCACCGTTGCCACGGCCTTTGAAGGCTTCAAGTTTTGTGGCGACAAAATATGCCGGCTTGAATATTTTTATTGCGATTCCGCTGGGAAGAGTGACGATATCGGCGTTCGCCAGGCCGTCTACAAACCAACGGTTTTCATAACCCAGAACCGCCTCGACAGACGGCATAACGTCGACTGTCACGTCATTGAACACGAACCGGCAAGTCACATCGCTCCGCTCTGCTGTGATCTTGAAACCCTGAATCGCCAAGCGCTCGGTCAGCCTTTCCCAATCGGCAATTCCGCCAAGTTCAATGACCAGGTCAACGTCATCTGTACTGCGGATATCGTCCAACACGATGTCATCTGTGCACAGCAGCCAGGTGGTAGAGCCGCCCACGAAAGCGACCTCCTTCAAGAGCTCATCGCCCAAGCCTTCAGCAACAGCACTCAACATCGCGTAGTTATGTTCAGAGGCGGAATTCAAAGACTCATACCTTTTTTGAGAAGCTGAACGGCAACTTCGACTTCGCGTGGCCCACCCATCCTGATGGAGTCCACCAGCGCCATATAGTGGTAAAGCGTTCGGTCAGCTTTCACCGCTGCAGGCACGCTCTTGTACAGCGGCTCGACAGCCTGCCCCCGTTCGGTCCCCTGCGGGTCGGGCCATACATAGATGACACTGCCAGCGCTTTTGAGATGCCTGGAAAGCACCGGAGCGGAAAAACCTGTGGGAATACCCCGCACCAGCGTCCCGATTCTGGCTGGAAAGAAGTACTTGAGGGCATGCTCGGTGATGCGCAGCAAAGCAAGTCGGTTAACCTTGGGCAACGACGTTTCATAATCGTTTTTTACCAGCCCGGCCTCTCGGCACCGAGCCAACGAATTCGAGATTTCGCTCTTGCTGAGCCCCAGCGCACCAGAGAGTGCCCTGACGGTATAGCGGTCCGCCCAACTCACCTCTGATTTCACTGAGACAGTATCGTCAACAGCCTGCCACCCGACCCAGCCGAATGACTCTGCATCGATGATGCGTTTGATCGTGACCGATATGTCGCTCCACAATTCATCACGCGGCGGAGTCGAAATGGCCTGTGGCTCCTGCACACAGTCTTCGTCGAGAAGATCAATGGAAGACAACCCCCCCCAGGCAATACTCGAGGAGCCCGACAGAGCATCCTGCGCATGAAGGCTGGCGATCTTGAACATCAACAGTAAATCCTGACTTTTAAGCATGGCCAGATTTTTGTCCACAGTCCATGAATCGTGGACACACACTCATTCAAGAATAACCTAATGTCAACCCTATATTTTTATCTGCCGCCCGAGCACAGACAAATCCGAGTTTATCCACAGCCCCCATGCCGCTTCGGGTAGGACCGCTCTGAAGCGCTGCCGACTGCCCGGTCACGGCCATCGGGCACCTTGACTCACCTGCCGATCCAGCCAATAACCAAAGCCTCGTGCCACCACCCGCACAAGGAAACGGACCATGCACCGCGCAGCCAAAGGATCTGAACTGCCGCCCCCCGCCCTGCTCCATATCGCGCCCCATGGCATTGGCGTGCACACCGCCAGCCACCTGCAAGCCAGCATCCAGACCGCACCGACCCTGCAGGCCGGCGACCTGCTGGAGCTGTTCTGGGGCAACCGCTACGTGGCCGCGCATCTACTGCGCGCCGGCGAGCCCGGCACCTCGATCGCCCTCGCCGTGCCCAGGCAGATGCTCTACCCGGGGCTCAACACCCTGCACTACCGCCTGCTCCAGCCCGGCCAGCACCCGCGACGCTCCGCGCCATTGCAGGTAGCGGTCAAGCTGAACTGCCCCGGCGGCTACGTGACCACCCCGGAGAACCCGCACCTGACGCCCTTGCACCTGCCTGGCCGGCTGCTGCGCCAAGGGCTGGATCTGAGCCGCTGCGGGCAGGGTGTACCGTTCAACATCGCGCCGTACCGGCACATGGCCGAAGGCGATGCGATCACCCTGCGCTGGGCCGACCTGCGCATCGACCTGGCGCCACTGCCCAGCGACGGTATCGGCTGCCCGATACAGGGCCTGATCCCGCCCCAAGTGCTGCTGGAAGCCGGCAACGACGAGCACCTGGACGCCAGCTACTGCATTCTGGACAAGGTCGGCAACTGCTCGCAGTGGGCCCCGGCCGTGCGCCTGCGGGTGTTCGGCCAAGGGCCGCGGAGGCACTTCTATGCATATTCCTAAAGGTTAGTTTATTTAATTTTTATACACGCTTAGGGTATATAGACCGGACCACCGGACCAGCGCATTTCTGTCGCCCATATCGATCACGGCGACGTTTCCAATACGTGAGGTAGGTATGGTCAGGAACACAATCACCCCAGTGCGCAACGCCAGGGCATTGAGTGCAGCCAAGGAGCGGTACTGATGTCCAGCTTGGTACACGACGCAGTCCACAGCGATCTGGACAACGCCCCATTACTGCTGCCGGCCAAGGTCCTGCGCAATGACGCAGAGGCCCTGGAGGCCGCCCATGAACTGGCCGCCGCCGCGCGCCTGCAGGCCGCCCGCCGCGACCAGCAGCGCAAGCTGCCGTGGGCCGAGATCGAGCAGTTCACCCGCAGCGGCCTGGGCAGCATCAGCATCCCGCGCGAGCACGGCGGGCCGGACGTTTCCTTCGCCACCATCGCCGAGGTGTTCCGCATCATCAGTGCGGCCGACCCGGCCCTGGGGCAGATCCCGCAGAACCAGTTCGGCATCCTCCAGCAGGTCAAGAACACCGGCAACGAACGCCAGAAGCACCTGCTGTTCAAGTCGGTGCTCGACGGCTGGCGCATCGGCAATGCCGGCCCCGAGCGCGGCAGCAAGAACACCCTCGAACTCAAGGCCCGCGCCGTGCGCCAGGGCGATCACTTTCTGCTCACCGGGCAGAAGTTCTATTCCACCGGCGCGCTGTTCGCCCACTGGGTGGCAGTCAAGGCCCTGAACGACGACGGGCGCCAGGTCATGGCCTTCGTGCGCCGTGGCAGCCCGGGCCTGCGTATCGTCGACGACTGGTCCGGCTTCGGTCAGCGCACCACCGCCAGCGGCACGGTGCTGCTCAACGAAGTGCCGGTGGACGCGGAGCTGGTGCTCGACAACTGGCGCCAGGCCGACAGCCCCAACATCCAGGGCGCCGCCTCGCAGCTGGTGCAGGCCGCCATCGACGCCGGCATCGCCGAGGCCGCAGTGGCCGATGCGATCAGCTTCGTGCGCGAACGCGCGCGGCCGTGGGTCGACGCCAAGGTCGATCGCGCCAGTGACGACCCCTATGTGATTGCCGACATCGGCCGCCTGACCCTCGAACTGCATGCCGCCCAGGCGCTGCTCGGCCGCGCCGCGCGCGTGCTCGACGAGGTCAACGCCGCGCCCATCGATGCCGCCGCTGCCGCACGTGCCTCGATTGCCGTGGCCGAAGCCAAGGTGCTGACCACCGAGATTGCCCTGCAGGCCAGCGAGAAGCTGTTCGAGCTGTCGGGCAGCCGCGCCACCCTGGCCGAGTTCAACCTCGACCGGCACTGGCGCAACGCCCGCGTGCACACCCTTCACGACCCGGTGCGCTGGAAGTACCACGCCGTGGGCGCCTACCACCTCAACGCGACCCTGCCTGCCCGGCATTCCTGGATCTGACCAGACCACTGGAGCCCTCTCATGAGCCTATTGCCGCAACCGCACAATCTCGTGGCGGTCATCTCTTCTGATGCCCAGGCGTTGGAAACTGCCGAACAGATTGCCGAACAACTGCGCCGCGACAGCATCGAGCGCGACCGCGAACGCCGCCTGCCGCACCCGGAACTGGCGCTGTTCTCGCGCTCGGGCCTGTGGGGCATCAGCGTGCCGAAAGCCTTCGGTGGCGCGGGCGTGTCCAACGTCACCCTGGCCAAGGTCATCGCCCGTATCGCCCAGGCCGACGCCTCGCTGGGGCAGATACCGCAGAACCACTTCTACGCCCTTGAAGTGCTGCGCGTGAACGGCAGCCCGCAGCAGCAGGCACGCCTGTACGCCGAGGTGCTGGCCGGCAGGCGCTTCGGCAACGCCCTGGCCGAACTGGGCACCAAGACCGCCCACGACCGCACCACCGCCCTCACCCGTGACGGTGACGGCTACCGCATCAACGGCCGCAAGTTCTACGCCACTGGCGCGCTGTACGCGCAGCGCATCCCCACCTCGGTGATCGACGAACAGGGCGTGCAACAGCTGGCCTTCGTGCCCGCCGACAGCGCCGGGCTCGACGTGATCGACGACTGGAGCGGCTTCGGCCAGCGCACCACCGGCAGTGGCTCGGTGGTGTTCGACAACGTGCGTGTCGAGGCCGACGATGTGGTGCCGTTCCAGAGCGCCTTCGAGCGCCCGACCCCGGTCGGCCCGCTGGCGCAGATTCTGCACGCCGCCATCGACACCGGCATCGCCCGCGCCGCCTATGAAGATGCCCTGCATTTTGTGCGCACGCGCACCCGGCCATGGATCGACTCGGGCATCGACAAGGCAGTCGACGACCCGTTGACGCTCAAGTCCTTCGGTCACCTGGCGATCCGCCTGCATGCCACCGAAGCCTTGCTCGAACGCGCTGGCGAATACCTCGACCGAGCCCAGGCCGAGACCAATGCCGACACCGTCGCGGCGGCCTCCATCGCCGTGGCCGAGGCGCGCGCCATCAGTACCGAGATCTCCCTGGCCGCCGGCAGCACGCTGTTCGAACTGGCCGGCAGCCAGGCCACCCTGGCCGAACACGGCCTGGACCGCCACTGGCGCAACGCCCGCGTGCACACCCTGCACGACCCGGTGCGCTGGAAGTACCACGCCATCGGCAACTTCTACCTCAACGATGAAAACCCACCGTTGCGGGGCACTATCTGATGGCGAAAAAGAAGATCCTGCTCAACGCCTTCAACATGAACTGCGTGGGGCATATCAACCACGGCCTGTGGACGCACCCGCGCGACACCTCGACCCGGTACAAGACCCTCGAGTACTGGACCGACCTGGCGCGGTTGCTCGAGCGCGGGCTGTTCGACGGCCTGTTCATCGCCGACATCGTCGGGGTGTACGACGTGTACCAGCAGTCGGTCGATGTGCCCCTCAAGGAGTCCATCCAGCTGCCGGTCAACGACCCGCTGCTGCTGGTTTCGGCGATGGCCGCGGTCACCCGCCACCTGGGTTTCGGCCTCACCGCCAATCTCACCTACGAGCCGCCGTACCTGTTCGCCCGCAGGCTCTCGACCCTCGACCACCTGAGCAATGGTCGGGTGGGCTGGAACATCGTCACTGGCTACCTCGACAGCGCGGCCAAGGCCATGGGCCTGGACGCGCAGCCCGAGCATGACCGGCGCTACGACCAGGCCGACGAGTACCTGCAGGTGCTGTACAAGCTGCTCGAAGGCAGCTGGGAAAACGACGCCGTGCGCAATGACCGCGAACAGCGCGTGTACGCCGACCCGGCCAAGGTGCACAAGGTGCAGCACCACGGCGAATTCTACCGGGTGGAGGGTTATCACCTGTGCGAACCGTCGCCACAGCGCACCCCGGTGCTGTTCCAGGCCGGCGCCTCCGAGCGTGGCCTGGCGTTTGCCGGGCAGCATGCCGAATGCGTGTTCATCAGTGGCCAGAACAAGGCCGCGACCCGCGCCCAGGTCGACAAGGTGCGCGCCGCGGCCACGGCGGCCGGGCGTGATGGCGACGCGGTGAAGGTGTTCATGGGCCTCACCGTGATCGTGGCCCGCACCGAGGAGCAGGCCCGCGCCAAGCACGCCGAGTACCTGCGCCATGCCAGCCCCGAGGCCGGCGTGGCGCACTTTGCCAGCTCCACCGGCATCGACTTTGCCGAATACGAACTGGACGAGCCGATCCAGTACGTCAAGAGCAACGCCATCCAGTCCGCCACCAAGCACCTGCAGAACAACGACTGGACCCGGCGCAAGCTGCTCGACCAGCACGCCCTGGGCGGGCGCTACATCACCTTGGTCGGCTCGCCGACCCAGGTTGCCGACGAACTGGAGCGCTGGGTCGAGGAGACCGGCCTGGACGGCTTCAACCTGGCCCGCACCGTCACCCCGGAAAGCTATGAGGACTTCATCGATCTGGTGATCCCCGAGCTGCAACGTCGCGGTTCGTACAAGACCGCCTACACCGACGGCAGCCTGCGCGAAAAACTCTTCGCCGCCGGCCCGCACCTGCCCGCCGACCATACCGGCGCGGGCTATCGCACCCTCAACCCGACTGGAGCGCAACCGCATGCTTAAGACATTTCTGGCCCGCCCTGTCGCGGCCCTGGCCCTGGCCCTCGGCCTGATCGGTGGCGCCCATGCCAACGATGCACCGCTCAAGGTCGGCACCACCGCAGCCTTCGCCCCGGCCCTGGAAGCGGCCGTGGACGAGGCCAAGAAGCAGGGCCTCAAGGTGGAACTGGTGGAGTTCAGCGACTGGATCGCGCCCAACGTCAGCCTCGCCGCCGGCGACCTCGACGTGAACTACTTCCAGCACATCCCGTTCCTGGAAAACGCCAACGCCGCGGCGGGCTCGACGCTGGTGCCGTATGCACCGGGCATCATCAACAATGTCGGGCTGTACTCGAAAAAGTACAAAAGCTTCGACGAGCTGCCCCAGGGCGCCACCGCCGCCATCGCCAACGACCCGATCAACGGCGGACGCGGCCTGCAACTGCTGGCCAAGGCCGGCCTGATCACGCTCAAGCCAGGGGTGGGCTACAAGGCCACCGAGGACGACATCGTCGCCAACCCGAAAAAGCTCAGAATCCTGCAGGTCGAGGCCGTGCAACTGGTACGTGCCTATGACGACGCCGACCTGGTGCAGGGCTACCCGCACTACATCCGCCTGGCCAACACCTTCGATGCAGGTTCGGCACTGATGTTCGACGGCGTGGAGCACAAGGAATACGTGATCCAGTTCGTGATCCGCCCGCAGAGCAAGGACGACCCGCGCCTGGCCAGGTTCGTGGATATCTACCAGCACTCGCCGGTGGTACGCGCAGCCCTCGACAAAGCCTACGGCAAGCTCTACCAGCCGGGCTGGGAGAGCTGAGATGAGTGCTGCCACCGCCCGCCAGACGGCGCACCCCAGCCCACCTGCGCAGCCCGCGCCACGGCACGCGCTGCACCCTGAGTTGAGCAGCGCGCAAGTGCGCCTGATCGGCGTCAACAAGACCTACCCCGGGCAGGCCACGGCGGCGCTGGCGGACATCGACCTGAACATCCAGCGCGGCGAGATCTTCGGCATCATCGGCCGCAGCGGCGCCGGCAAATCGTCGCTGATCCGCACCCTCAACCGCCTGGAGCAACCCAGCAGCGGCCGGGTGCTGATCGACCAGGTCGATATCGGCGAGCATAACGAGGACCACCTGGTGGCGTTGCGCCGACGCATCGGCATGATCTTCCAGCACTTCAACCTGATGTCGGCCAAGACCGTGTGGCAGAACATCGAGCTGCCGCTGAAGGTGGCCGGCGTGCCCAAGGCCCAGCGCCAGCGCAAGGTGGCCGAACTGCTGGAGCTGGTGGGCCTGCAGGACAAGCACGGGGTGTACCCGGCGCAGTTGTCGGGCGGGCAGAAGCAGCGCGTGGGGATTGCCCGCGCGCTGGTGCACGACCCGCAGATACTGCTGTGCGACGAGGCCACTTCGGCGCTGGACCCGGAGACCACCGGCTCGATTCTGGCGCTGCTGCGCGACATCAACCAGCGCCTGGGCCTGACCATCATCCTGATTACCCACGAGATGGCGGTGATCCGCGATATCTGCCATCGCGTGGTGGTGCTCGAGCGCGGGCGCATCGTCGAGCAGGGGGCGGTGTGGCAGGTGTTCGGCGACCCGCAGCACGCGGTCAGCAAGACCTTGCTGGCGCCGCTGCAGCCAGCCTTGCCGCAGCACCTGCAGGCCCGCCTGCTGCCCGAGGCGCCGAATGCGCAGGCCGCGCTGGTACTGCGCCTGCGCGTCAGCGGGCGCGACCGCGAGGCACCGGAACTGTCGACGCTGTTCGCGTTGCTGGGCGGCCAGGTGAGCCTGCTGCAGGGCGGTATCGAACCGATCCAGGAACGTGCGCTGGGGCAGTTGGTGGTGTCGGTGGCCAACTCGGCGCACGGGCATGCGCAGGTGATCGAACGGGCGCGCCAGTGGGCGGCGCAGGTGGAGGTGCTGGGCTATGTGGTTTGATCGATTGTTGCAGGGAGTGCTCGACACCCTGCTGATGGTGGGCGTGTCGTCGCTGATCGCGTTGCTGGCGGGCATTCCGCTGGCGGTGATCCTGGTGACCAGCGGCAAGGGCGGCATCTACGAGGCGCCGCTGGTGAACCGCGTGCTGGGGGCGTTCGTCAACCTGTTCCGCTCGATACCGTTCCTGATCCTGATGGTGGCGTTGATCCCGTTCACGCGGCTGATCGTGGGCACCACGTATGGCGTGTGGGCGGCGGTGGTGCCGCTGACGATTGCGGCCACACCGTTTTTTGCGCGCATTGCCGAGGTGAGCCTGCGCGAGGTGGATCACGGGCTGATCGAGGCGGCGCAGGCGATGGGGTGCCGGCGCTGGCACATCGTCTGGCATGTGCTGTTGCCCGAGGCGCTGCCGGGCATCGTGGGCGGCTTCACCATCACCCTGGTGACCATGATCAATTCGTCGGCGATGGCCGGTGCGATTGGTGCCGGAGGGTTGGGGGACATCGCGTACCGGTACGGGTACCAGCGCTTCGACAGCCAGATCATGCTGACGGTGATCGTGATGCTGGTGGTGCTGGTGGCGTTGATCCAGCTGGGCGGGGACCGGTTGGCGCGGGGGTTGAACAAGCGATGATCGCTTCGCCGGCAAGGCCGGCTCCTACAGACGACGCCCTACCCGTAGGAGCCGGCCTTGCCGGCGAAGAGGCCAGCCAGAACACATCAATAACCAACTACCTGCACCTTCGACAGCTGCCCGCACAGCCAGGATGAAACGGCCAGGCGTTGGACAGCGTCGGCTGCTTCGCCGGCAACGCCGGCTCCTACAAACGACGCCCTACCTGTAGGAGCCGGCCTTGCCGGCGAAGAGGCCAGCCAGAACACATCAATAACCAACTACCTACACCTTCGACAGCTGCCCGCACAGCCAGGATGAAACGGCCAGGCGTTGAGCAGCGTCGGCTGCTTCGCCGGCAACGCCGGCTCCTACAGACAACGCTCTACCCGTAGGAGCCGGCCTTGCCGGCGAAGAGGCCAGCCAGAACACATCAATAGCCAACTACTCTGCACCTTCGATAACTGCCCACACAGCCAGGATGAAACGGCCAGGCGTTGAGCAGCGTCGACTGCTTCGCCGGCAACGCCGGCTCCTACAGACGACGCCCTACCTGTAGGAGCCGGCCTTGCCGGCGAAGAGGCCAGGCCGAACACATTAAGAACCAAAGCCATACGTCTCACCAACAACGCCACAGCTACCTTGAAATCTCTACCTTTCAAGGAAACTGACATGGATCGTTCAAACGCTCACCTCCTGCGGCGCGGCCGGTTCTCCGAACCCGGCAGGCTGTACCTGCTCACCAGTGTGGTCGAGAACCGGCACCCGGTTTTCAGCGACTTCCAAATCGCCCGCCTGATGGTCGAGCAACTGCAGTACGCCCAGCACCAGCGCCTGGCCAAGTCACTGGCCTGGGTGCTAATGCCAGATCACCTGCATTGGCTGATCGAACTGCAACACGGCACTTTGGCGTCGCTGATGCGCAGGATCAAATCCCGCAGTACCTGCCTGGTGAACAAGACATTCCATCGAAAAGGTCGTCTTTGGCAACACGGCTTTCACGATCGCGCGCTGCGCAAGGATGAGGATGTCCAGGCAGTGGCACGTTACATCGTGGCCAATCCTCTACGGGCCGGGCTCGTGCAAAACATCGGGGACTATCCGCACTGGGATGCCATCTGGCTTTGAACCGTGCAACGGCTTTCGCCGGCAAGGCCGGCTCCTACAGGGGCAGGCCGGCCAGCGAACGGGCCATCACTCGCGCTGCGGCTCCTTGATCTTGTACCAGGCCACATACAGCGCCGGCAAAAACAGCAAGGTCAGCAACGTGGCGACAATGATGCCGCCAATCATCGCGTAGGCCATCGGCCCCCAGAACACTTCCCGCGCAATCGGAATCATGCCCAGGCTCGCCGCCGCCGCCGTCAGCAGAATCGGCCGGCGACGATGGTCCGTGGCCTCCACCACCGCATCCCACGGCGCATACCCATCGGCCTCGTACGCATCGATCTGCGTCACCAGGATCACCGAGTTGCGGATGATGATCCCCGCCAGCGCCAGAATGCCCAGTATCGCCACGAACCCCATCGGCGTACCCGTGGGGATCAGCGCCAGCACCACGCCAATCAACCCCAGCGGCGCCACGCTCGCCACCAGGAACAGCTTCTGCACACTGTGCAGCTGAATCATCAGGAACGTCGCCATCAGAAACAGCATCAACGGCACCACCTTGGCAATCGGCCCCTGGGCCTTGCCGCTCTCCTCCACCGTGCCCCCCGTCGCCACCTGATAACCGGCCGGCAACTTACGCGCAAACTCGTCGATCTGCGGCTTGAGCTGCGCCACCAGGTCAGTCGGCTGGATCTCGTCACGCACCGCCGCCTTGACCGTGATGGTCGGCTTGCGGTCACGCCGCCACACCAGCGGCTGCTCCAGCTCGTAGCGCACCGTGGCAAACGCCAGCAATGGAATCGAGGTGCCGCTGGGCGTGACGATCTGCAGGTTCTGCAGGGTCTGCGGCGAGTCACGCTCGCTGTCCACCGCGCGCCCGATCACGTCGATCAGGTAGATGTCATCGTTCACCTGGGTCACCGGCGAGCCGCTGACGATGCCGTTCATCAGGTTGGCCACGTCCTCGGACGACAGCCCAAGCTGGCGCGCCTTGTCCTGGGCAATGTCGATGCGCAGCACCTTGCCCGGCTCGTTCCAGTCGTAAATGATCTCGCCCACATGGGAGTTGCCATCGAGCAGCGCCGCCAGTTCGATCGCATGCTTGCGCACCTGGTCGATGTCCTTGCCGCTGACCCGGTACTGGATCGGCCGACCCACCGGCGGGCCCATCTCCAGCGACTGCACGTAGCTGCCGATGCCGACAAAGTCCTTGCGCAGGCGCTCCTTCAGGCGCGCCGTGAGCGCCTCGCGCGACTCCAGACCCTTGCTCACGATCACCAGCTGGGCGTAGTACGGGTTCTCCAGCTGCTGGTCCAGCGGCAGGTAGAAACGGATCGCGCCCTGACCGATGTAGGTACTCCAGCGCACGATGTCCGGGTCGTCCTTGAGGGTCGCCTCCAGCTTGTCCACCGCCTTGCGCGTCTCGTCGATGGAGGCGTTCTGCGGCAGGTTGAGGTCCACCAGGATCTCCGGACGGTCCGAGGACGGGAAGAACTGGTTCTGCACGAAGCGCATGCTGAACACCGCCAGGGCGAACAGCACCACGGTGCCGATGATGGTGATCCAGCGGTGGCGCATGCACCACAGCAGGCCATGGTTGAAACCGCGACCGATACGCCCGGGCTCGGCGTCGTGGGCCTTGACCTTGGCGCTGAGCAGGTGCACCCCCAGCACCGGCGCGAACAGCACCGCCACCACCCACGACACCAGCAGCGCCACGGCGATCACCGCAAACAGGGTGAAGGTGTACTCGCCCGCGGAGCTGGCGTTCAGGCCGATGGGCACGAAACCCGCCACCGTCACCAGGGTGCCGGTGAGCATCGGGAAGGCGGTGGAGGTGTAGGCGAACGTGGCCGCCTGCTCCTTGCTCTCGCCCTTCTCCAGCCGCGTGACCATCACCTCCACGGTGATCATCGCATCATCCACCAGCAGGCCCAGCGCGATGATCAGCGCGCCGAGGGAGATCCGCTGCATGGTAATGCCGCTGTACTCCATGAACACGAACACCATGGCCAGCACCAGCGGAATCGAGCAGGCCACCACCAGCCCGGCACGCACCCCGAGGCTGATGAAACTGACCACCAGCACGATCACCACCGCCTCGAACAGCGCACTGGTAAAGCCGCCCACGGCCTCCTCGACCACCACCGCCTGGTCCGACACGGTGTGCACGCCCACGCCCACCGGCAGGTCGGCGGTGGCGGCCTCCATGCGCTCGTGCAGCTGCTTGCCGAAGGCCTGGATGTTGCCGCCCTTCTTCATGCCGATGGCCAGGCCGATGGCAGGCTTGCCGTCGTAGCGGAACATCGGCGTGGGCGGGTCGGCGTAGCCGCGGCTGATCTCGGCAATATCGGCCAGGCGATAGAAGCGGTCGTCCAGGCGCAGGTTGACCTGCTCCAGGTCTTTCTCCGAGGCGAACTGGCCAGTGGTGCGCACCGAGATACGCTCGGGGCCGGCCTCCATCACCCCGGCCGGGGTCACCGCGTTCTGCGCCTGCAACGCCTGCACCACCTGGCGCTGGTCGATGCCCAGGGCCGCCAGCTTGCGGGTGGAGAAGTTCAGGTACAGCACTTCGTCCTGCTGGCCGATCATCTCGACCTTGCCCAGCCCCGGCACCTCGCGGATTTCTGCACGTACCTGCTCGACGTAATCGCGCAGCTGGCGCATCGAGATGCCATCGGCGGTGAACGCATATACCGAGCCGAACACATCGCCGAACTCGTCGTTGAAGCCGGGGCCCTGGATGCCCTGGGGGAACTCGCCGCGGATGTCCTGGATCTTCTTGCGCACCTGGTACCAGATCTGCGGGATGTCGCCAGCCTTGGTGGTGTCGAGCAGGTTGACGAACACCGTCGACTCGCCGGGCCGGGTGTAGCTTTTCACGTAGTCGAGCGAGTCCAGTTCCTCGAGTTTCTTCTCGATGCGGTCGGTGACCTGCAGCAGGGTCTCGTCCTGGGTGGCGCCGGGCCAGCGGGTCTGGATGACCATGGTCTTGATGGTGAACGAGGGGTCCTCTTCACGGCCCAGGTTGAAATAGGAAAACACCCCCATCAGCAACGCGACGAACATCAGGTACCAGACAAAGGATTGGTGCTTGAGTGCCCATTCCGACAGGTTGAAGCTTCCTTTCATCGCGGGCCTTCCTCATCGATTTTTACCTTCTGGCCAGGCTTGAGGCTGTTGACCCCCGCCGTGACCACACGCTCGCCCGGCTGCAGGCCGGCACTGAGCACCACGCTGTTGTCCAGCCGCTCGCTGACCTTCACGTCACGCAATGAAACCGTATGCTGCTGCGGGTCGACGACCCATACCCGGGTGTGCCCGTCGACCTCCTGCAGGGCGCTCAACGGCAGCTCGCTGCGCGGTTGGATCGCCGAGCTCAGGGTGACGCTGATGGCCGTGCCCAGGCGAAAGGCCTCGGGGGTGTCGGCCAGGGTCAGGCGCGCGCGCCGGGTACGCGTGGCCGCGTCGGCCTGGGGCTCGATCTCGCGCAGCACGGCACTGGTGTTCACACTGGGGTCGAGCTGCGCGGCCACCAGGAACTTCACCTCGCCCGACAGTTCGTCGGCCAGGCCTGCGGGCAGGTCGATCACCGCCTCCTTGACGTCCGGGCGCGCCAGCGTGACCACGCCCTGGCCGGCGGTGACCACCTGCCCGGCCTCGGCCTGCCAGGCAGTGACCACGGCGGGGTGGTCGGCCTGCAAGGTGCTGTAGCCGAGCTGGTCGCGGGCCTGGTTGACCGCCGCCTTGGCCTGTTCGAGCGAGGCGCCGGTAGTCTTCAGGTCGGTCTGGGCGATGTCCAGCTGGGCCTGGGCACCCACGCCCCGGTCGAACAGCTGCTGCTGACGACGGGCGTTGGCCTGGGCGTTGATCCACTGCGCCTGCACCTTGGCCAGGTCGCCTTCGGCGGCACGCAACTGGTTCTGCTGGTCGGTGGGGTCGAGGGTGGCCAGGGTGTCGCCGGCCTTCACCGTGGCGCCCACATCCACCCAGCGCCGGGCGATGCGCCCGCCCACGCGAAAGCCCAGGGTGCTTTCGTAGCGCGCCTGGATGGAGCCGGCAAAGCGCCCCAGGCGCGCCTGGTCCTGCGCCTGCACCACCTGGGACAGCACCGGGCGCACCGGCTCGGGCGGCGGCTCGTCATCGGCGCAGGCGGCCAGCAACACACAAGCGAACATCAGCCACAGGGTTCTCATTGCGTCACCCCGATATCGGCTGGGTCTGCCACTTCCACCTGCATGTCCGGGTGCAGCAGCTGCCCACCCGCAATCACCACGGTTTCGCCGCCCTTGAGGCCGTCGCCCACCACCACCTTGCCGGTGAGGTAGCGCAGCACCTTGACCTTGCGCAGGTTGACCTTGTTGTCCTGGCCCACCAGCCACACCGCCGGGTCATGCACATCCTTGGTCAGCGCCGACCACGGCAGCTCGATGCTCGGGGTGCCCTCGGCCCTGGCGGTGGCACTCACCACCGAGCCCAGCTGCATGGCTGGCGGCACCTCGCTCAGGCCGACCTTGACCTGCACCGTGCCGCTTTGCGCCGAGACCGTCGGGGTGATTTCACGCACGTGCCCCTTGGCTTGCACCTTGGGGTCGTCGAGCAGGCTGACGATGATCGCCTGCTGGGTGGGTGGCGCCATCAGCAGCGATTCGTAGACGTTGAACACCGCGTCGCGCTCGCCGTCGCGGGCCAGGGTGAAGATCGGCACGGTGGCCTGCACCACCTGCCCCACCTCGGCCTGGCGCGCGGTGATCACCCCGGGCGCCTCGGCGATCAGCGCGGTGTAGCTCAGTTGTTCGCGGGCGTTGGCCAGTTGCGCCTGGGCGGCCTTGAGCGCGCTCTGGCTGCTGCGCAGGGCGGCCTGGGCCGCGTCGTATTCGCTCTGGCTGGTGTAGCCCTTGGGCAGCAGCTTCTGCTGGCGCACGAAGGCGGCAGAAGTCTGGGTCACGCGAGCCTGTTCGGCGAAGACCTCGGCCTTGGCCGAGTCGACATTGGTTTGCAGGTCCTTGGGGTCAAGGCGCGCCAGCACCTGATTGGCGCTGACGTGATCGCCCACGTCGACGTTGCGCTCGATGATCTTGCCGCCCACGCGAAACGACAGGTCGGCCTGCACCCGTGCCTGAACATCGCCGGTGAGGGTCACGGAGGCTGCAAAGTCGCCGGCCTTGACCTGTTGCACCGCCACCCTGGGCAGGTCGGGTGCGGCGGCTTTCTTCTCGCCGCAGCCAAGCAGCAGCGCAAGCCCCAGGCAGACGATCAGGTTGGGGGGCGACACCGTCATGCGGGCTCCTTGCGTGGGTTCTGGGCAGTTGCTAGATGCGACTGTTAGCGTAGATCAGGGTTCCGCGTGCCGCTTGCCCTGGGGGCAATTGAGCACAGCGCCGACGTTGCGAGGGGTGGGTGGTGTCGCCTGCATCACGTTTGATCGCGGCGCTGGAGCAGGATGCGCAGAGCAACTGCATCGTGCTGGAGAAGGCGTTGGGGCAGACGCGGGGGGTGGGGCAAGGGCGGTGGCCGGAGAGAAGGCGGGGCCGCGGGGCGGCCCATCGCGGGTCAAGCCCGCTCCCACACAGACAGCGACGGTCCTTGTGGGAGCGGGCTTGACCCGCGATAAGAGCGACGCGGTGTCAGGGCCTCAGCCCTGCCATTTGCCGCCCTCGACGATCACGCTCTCCGGCTTGGTGTCGTCGCTAAGCTCCTTGCGCACGTACTGGTCATACAGCTTGAGCAGGTACTTCTGCTCGCCCAGGCGCGCCAGCTCGCTGTTGACCCAGTCACGCAGCTCGATGTTGCCCTTCTTCACCGCCGGCGCAATCGGCGCTTCCTCGCCCAGCTTCTCGTCCAGCACACGGTAGCCCGGGTTCTGCTTGGACCAGCTGAACAGGATCAGGTTGTCCTGCGCATACGCATCGCCACGGCCATTGGCCAACGCCTGCAACGACTCGGAGTTCTTCTCGAACTTGAGCAGTTTCCAGTCCGGGTGGTTCTTGGTCAGCCAGATGTCCGCCGTGGTGCCGGTGGTGACGATGGTGGTCTTGGCCGCCAGGTCGTCGAGCTTCTTCACCTCGCTGCCCTCGGGCACCAGCGCCTGTACCGCCACGCGCAGGTTGGGGTTGGTGAACTCCACCGCTTCCTTGCGCTCCGGGGTCACGGTCATGTTGGCCAGAATCAGGTCGACCTTGTCGCTCTGCAGGAAGGGAATGCGGCTGGCCGGCTCCACGGCCACGAACTCGACCTTGTTCTCGTCGCCCAGCAGCGACTTGGCCAGCTCGCGACCGATGTCGGTGTCAAAGCCCACATAGCGCCCGCTTTCATCCACATAGCCGAATGGCGGCTTGTCGGTGAACACGCCGACGATCAGTTTGTCGCGGGCCTTGATGGTTTCCAGATAGCTGGTGGCCGGCGCTGCAGCATTGGCGGCAGGCTTGCTCGGCGCTTCGGATTTGTTGCAACCGGCCAGTACGGCCAGGGTGAACAGCGACAGCAGCAGTTTTGAAGCGTGGGCAGTCTTCATGACAGTTCCTTGTGTGGTGTCTTGGGCAGGCTTTCGACAAAGGAGAATTTCTCCAGGAACTGCTGCGCGCGTGCGGTCTGCGGGTTCGTAAAGAAGCTCTCGGGGGGGCTCTGTTCAAGGATCCTGCCGGCCTCCATGAACACGATGCGGTCGGCCACCGCGCGAGCGAAGGCCATTTCATGGGTCACGATCAACAGGGTCATGCCGTCGCGGGCCAGGCCCTGGATCACCTGCAGCACTTCCTTGACCATCTCCGGGTCGAGGGCGGCGGTCACCTCGTCGAACAGCATCACCTGCGGGTTCATGCACAGCGAACGCACAATGGCGATACGCTGTTGCTGGCCACCGGAAAGCTGGCGCGGATAGGCGTCGCGCTTGTCCAGCAGGCCCACCCGCGCCAGCAGTGCTTCGGCCTGGGCCTGGGCCTCGAGGCGTTCGCGCTTCTGCACCTTGAGCGGCCCGAGCAGCAGGTTTTCCATCACGCTCATGTGGCCGAACAGGTGGTAGCTCTGGAACACCATGCCCACCTGCTGGCGCACCTGGCGCCAGTCGGTGGCCTTGCTCAGCAGCTCTTTACCGGCCAGTGTCAGGCTGCCGCCGTGGGCCACTTCCAGGCCATTGAGGCAGCGCAGCAGGGTGCTCTTGCCGCAGCCGCTGGGGCCCAGGATCACCACCACTTCGCCGCTGCGCACCTGCAGGTCGATGTCCTTGAGCACCTGGTGCTCACCGAAGAACTTGTTGAAACCCTTGAACTCGATCAATGCGCTCATGCGTGTGTCCAGCGCCGCTCCAGCGCCCGCGAGGCGGCCGACAGCGGGTAGCAGATGAAAAAGAAGAACAGGAACAGCGCACCGTAGATCAGCACCGACTCATAGGTGCGCTCGATGATCTGCTGGCCCACCTTGATCACGTCCACCACGCCGATCAGCACTGCCAGCGAACTGGTCTTGATGATGCGCGTGTAGATGTTGATGGTCGGCGGGGTCATGCGCTTGAGTGCCTGGGGCAGCAGCACGTAGCCATACAGCTGCCAGCCATCCAGGCCGATCGACAGCCCCGCCTCGCGTTGCCCGCGCGGCAGCGAATGCAGTGCACCGCGCACCACCTCGCCCACCTCGCTGGCACCCCACAGCGACAGCACCAGCACCGCGCACCAGAAGCTGGGAATGCTCACGGCAAAGAAGATCGGCAGGCCGAAGAACAGCAGGTACAGCCACACCAGTACCGGTATCGCCCGAAACAGCTCCAGGTACACCCGCAGCACCAGGTTCACGCTGCGCTTGCCGAGGGTGGCGAGCACGCCGTAGAGCACCCCGCCCAGGGTGCTGAAGGCGATGCCCAGGGCCGAGATCGACAGGGTTTGCGCGGCGCCCTGGGCCAGTTGCGGCAGCGACACCAGCAGCAGTTCAAGACCCGAACTGGCCATGTTGCAACCTCCTTTCCAGGCGGCTCAGCAGCAGCGACAACGGCAAGAACAGCAGCACGCAGATCAGCGTCAGCACCGCGAGCATTTCGTAGGTCTTGTAGTACAGGGCGATGTAGCTCTTGGTGGTGTAGAGAATCTCGGGCACCGCCACCGCCGACACCACGGTGGTTTCCTTGAGCAGGAAGATGAAGTTGGCGAACAGCGCCGGCAGGCTGAGGATGCCGGCCTGGGGCAGGATCACGTGGCGCAGCAGCTGGCCTTCGGACAACCCGATGGAGCGCCCGGACTCCAGCTGTGCGGCGGGCACCGCCTCGACACCGGCGCGCAGCACCTCGGTCAGGTAGGCACCGCCGAGAAACGTCATGGTGATGATCGCGGCGGCGAAGCCGGAAATCTTCAGGCCCAGGCTGGGTAGCGCGAAGTACACGAAAAACAGCTGGATCAGCAGCGGCGTGTTGCGTGCCAGCTCCACGTACAGGCCCACGGCACGCTGCAGGTAGGGCGTGCGGTAGACCAGGATCGCGGTGTTGATCACGGCCACCACCAGCGAGGTGGCGATGGCGATCAGGCCGACCTGCAGGGTGACCCCGACGGCCTTGAGAAACGCGGGCAATGTGCTGAGGATGAATGCGACGTCGAAGCTCATCGGCGTGGCCTCGGCGTCCGAAACAGGGTGCGCTGCATGGGGGTGGTCTCGAACCGGCCCGAGGGTAGACGGGCGGTGGCGGCTAGGGTTGGGCGTGCCGGTAAGCACTTTGGTAATACTCTAAAGCTATAAAAATATTTATTTAAATATCTTTATTGCATATTGATATCACGCAAAAAACTAACCGCAAATTTCCTCGTGGCAGGCGGGATCTTTCCCGCGCGCGCGCCATCAAACAGCTGTCGTGCGCGGCCCCGTGGGCCGTTCAACCCACAAGGAAAACAACACCATGAACAGCGACCAGCCGACCCTCGACCCCAGCGAACTGATCAAATGGCTGACGGCCCTGCGCCGCGCGGTCAACACACCACGCTGAAACCCCATTCAAAAAAAACGCCGACCCGGTAACCGGAGTCGGCGTTTTGCATCGTGCGGTCTACAGCGGGCGAATCAGAACGCCGGCAGTACCGCGCCTTTGTATTTCTGCTCGATGAAGGCTTTCACTTCAGGGCTGGTCAGGGCCTTGGCCAGCTTCTGGATGGCGTCGCTGTCCTTGTTGTCGGGGCGCGCCACCAGGAAGTTCACGTAAGGCGAGTCGGAACCCTCGATCACCAGGGCATCCTTGGCCGGGTTCAGGCCGGCTTCGAGTGCATAGTTGGTGTTGATCATGTCCAGGTCGACCTGGTCCAGCACGCGTGGCAGCAGGGCCGACTCAAGCTCCTTGAACTTGAAGTTGTGCGGGTTCTTGGCGATGTCCTTGGGCGTGGCCAGGGCGTTTTTCGGATCTTTGAGTTCGATCAGCCCGGCCTTCTGCAGCAGGATCAGCGCACGGCCACTGTTGGAGCCTTCGTTGGGGATGGCGATGGTGGCGCCGTCCTTGAGCTCGGCCAGGCTCTTGACCTTCTTCGAGTAGCCACCGAACGGTTCAACGTGTACGCCGATCACGGTTTCCAGGTGGGTGCCTTTACCTTCGTTGAAGCTCTTGAGGTAGGGCAGGGTCTGGAAGTAGTTGGCGTCCAGACGCTTCTGATCGACCTGCACGTTGGGCTGCACGTAGTCGGTGAACACCTTGATTTCCAGGTCCACGCCTTCCTTGGCCAGGGTTGGCTTGATCAGCTCGAGGATCTCGGCGTGGGGCACCGGGGTGGCGGCAACCACCAGCTTCTGGCCGGCGTGGGCGAAACCTGCAACCGACAGAGCGGCTGCCAATGCAGTCAACAACAAAGCCTTTTTCATGCGCAGTCCTTATTCGAATCACAGCCATCGTCGACGGCGAAAGAGAGGGTGCCAGTATTGTGCTAGCTGGCGTGGAGGCGACAATACCGAGATTTTTTATTCCTTAACAATATCTTTTATGCAGACGCTTATATCTTTTTGACTGATAAAGAAGAGAGCACCGGCTGGCCTGCCAGGTGCATCCGGCGCCGCAACAGACAATGCTCGCGGTCTATCGATTAGCGGTCTCGATGGCAACCTCGGTGATGACAGTGGCCAGTTCCTTCTCGAGTGCACCATCACCCTGCACATTGGCGTAGATGTCATACCTGATCTCATGCGTGGAATTCATCCAGCGCAATCCTGTCCTCCTGACCCCACCCATTACTTTTTCCGACGTTTTCACCAGGGGCTTGCCGGGGTCCTGAGGCTTGGCGTAATCATCGTCGTAAACCACCACGCGCTGTGTCAGCTCGCGCTCATAGTGGGTCTCGTAGGTCACCACATAATCATCGCCGCACGAATAAAGCGACATGACGCCGTTCAAGCCGCCCTCCTTCATCTCGACCCCGGAGGGGAGTTCTTTGGACAGCCGACATTGCAACTTCTCGATCGCTGCTCGGGATTGCGATTTGAATCGGACGGCTTGAGCCAGCCTTCTGTCGCTCGCCTGGGCGAGTGTGATCATCGAACTGAATTGCTCGAAACCAGGAAAGGTCGAGTTCTTCTCTGGCTCGGCCGTGGGCGAGACCGCCCTTTTCTCAATGACCTTCTGGATATGGGTATTGCCACTGAGCGGTAGAATCTCCAGCTCGGCGCTTGCCGAAAAGGAAGCGAGCAGCGTGCTCATGCACAGCATCGACAGGCGCATCAGCGGCTGGCCTGGGCAAGGAAGACACGTACCGCGCAAGGTAGGTTTTTCATGAATATCCTTTCAATGCTTCAAGCGATCCAAGGCTTGCGAAGCAAGAAGGTAATCCACCTCATTCGCATCTGCAACGGTTGCTCCGCAGACAACCGCCTGTGCGTTACGCCTACACACCCAACCGCAGCGCCACCTTCTCCAGCAAGGCCTTCAGGCCACTGCGCTCACTTGCACCTGCGCGCAGCAACACCTCGATCTGCCGCTCCAATGCGGCCAGCGGCGTCAAGGTTTCCGGCAGGTTCAGATGCTCGGGCAGTATTTCCTCCCCGCTGCTGACCAGCAGGGCGAAGTGAATGACGTTTTCCAGTTCGCGGGTGTTGCCCGGCCAGCTGTGCAGTTCCAGCACCCGCTGCGCGGCCTCGCTGAGCAGCGGCGGCACGGCCAGGTTCAGGCGCGGGCTGTAGATGCCCACGAAGTACTCGGCCAGCGGCAGGATATCGCCCACCCGCTCGCGCAACGCGGGCAGCTCGAGGCGGCCTTCGTGCAGGTAGTGGTAGAGACGGTCGTGGAACTTGCCGGCGGCCACCGCCTGGGCCAGGTCGATGCTGGAGGCGGCCACCAGGCGCACGTCCACCGGGTTGGGTTGCTGGGCGCCAACGCGGGTGACTTCGCGGTTTTCCAGGGCAGCCAGCAGCTTGACCTGGATCGGCAGCGGCAGGTCGGCGATTTCATCCAGGTACAGCGTGCCGCCGTTGGCCGAGCCGAACCAGCCGGCGCGGCTGCTGGCGGTACCACTGTGGGCGCCGGCGCTGTAGCCGAACAGTTCGGCGTCGGCGTAGGTGGGGCTGATGGCGCCGCAGTTGACCGAGACGAACAGCCCGCCGCGGTCGCTGGCGCGGTGGATCTGCCGGGCCAGCAGCTCCTTGCCGGTGCCGCTTTCGCCGCGGATCAGCACGGGCAAGGCCAGCGGCGCCAGCAGCTCCAGCTCTTCGCGCAGCTGGCGCGAGCGCGGGTCGACGAACACCAGCGCCTTGGCGCGGATGCTCAACGGGCTCTTGTCGCTCTCGGGGAAGGTCAGCAGTGGCTGGCCGTAGGTGTCGTGAAGGCTCATGGCAAACTCCCGCCCGAGCGACTCACGGCGCGGACGTCTTGATGAAAAAGAGGGTAGCGCCCGGGGTCAGGCGCGACGCAGTGCGTGCTGTTCCAGGCGGCTCTGCAGGCGATAGAGGTAGGCAAAGCCCTGCTCCCAGCGCCGGTGTCCAGACTTGACGTTGATATGCCCGGCGCCGCCGAGCACACCGGCTTCTGCGCCCCAGGCGCGAGCCAGTTGCATCGCCCGTGGCGCGCTGACTGCCGGATCGTTGTCGGAGGTGACCACCTGGCTGGGAAACGGCAGCAGGTTCTGCGGAATCGGCGCGAAGTTGCGCAGGGCCGGTGCACAGGCCGGGCGTTCGACGTCGGCCGGGGCCACCAGCAGTGCGCCACGTACCTGCTGCAGCAGGGTTTCGCTGGCGTGGGCGGCCCAATGCGCGACGGTGATGCAGCCCAGGCTGTGGGCGATCAGGATCACCGGCGAGGTGTCGGCGGCGATGGCATGTTCGAGCGCGGCAACCCAGTCTTCACGACGCGGGGTGATCCAGTCGGCCTGTTCGACGCGGGCACTGTTGGGCAGGCTGTTCTGCCAGTGGGTTTGCCAGTGATCGTCTGGCGATCCTTGCCAGCCCGGCACAATCAGGTAACGAATCGACTCATTGCGCATGAGATGCCTCCTGCTGGGTTTGCATTGCATGAGGGCAAGTATAGGGCGGGGGTTATATTCGTAAAGGAATAAGAAGCTATTTATTAATAACCAAAACTGCTTTCCGAATGTTGTGTGCAACCCTGTGGGCGCTGGTATCGGCGCCCTCGGAACGGGCATAAAAAAAGGGGCCGTCCCCTGCCAGGATACGGCCCCCGAATGCGTTGCCCTTACCGTTGCATCGTGTTCAACGCGCGGTGATCACCGAAAGCTTGGTGATACCCGCCCGCTCGATCGAGGCCATGGCGCGCGCCACTTCCCCATAATTCACACCGTCGTCCGCCTGCAGTTGCACGCGTACCTCCGGGTCCTTGGCCTTGGCCGCCTGCAAGCTGGTCTCCAGCAAGTCCGGCTGGATCTCGTCCTTGTTGATGAACAACTTGCCGCCCCCATCGATGCTCACCACCAGCGGGTCCTTCTGCTCCACCGGGGCCACGGCCTCGGTCTTGGGCAGGCTGATCGGGATCGCGTTGGTCAACAACGGCGCGGTCACGATGAACACCACCAGCAGCACCAGCATCACGTCCACCAGCGGCGTCACGTTGATCTCGCTGAGTACCTCGTCACTGTCCTGGGTAGAAAAGGCCATGTCAGGACGCCTCTTTCACAGGTTGGCCGCTCACTGTTGCAGCTTTGTGAAGCGCAGGGTGCACCAGCACGCGGAAGGCACTCTTCTGCGCCAGGCTGTAGAAGTCGTGGGCAAAGTCGTCGAGGTCGGCCGCCGTGAGTTTCAGGCGACGCAGGAAGTAGTTGTAAACCAGCACCGCCGGCACCGCGACCGCGATCCCCACACCCGTGGCCACCAGCGCCGCACCAATCGGCCCGGCCACGGTTTCCAGGCTCGCCGAGCCCGCCGCACTGATGCCCTTGAGCGCTTCCATGATGCCCCACACGGTACCGAACAGGCCGATGAACGGCGACGTGCTGCCGATACTGGCCACCACCGCCAGGCCGGTTTCCAGCGAGCGGCGCTCACGCACGATCTGCTGGCGCAGGGCGCGTTCGAGGCGGTCCTGGTGGTTGATCGCCTGGCTCAGGTCATTGGCCTGGCCGGGCTCGCCCACCGCGATGGCGGCGTAGCCGGCCTGGGCCACGCGGGCGGCGGCGCCGGGCTGGGTCTGGGTGAGTTCGGCGGCCGAATCAAGGCTTGAGGCCGCCCAGAACTGCTTGTGGAAGCGCTTGTCCTGGTTCTTCAGGCGGGCGAACTGCAAGCCCTTGACCAGGGCCAGGCCCCAGGTCGCGACGGAAAACACCACCAGCAGCCAGATCACCGCGCTTTCGATGGATTCAAGGGGGGATGCCAATACACTCATGATGGTTTCTCTCTGTTAGCGCGAAATTTTTAGCGAATCTTGAAATCGATCGGCACGCTGACCCAGCCCGCCTGGGCCACGTCGCCCTGCTTGGCCGGCACGAAGCTCCAGCGCTTTACCGCCGCCAGCGCGGCGTCGTCGAGCTGCTGGCGACCACTGCTCTTCTGCAACTGGATCTCGCCAGGCTTGCCGCTGGGCAACACATGCACCCGCAGCAGCACGGTGCCTTCCCAGCCGCGACGCTGGGCCAGCGACGGGTATTCCGGCGCCGGGTTCTTCAGGTACGCCGCGCTGGCCGAAGCCGGGGTCACCGGCGCCGGGGCAGGTGGCGCAGGCGGGGCGGCAGGTTGTGGCGGTGCCGGCGGCGGCTCGACCGGTTTGGGCGCAGGCTTGGGCTCGGGCTTGGGCACCGGCTTTGGCTTGGGCTTGGGCTTGGGTATCGGCTTGGGCGGTGGCGGCGGCTTGACGGCCAACTCGTCGACCACCGGCGGTGGCGGCTCCACCACAGGCTCGGCCGGCGCCGGGGGCGGCGGCTCGACAACCGGTGGCGCCGGCTGGGAAAACTCGATGGTCATCGGCGGGATTTCCGGTGGAACCACCGGCAACACCGGGGCCGGTGCCTGGCTGACCCAGTAGGCCACGGCACCATGCAGCACCAGCGCGAAAACCCCGAGCAGCACCTTCTCGCGGCCCTTCAAGGCACTACGCGGGGTGCGCTGCAAGCGCTGTTGCGCCAGCGGCAACCGGTGCGGCCGACCGAGGTCGACCAGCTCGCCGCCCGGCGCCTGGCGCCAAAGCACATCGAGAGCACTGGCGGCGGTCTGGACATTACCCATTGATCAACTCCTGGGAGGTTCGGTGCATGTGCATCGAAGGCCGCCCGGTCTGGCCGGCCTTCGCTGAGGTGGATGATCGACGCGTGCTGCTTATCTCTTAAAGTAATCTTTAAAGTTATGGATAGAACCTGATCGCATATACAAAACCGCTGAACCGCTCTAGCCCGCGCCAATCAAGGGCTGGAGGGCATTGCTGATCTGGCAATGCCTTTGCGGCATCGAAAATATTCGCCAAAGGCATCGAAAAACCCCTCAGAAGTCATAGCGACCGGTCACGCCCAGGGTCCGCGGGGTGCCGAGCAGCCCTTCGTAGCCGCCGTTGGCGGCGCTCCACAGGGTGGTGTAGTAGGTCTTGTCGAAGGCGTTCTTCAGCCATAGCGACACGTCCCACTGCCCGCCCCCGGCATCGCCGCGCAGGCCGGTACTGAGGTTGACCACGGCGTAGCTGGGGATCTGCGCGAAGTCCGAGTCCTCGACCGTGCCCACCGCCCTGGAGCGGAACGCATAGCTGGCGGTGACATAGGGCTGCAGGCCGTTGTCCAGGTCCCACTGGTACTGCCCGTTGGCGTTGGCGATCCATTTGGAGGCGCCGACCACCTGATGCCCGCTGAGGTCGCAGGCGGCCGGGGCACCCGGTTGCAGAGCCACCTCCGGCGCGCACGGGGCGTCCTTGTAGGCGAGGTAGCGCACGTCGTTGAACGAGCCGTTGAGGTTCAGCGTAAGGCCGCGCAGCGGCACCAGGGTGCTGTCGAACTCGACCCCGCGTGAGCGCACCGAGCCTGCGTTGGTCAGGTACTGCACGCGGTTGGCGTCGTCGTAGGCGTTGGTCTGGTAGCCGTTGACCTGGGTCCAGAACAGGTTGGCGTTCAGTTGCAGGCGGCGGTCCCACAGGGTGCTCTTGAAGCCCAGTTCGGCGTTGTTGGCGCGCTCGGTGCCGATCAGCAACGAGTCGGCGCCAGCCACCGGTGCGGTGCCCACCGCCAGGTTGACCCCGCCGGACTTCTCGCCGTGGGACAGCGTGGCGTAGCCCAGCAGGTCGTCGGTGAAGCGGTAACTGAGGTTGAGCAGGCCCGAGGGGCTGGTGCTGTACTGGTTGAGGTCGCCCGAGTCATACGCACCGGCCCGTCCCTGGCGTACCGCTGCCGCCGCCCCGCTGACCGCAGCGCCGCCCACCGGGGCGCTGCGGTTGACCCAGGCGCTTTTCTCTTCGTAGGTGCCGCGTATCCCGGCGGTGAAGTCCAGGCGCGGGGTGAGGTGCCAGGTGCCCTGGCCGAACAGGGCGAAGCTGTCGGTCTTGATGTGCCCCTTGCCCACCGAGCTGACGTTGGCCAGCGCACCGGTCGGCGTGCCGTTCCACACGTCGGCCTGGGGGCCGTAGAAGGCGAAGGACTTGTTGTCCAGGTTGGAGCCGAAGTAGTACGCGCCCAGTACGTAGTCGAAGAAGCCGCCCGTGGGCGAGGCCAGGCGAAATTCCTGGGAGTACTGCTTGTCTTGCACCGACACCCCGGCGTTGTAGGTCGCCGGCACATCCAGGCCGTCGTCGTTGCGCGGGGTGAAGTCCCACCAGCGGTAGCTGCTGATGGAGGTCAGGGTGAAGTCGTTGTCCAGGGTCCAGTTGGCCTCCAGCGAGGTGCCGCCCTGGAACACCGTGACCTTCTGGTCGTCGTCCAGGTTGACCTTGCGGTGGCGGCCGTCGACCAGCGTGGCGCCGGCCGCCGCCGCACGGCTTTCATAGCGGTTGACGCCGTTGATGGTCGGCCCGGTGCTGTACAGCACGCGGGTGCCGGCGCTGGAGTCTTCCTCGTTGTAGTCGCCGATCCAGCGCAGGTTGAACTGCTCGCTGGGCTTGTACAGCAGTTGCCCGCGAAAGCCCTGGCGCGCGCCACCGTTGAGGGGGTGGCCGTCGTGCTCGTTGCTGATGTCGCCGTCGCTGCGCGTGCGGTAGGCCGAGAAGCGACCGGCCAGGGTCTCGGTGAGCGGGCCGGAAAGCGTGCCCTTGGTCTGGAAGTAGCCGTCCTCGCCCACCGAGGCCTCGATGCTGCGCTCGGGGGTGAAGCTGGGCGCACGGGTGCTGATGTTGATGACCCCCGCAGTGGTGTTCTTGCCGAACAGGGTGCCCTGGGGGCCGCGCAGCACTTCGAGCTGCTCGATGTCCATGAGGTCGAACACCGCCATGCCGGGGCGGCCGAGGTAGACGTTGTCCAGGTACAGCCCCACGCTGCCTTCCAGGCCGTCGCTGGCGGGGTTGTTGCCCAGGCCGCGGATCGACACGCTGGACTGGCGCGCATGCATGTAGGCCACGTTGACGCTGGGCACCAACTGCTGAAGGTCCTGGATGCGGTACACGCGCTGGCTTTCCAGGGCCTGGCCGTCGAGCACGCTCATCGGCGTGGGCACGTCCTGGGCGCTCTCTTCACGTCGGCGCGCAGTCACGGTGACGGCCTTGAGCTGACTGTCGGGCTTGACCTCGGGCGCCGCGTCGGTGGCCGCCTGGGCCGGCAGCCAATGCGCGCTGCCGGCCAGCAGCAAGGCCAGCGGCAGGCGCTTGAGCCGTCGGGAAGACAAGGGTGCGGCGGGGGAAGACGGGCGCATGGGCGGCTCCTGGGCAAGGAATTTATATTCCTTAAAGTTATTTATTTATGATTTCACATATGTTTACTGCATAAGAGATTGCATTTATAAGGAGTGCAGCCGAGGCAGAGCAAATGCATTTGCCCGATACTTTTCATGTGAAAAATGCATATCGACCTACGCCAGCTTCGCCACCTGATCGCGCTTGCCGAGCACCGCAGCTTCGTGGCAGCGGCGAACGCGGTGAGCCTTTCGCAATCGGCCTTCAGCCGTAGCATCCAGGCCCTGGAACACAGCGCCGGGTGCCTGCTGGTGGACCGGTCGAGCAAGGAGCTGGCGCCGACCAAGCAGGGCCTGGTGGTGCTCGAACATGCACGCCGGCTGGTCAGCGGCGCGCATCAGTTGAGCAACGAGATCAGCCAGTTCAACGGCCTGGAGGCCGGCGAGCTGCGCTTTGGCTGCGGCCCGGCGCCGGCCGCCGGGCTGGTGCCGCGTGCCATCGGCACGTTCATCGGGCGCTACCCCAAGGCACGGGTGCGCTTTCAGGTGGATGACTGGCAGAACCTGGACAAGCGCCTGCTGGCCGAGGAGTTCGAGTTCTTCGTGGCCGACACCCGCCGCTTCGAGGCCGACCCGGCCTACCACACCGTGCGCCTGCGCCCGCGCCGCTGGCACTTCTGCTGCCGCGCCGCGCACCCGCTGGCGCAACTGCCGAGCGTCAGCGCCGAGCAACTGCTGGCCTACCCCCTGGCGGTGACCCTGCGCCCGCCCAACCTGCGCAAAGTGATCAGCGACCTGAGCGGGCGCCCGGACTTCACCGCCAGCGTCGAGTGCGAGAACGGCTACAGCCTGCTGGGGGTGGTGCTGAACTCCGACGCGATCGGCATCTGCAGCGCCAACAGCGATGCGCTGCACAGCGCCGCCCAGCAACTGGTGCGCCTGAACATCGACGGTCTGCACGACGACTGCGAGGAGCTGTACACCCGCTACGGCATCGTCAGCCGTGCGCGCCAGCGCCTGTCGCCGCTGGCCGAGGCAATGATCGCGCAGATCGTCGCCACCGATCAGGCCGACCAGGACCTGTGCAACCTGGAGCGCCTGGCCATCTGAGGTGTTGCGCCGGGCGCATCGAAGGTATTCGGCAAATGCGCTTGTGGTCGCGTGGCGTGCAGGGCGAAATCACCCACCAGACTTTCAACCGGTGAGCGCCATGACCCAACCTGCCCCCGTGCGCAACGTGCTGTACATCATGTGCGACCAGCTGCGTCGCGATTACCTGTCGTGCTACGGCCACCCGCACCTGCACACGCCCAACATCGACCGCCTGGCCGCCGCCGGGGTGCGCTTCAGCCGCGCCTATACTCAAGGCACCATCTGCGGGCCGTCGCGCATGTCGGCGTACACCGGGCGCTATGTGAGCAGCCACCAGGTGGCCTGGAACAGCGTGCCGCTGCCGCTGGAGGAGCTGACCCTGGGCGACTACCTGCGCCCGGCCGGCATCCGCACCGCGCTGGTGGGCAAGACCCACGCCACGCCGAACCTTCAGGCGCAACAGCAACTGGGCATCGACGCCGACATGGCCAGGCAGCTCGATGAAGTGGGTTTCGAAGCCTATGTGCGCCATGACGGTATCTACCCCGACGACCCGCAGTTCGCCGACAAGCGCGAGAGCGCCCCATACACCCGTTACCTGCGCGAACACGGCTATGGCGGCGACAACCCCTGGCACGACTGGGCCAATGCAGCGCAGGGCGAAGATTGCGAGGTGCTCAGCGGCTGGCACATGCGCCACGCCGACCGCCCCACGCGCCTGCCCGAGCAGCATTCGGAGACGGTGTACACCACCGACCGCGCCATCGACTTCATCACCGAACAGGGCGAGCAGCCGTGGTGCCTGCACCTGTCGTACATCAAGCCGCACTGGCCGTACATCGCGCCGGCGCCGTACCACGCGCTGTATGGCGCGGCGCAGGTGCTGCCGGCGGTGCCGGGCGGGCGCAGCGATCACCCGGTGTATGGCGCGTTCCGCCAGCATCAGGAGAGCGTGAACTTCTCCCGCGAGGAGGTGCGCCTGAAGGTGATCCCCACCTACATGGGGCTTATCAGGCAGGTGGACGACCAGCTCGGACGGCTGTTCGAAGTGCTTCGACGCACCGGGCGCTGGGACGACACGCTGATCGTGTTCACAAGCGACCACGGTGATTTTCTGGGCGACCACGGGCTGGGGGAAAAGGAGTTTCTGCTGGAGCAGGCGGTGGGTGTGCCGTTGATCGTGCGCGACCCGCGTGGGGCGGCAGATGCCACCCGTGGCACGGTGGATGCGCGGCTGGTGGAGACCATCGATGCGCTGCCGACGTTTCTGGACGCACTGGGATTGCCGGGGGCCGAGCATCGGCTGGAGGGGCGGTCATTGGTACCGTTGCTGCACGGTACAGCGCAGGGATGGCGCGAATACGCGATTGCCGAGTACGACTATGCGTTCCAGACCCCGGCGCGGGAGCGGCTGGGGCAGCCGATCGACCGTTGCCGCATGACCATGGTGCGCAGCGAGCGCTTCAAGTACATCGCGTATGACGGCTTCAGGGCGCAGCTGTTCGACCTGCAGGAAGACCCGCAGGAGCGGCAAGACCTGGGCGATGATCCGGCGCATGCCGGCGTGCGCGAGGTGCATCAGGGGTACCTGTTGCAGTGGCTGCGCGGGCTCAAGCGCCGCACCACGATCAGCCATGCGGAGATCGAGCGGCGGGGGGAGCGGTTCCGCTACGGGGAGCCGCAGGCGGACAGCGTGGTGAAGATCGGGGTGTGGTGAGGCGGGCCGCTTCGCGGCCCATCGCGGGTCAAGCCCGCTCCCACAGGTACTCCACTGCCCCTTGGATCAGTGATATCCCTGTGGGAGCGGGCTTGACCCGCGATGAGGCCCGTAAGGCCTCAGATATTGCCGACCTTCTGCCACACCTTCGGCTTGAAGAACAACGTCTCGCCACGGGCCAACCCGGTCAGGCTGTCGTGGTCCTTGACCACCTCGGCCTCGATCAGCTCGCTCTGCCCTTCCACCTTAAGCGTCACCCGCGTGGTCGCGCCCAACGGGCGTATGTCACGCACTTCAGCTGCGTGGTGGCCTTCCACCTCCTGTCGCGACAGCGACACTTCGTGCGGACGGAACAGCACGTGGTGGTCCTCGCTCAGGTGCAGGCGGTTGGAGTCGCCCAGAAAGTGGTAGACGAAGTCGCTGGCCGGGTTCTCGTATACCTCGCCCGGCGAGCCGATCTGCTCGATCACGCCCTTGTTCATCACCACGATACGGTCGGCCACTTCCATGGCTTCTTCCTGGTCGTGGGTCACGAACACCGAGGTCAGGTTGATGTCTTCGTGCAACCGCGCCAGCCAGCGACGCAGCTCCTTGCGCACCTTGGCGTCCAGCGCACCGAACGGCTCGTCCAGCAGCAGCACCTTGGGCTCTACCGCCAGCGCCCGCGCCAGGGCGATACGCTGGCGCTGGCCACCGGACAGTTGCTCGGGGTAGCGGTCGCTGAGCCAGTCCAGCTGCACCATGTTCAGCAGCTCGTGGACCTTCTCGGCAATACGCGTCTCGTTCGGGCGCTCGCCCTTGGGCTTCATGCGCAGGCCGAAGGCGACGTTGTCGAACACGCTCATGTGGCGAAACAGCGCGTAGTGCTGGAACACGAAGCCGACGTTGCGATCACGCACGTCGTGCCCCGACACGTCCTCGCCATGGAACACGATGCTGCCCTGGTCCGGCGTCTCGAGCCCGGCGATGATGCGCAGCAGGGTGGTCTTGCCGCAGCCGGACGGGCCCAGCAGCGCTACCAGCTCGCCGCTGTGGATATCCAGGTTGATGCTGTCCAGGGCCTGGAAAGCGTTGAAGCGCTTGCTGACGTTACGAACTTCGATCGACATGAATTATTCCTCCGCGGCGCTGTGGCGCAGGCGGTTAATGCGGGACTCGCTCCACTGCTTGAGCAGCAGGATGAAGAGCGCCAGGATCAGCAGCAGGCTGGCCACGCTGAAGGCCGCGACATGGTTGTATTCGTTGTAGAGGATCTCGACATGCAGCGGCAAGGTGTTGGTCACCCCGCGAATATGCCCGGACACCACCGACACCGCACCGAACTCGCCCATCGCGCGCGCCGTGCACAGCACCACGCCATAGATCAGGCCCCATTTGATGTTGGGTACGGTGACATGCCAGAACATCTGCCAGCCGTTGGCCCCGAGCAGGCGTGCAGCCTCCTCTTCCTGGGTGCCCTGCTCCTGCATCAGCGGGATCAGCTCGCGCGCCACGAACGGCACGGTGACGAAGATGGTCGCCAGCACGATGCCGGGCAGGGCGAACACGATCTGGATGTCATGGTCCTGCAGCCACGGGCCGAAGAAGCCCTGGGCACCGAACATCAGCACGTAGACAAGACCGGCGATCACCGGCGACACCGAGAACGGCAGGTCGATCAGGGTCACCAGGATGCTCTTGCCGGGGAAGCTGTACTTGCTCACGCACCACGCCGCGCTGACCCCGAACACCAGGTTCAGCGGCACCGAGATGGCCACCGCGATCAGGGTGAGCTTGAGCGCCGACAGCGCGTCGGGCTCGAAGATCGCCTCGAAGAAGGTGCCCAGGCCCATCTTCAGGCCCTGGGACACCACGATGAACAGCGGCAGCAGCAGAAACAGCGCGAAGATCAGCCAGCCGAGGCCGATCAGCACGCGCCGTGAAATCGCGCTGCCACGGCGGGCAGCGTTGGCCGAAGCGGCCACACCAACAGATGATGCAGACATGGGTCAGGCCTCCTTCACGGGGTTTCGATGCGCCGCTGCAACAGGTTGATCAGCAGCAGCAGGATGAAGGAAACCACCAGCATCATCACGCCGATGGCAGTGGCGCCGGTGTAGTCGTACTGGTCGAGCTTGACCATGATCAGCAACGGCAGGATCTCGGTCTTCATCGGCATGTTGCCGGCGATGAAGATCACCGAACCGTACTCGCCCACACCCCGTGCGAAGGCCAGCGCGAAGCCGGTCAGCCAGGCCGGCAGCAGCGCCGGCGCCAGCACGTAGCGGAACACCTGCAGCGGCTTGGCCCCCAGGCACGCGGCGGCCTCTTCGACCTCGCGCGGGATGTCGGCCAGCACCGGCTGCACCGTGCGCACCACGAACGGCAGGGTCACGAAGGTCAGCGCCAGGGTGATGCCCAGCGGCGTGTAGGCGATCTTGAAGCCCAGGTCGGTGGCGAACTGGCCCACCAGACCGGACGGCGCATACAGCGCGGTCAGGGCGATGCCAGCCACCGCGGTGGGCAGGGCGAACGGCAGGTCGATCATCGCATCGATGACCTTGCGCCCTGGGAAGGTGTAGCGCACCAGCACCCAGGCCAGCAGCGTGCCGATCACGCCGTTGATCAGCGCCGCATAGAACGCGGTGCTGAAGCTGAGCTTGAGCGCGGCCAGCACCCGGGGTGCGGTGACGATGGTCCAGAACTGGTCCCAGGTGAGCTGGGCGGCATGGATGAACATGGCCGCCAGCGGTATGAGCACTATCAGGCTGAGGTACACCAAGGTGTAGCCCAGCGTCAGCCCGAAGCCGGGTATGACGGGGGAGATACGACGCGACATAGAAGTCCCTGGTTTAACGCACGAAGCCCGAGACGAATCCCGGGCCCATGCTGGCTACTGAATGGCGATTATCCTAACGGCCACGCATCACTGCGCCGTGTAGATCTGGTCGAACACACCACCATCGTTGAAGAACTTGGGCTGCGCAGTTTTCCAGCCACCGAAGTCTTTGTCGATAGTCACCAGTTCGAGTTTAGGGAACTGCTTGGCGTATTCGGCAGCGACCTTCTCGTCACGCGGGCGGTAGAAGTTCTCGGCGGCGATCTTCTGGCCAGCCGGGCTGTACAGGTACTTGAGGTATTCGGTGGCGATCGCGGTATTGCCCTTTTTCTCGGCGTTCTTGTCCACCACCGCCACCGGCGGCTCGGCCAGGATCGACAGCGACGGCACGACGATGTCGAACTTGTCGGCGCCACCGTCTTCCTTCAGGGCCAGGAAGGCTTCGTTTTCCCAGGCCAGCAGCACGTCGCCCTGACCGTTGTTGACGAAGGTGATGGTCGAGCCGCGGGCGCCGGTGTCCAGTACCGGCACGTGCTTGAACAGCTCCTGCACGTATTCCTGGGCCTTGGCTTCGCTGCCGCCGGCCTTCAGGCCGTAGGCCCAGGCGGCGAGGAAGTTCCAGCGCGCGCCACCGGAGGTTTTCGGGTTGGGCGTGATCACCGACACGTCCTTCTTAATCAGGTCGCCCCAGTCCTTGATGCCCTTGGGGTTGCCCTTGCGCACCAGGAACACGATGGTCGAGGTGTACGGGGTGCTGGCGTCGGGCAGGCGGGTCTGCCAGTTCTCCGGCAGGGTCTTGCCGAGCTTGGCGATTTCGTCGATGTCGCCGGCCAGGGCCAGGGTCACCACGTCGGCGCGCAGGCCGTCGATCACCGCACGGCCCTGCTTGCCCGAGCCACCGTGGGACTGCTGGATCTTGACCTTGTCGTCCGGGTGCGCCTGCTGCCAGTGCTTGATGAATTCGGCGTTGTACTGCTGATACAGCTCGCGGGTGGGGTCATAGGACACGTTCAACAGCTCGTAGTCCTTGGCGATGGCGGAACCGGCAAACACGGCACTGGCCAGTGCGGCCAGGGCATAACGGCGGATGGACATGGTGAAGCTCCCGATTGGCGTATTTTTTTCTAATTAGAGGGCTGAATCAGCTGGGCTTGTTGCCTGGATTCTGCAGGCGGAATTTTTCCTTGCGTTCGATCTGCACGACCTGGGCGTTGTGCACGGTGATTTCCACCGCGCCGAAACGCAGGTCGCGCAATGCGCTCTGGATCTCGCGCAGAATGGTGGCTTCGTCCTGTCCGTCAACGCTACGCAGAGATGCGCTCATGCTCGTGCTCCTGGAAATAAGGGGTGCCGTGCAGCTGCATCTGAAGGGGACGACTGCGCCTGGCTTGAGGGCAATCTTAGAGAGGGTGGAATATTCTTAAAAATACTATTTAAGAATTTTTATATAACTAAAAAGTGTAGAGGCGGGCTGCTTTGCAGCCCATCGCGGGTCAAGCCCGCTCCCACAAGGTTCTCCACCGGCCCCTGTGGGAGCGGGCTTGCCCCGCGAAAGGGCCCTCAGGACCAGCGCAGTTGCTGCGCAGGCACCGGTCGACCGTACCAGTATCCCTGGCCCATGTCGCACTGCTGCTCCAGCAGGAAGCGCGCCTGCTCGGCCTCTTCGATGCCCTCGGCCTGGATCTGCATGCCCATGCTGCGCGCCAGGGCGATGATCACCCGCACGATGGCGACGTCATCATCGTCATGGGGCAGGCCCGCCACGAAGCCCTGGTCGATCTTGAGCTTCTGCACCGGCAGGCGCTTGAGCCGCAGCAGCGAGGAGTAACCGGTACCGAAATCGTCGATGGCCAGTTGCAGGCCCAGCTCGCGCAGGCGGTGCAACTGCTCCAGCGCCACCTCGGGGTCTTCCATCACCGCGCTTTCGGTCACCTCGACCTCCAGCCGCGCCGGGTCCAGCCCGGTGTCGTGCAGCACCTGGGCCACCAGCTGGTACAGGCTGCGCTTGCCGAACAGGCGGCTGGACACGTTGACCGCGACAAACCTCAGGGCCTTGCCCTCGGCCTGCCACTGCACCATCTGCTGGCAGGCCTGGCGCATCACCCAGGTGTCGATCTCGGCAATCAGCCCGGTGCGTTCGGCAATCGGAATGAACTCGCCCGGCGGCACCAGCCCGCGCTCGGGGTGCTGCCAGCGCACCAGTGCCTCGACGCCGATCATGGCGCCGGTCAGCAGGTCGTGCACCGGCTGGTAGTACACCCGCAGTTCCTGCTGCTCCAAGGCCCGGCGCAGCTCGCCGGCCGTCTCGACCCGCTGCTGGGCATGGGCGGTCAGCTCCTCGGTGTACAGGGCGTACCCCGAGCGGCCATTGCCCTTGGCCTTGAACAGCGCCGAGTCGGCGTTGCGCAGCAATTGCTCGGCGCTCAGCGCATCGCTGGGGAACAGGCTGATGCCGATGCTGACGCTGGTGAACAGGCGATGGTGGTCGAGCTCGAACGGCTCCTTGAGGCAATCGATGATGCCTTGCGCCAGGGCAGCGGCCTGGCCGACCTGGGCGCAGTTCTCGGACAGCACGGCAAACTCGTCGCCGCCCAGCCGCGCCAGGGTCATGCCGGTGCCCAGTTGGGCCAGCAGGCGTTCGCTCACGGCCTTGAGCAACTGGTCGCCGGTGTTGTGGCCGAGGCTGTCGTTGATGCTCTGGAAGTGGTCCAGGTCCAGCAGCAACAAGGCACAGCCGCGCTTGTTGGCCTGGGCCGCAGCCAGGGTCTGCTTGACCCGGTCGTTGAACAGCAGGCGGTTGGGCAGGTCGGTGAGCGGGTCGTGGTGCACCAGGTGCGCCAGCTCGCGCTCGGTGTGCTTGATCGCGCTGATGTCGCTGAACACCGCCACGTAGTGGGTCAGCTGGCCGCTGTCGTCGTGAATGGCGCAGATGGTCTGCCACTGCGGGTAGATCTCGCCATTCTTGCGCCGGTTCCAGATTTCGCCGCTCCATTCGCCCTTCTCGGCCAGGGTGGCGAATATCTGCTGGTAGAACGCGGTGTCGTGGCGGCCCGACTTGAACTTGCTCGGGCGCTGGCCCAGCACCTCGTCCTTCTGGTAGCCGGTGATCTGCATGAACGCCCGGTTGACGTGCACGATCAGGCCGTCGCGGTCGCTCACCAGCACCCCTTCGAGGGTGCTGTCGAACACCGCTGCGGCCATGCGCAGGCGCTCGCGGTCCTCGCGGCGCAGGCGCGCGCCCACGCCGATGAAATTGAGCAGGCGCCAGCGCGACACGAAGATCAGCGCAGCGCTGCAGCCCATCCACGCGTAGGCGTTGATCAGCTCCCAGCGTGCCAGCTGGGCGGGATCATCGAAAAGATTGCTCAGTATTTGATCAGACAGCACCAACCACATGACCGACAGCACCAGATACAGCGCGGACATACGCAGGGCGTCTCGAACGGATACAGACATAGAGTCGCTGGAACCCAGGGCAAAATGATGGCCATTATAGGGGTAGAAATATCCCGTGACCTCCTATCTAAAACGCCGACTGGTTTTATTTAGTAGGGTAGGGATAATACTTTGCGCTGTTTCTTTCGCTTTACGAGGGCCCACCCGCCTATGTGGTACAACGGTTTTCTCGACCTGTCAGCCTGGCAACTGCTGGCCGTCACCCTGCTGATGACCCACGTGACGATCGTCGCGGTCACGGTTTATCTGCACCGCTATTCCGCGCACCGCTCCCTGGAGCTCAATGCCGGGCTCAAGCACTTCTTCCGCTTCTGGCTGTGGCTGACCACGGCGCAGAATACCCGCGAATGGACCGCCATCCACCGCAAGCACCACGCCAAGTGCGAAACCGTCGACGACCCGCACAGCCCGGTCATCAAGGGCCTGTCCACGGTGCTGCGCAAGGGTGCCGAGCTGTACCGCGAAGAGGCGCGGAACCCCGAGACCCTGCGCATCTACGGCAAGAACTGCCCCGAGGACTGGATCGAACGCAACCTGTACTCGCGCTACAAGCTGGGCGGCATCGCGCTGATGGCGCTGATCGACGTGCTGCTGTTCGGCACCATCGGCATCACCATCTGGGCAGTGCAGATGATGTGGATTCCGTTCTGGGCCGCCGGCGTGGTCAACGGCCTGGGCCACGCGGTGGGCTACCGCAACTTCGAATGCCGCGATGCCGCCACCAACCTGGTGCCGTGGGGCATCATCATCGGCGGCGAAGAGCTGCACAACAACCACCACACCTACCCCAACTCGGCCAAGCTTTCGGTCAGGCGCTGGGAGTTCGACATGGGCTGGGCGTGGATCAAGCTGTTCACCTGGCTGCGCCTGGCCAAGGTGCAGCGCGTGGCACCCATCGCGCACCGCGTCGAGGGCAAGGGCCAGCTCGACATGGACACCGCCATGGCGATCCTCAACAACCGCTTCCAGATCATGGCGCAGTACCGCAAGCTGGTGATCGCGCCGCTGGTCAAACAGGAGCTGATGCGCGTGGACGACTCGGTGCGCCACCAGTTCCGCCGCGCCAAGCGCCTGCTTTCGCGTGAGCCGAGCCTGCTCGAAGACCGCCACCACCAGCGCATCGAGTCGATGCTGGCGCACAGCCAGGCACTCAAGACCATCTACGAGAAGCGCCTGGCCCTGCAGCAGATCTGGGCACGCACCAGTGCCAACGGCCACGACATGCTGGCCGCGATGAAGGACTGGGTACACGAGGCCGAGGCCAGCGGTATCCAGTCGCTGCGCGACTTCGCCGCACAGCTCAAGACCTATTCGCTGCGCCCTGCCCTGGCCTGACGCCGTTGATCGGCGCGCCCCGTCCTGGGGCGTGCCTGAGGAACTCTCCCTTCGAATTTCACTCTGACTGGCATATCGCCCGCGTGGCGGGCCGTGTCAGGCCGCACGCCCTTCGCCTTTCGATTCCGCTTTTCGAGACGCTTCGTGCACATGGTCAACAAGAACCCGCCGTCCCCGTCGTTCAGCCCACCGTCGCATCCCGCGCACACCTTGCTGGCCCTGCTGCATGCCCAGGGTGAAGTCGCGCGCCTGAGCGAGCGCGAGCAGCTGTTCAGCTCGCTGCTGGACAGTGTCAACGCGGTGCTCTGGGCCATGGATTGGGAAACCCGGCGCGTGCTGTACGTGAGCCCGGCCTACGAGCGGATTTTCGGGCGCTCGGCCGGTCTGCTGCTGGCCGATCACAACGAGTGGCGCGACAGCATCTACCCCGACGACCTGGAGTACGCCGAACGCAGCCTGGCCGAGGTGCTGGTCAAGGGCGCGGTGGAAGACCGCGAGTACCGCATCATCGCCGCCGACGGGCAGGTGCGCTGGCTCAGCGACAAGTGCTTCATCAACCAGCAGGCCGACAGCGCACAGGGCGTGATCGTGGTCGGCATGGCCGAGGACATCACCGAAAAGAAGCAGCTCGAAGGCGAGTTGCAGCGCCTGGCTACCACCGACGTGCTGACCCAGAGCAGCAACCGCCGGCACTTTTTCGAATGCGCGCACCACACCTTCGAAAAGGCACGCCAGGAGCAGGCGCCGATGGCGTTCCTGCTGCTGGACATCGATGACTTCAAGCAGGTCAACGACACCTACGGGCACCAGACGGGTGATCAGGTGCTGCAACGCATCGCCGACAGCGGCAAGGCGGTGCTGCGCCGTGGCGACCTGTTCGGGCGCATTGGCGGCGAAGAGTTCGCGGCGGTGTTTCCCGGGTGCACGCCGGAGCTGGCGCTGCAGGTGGCGCAGCGTCTGCAGCGCGAGATCCAGCGCCTTAGCTTCAGCCAGGACGAACAGGTGTTCGGGGTGACGGTGAGCCAGGGGCTGACCGGCATCGATGAGGAGGATGAAGTGCTCGACAGCCTGTTCGCACGGGCGGATGCGGCGATGTATCAGGCCAAGCGGCAGGGCAAGAACCAGATTGTCAGGGGCTGAAACGTCCGGCGCCTGAGCCGGCCCCATCGCGGGCCAAGCCCGCTCCCACAGGTTTACCAGGGCCCTGTGGGAGCGGGCTTGGCCCGCGATTGCGGTCTCAGGCCTTGCGCAGCAGCTCCAGCTGCGCCAACCCCACCTTGAGCAGGCGCGCCGTCTTGCTCTCGGCCAACTGCTCCAGGCCCTGCTCGGCCGGCAGCCGCGCCAGCTGCCCGGCCAGGTTCAAGATCAGGTTCTCCCGCGAGTACACCCCGCCCCCCAACTGATACACCGAGGCAATCAGTTCGCGCAGCTCCAGCGGCAAGCGCCAGCGGGTACGCAGCGCCGAGCCGTACGCAGCGCCATACTCGTTCAACGACAACTGCACCGCGTCCTCGTCCAGCTCGCCCCCGGCCAGGCTCCACTCCTGCAGGCAGCGCAGCAACGCCAGGTCGCCCAGGCAATGCAGCAAGCCGGCACAGTAGCAACGCTCCTGGTCCAGCTCCATCGACCGCGCCAGGCTGGCGGCATACTCGGCCGTGTGCAGCGACAGGCTCCAGAAATGCTCGGCATGGCGTGACAGCAACGGGTCGCTGAGCCTGGCGCTGCGCTTGAGTGCCAGGCCCATGATCAGGTTCATGCTCTGTGTGGTGCCCAGCTTGTTCAACGCCTGCAGCAGGGTCTGCACCGCACCGTCACGATGCAGCGCCGCGCTGTTGGCCGCAGCGATCAGCACCGCGGTGATCTGCGGGTCGTTGCGGATCTCTTCTTCCAGTGCCTTGAGGTTGAGCCCCTCGGGGTTGAGCGCGTGCTTGATCGCCTGCTTCACATCAGCCAGCAACGGCCCGCCATCGGCGGTGCTGCGGTGGTCTTCGAGAAACCGCGACAAGGTGATGCCCGGGCGCAATGCCGGCACCGGGCAGGCCACCGCCTCGCCGGCACCAAGCAGTTGCTCCTCCAGGCGCTGGCGCAGCAGGTCGGCATTGAGCGGCTTGCTCAGGTACGCCGTGGGCGCCAGCGGCAGCGCCTCGCGCACGCTGGCCACATCGCTGCGGCTGCTGATCAGGATGAACGGCAAGCTGCGGCGCTTGGCGCGCACGCTGCGCAGCAGGTCCAGGCCGTCGATGCCGGGCAGCTCGCGGGCGGCGATGATCAGATCGGGTTGGCTGGCCAGCGCGGACAGCGCCTCGTGGCCATTGGCACAGACGTGCAGGCGGGCATCGCAGCGCACGCTGAGCAGCATGTCCTTGAGCATGTCACGCACCCACGGGTCGCCTTCGGCAATCAGCACACAGGGTGCGGTGGGTGGGTTTGAAACGGTCATCGGGCTTCTCCTGACATCTCGATGCACGCCATCCAGGGCGTCTTCCAAGGTAGCTCCTGTGCAAACCTTAGCGCCCTTGTCGGGCTTTGGGCGAAAAAAAACCCGCCGAGGCGGGTTTTTTCCTATCGCGTCACACTTACGCCAGTTCGGCGAAGCACTCTTCGATGATGGCCAGGCCCTTGTCCAGCTGCTCGTCAGGCGAGGTCAGCGGAACCAGGATGCGCAGCACGTTGCCGTAGGTACCGCACGACAGCAGGATCAGGCCCTTGTCACGCGCCTTGGCCACGACGGCTGCAACGGCAGTCGGGTTAGGGGTGTGGGAACCGGCCTTGTCGAACACCTCGACCGCGATCATCGAGCCCAGGGCACGCACGTCACCGATGATCGGGTGCTTGTCCTGGATCTTGCGCAGGCCAGTGACCAGACGCTCGCCGACTGCCTTGCTGCGGTCCAGCAGTTTTTCTTCTTCGAACACTTCCATCACGGCCAGGGCCGCGGCGCAGGCGATCGGGCTACCGGCGTAGGTGCCGCCCAGGCCGCCTGGAGCGATGGCGTCCATGTACTCGGCCTTGCCGCACACACCGGCCAGCGGGAAGCCGCCAGCGATGGATTTGGCGAAGGTGGTCAGGTCAGGCGCGACGCCCATCTGTTCCATGGCGAAGAAGGTACCGGTACGGCCAGCGCCGGTCTGTACTTCGTCGGCGATCAGCAGGATGCCGTGCTGGTCGCACAGGGCGCGCAGACGCTTCATGAACTCTTTAGGCGCGACGTAGAAACCGCCTTCGCCCTGGACCGGCTCCAGGATGATCGCAGCGATATCCTTGGCTTCGGCGTCGTTCTTGAAGATGCGTTCGATCGAAGCGATCGAGTCGTCGATGCTCACACCGTGCAGTTCGTTCGGGTAGATGGCGCGGAAGATGCCGCCTGGCATCAGGCCCATGCCGGCCGAGTACGGTACGACCTTGCCGGTCAGGCCCAGGGTCATCATGGTGCGACCGTGGTAGGCGCCGGTGAAGGCGATCACGCCGGCACGGCCGGTGGCGGCACGGGCGATCTTGATGGCGTTTTCAACGGCTTCGGAACCGGTGGTGACCAGCAGGGTTTTCTTGGCGAAATCACCCGGGATCAGCGCGTTGATCTTTTCGCACACTTCGACATACGGCTCGTAGGCCAGTACCTGGAAGCAGGTGTGGGTCAGCTTGTGCAGTTGAGCTTCAACGGCAGCGATGATTTTCGGATGCACGTGACCGGTGTTGAGTACCGCGATACCGCCGGCGAAGTCGATGAACTCGCGGCCTTCGACGTCAGTCACGGTGGCGTTCCTGGCCGACTCGGCGAAGATCGGGTGGATCTGGCCGACGCCACGTGGGACGGCGGCTACACGGCGTTGCATCAGGGATTCGTTGGTCTTGCTCATAATGTCCTCATTTCGCCACACGCAGGTGGCGCGATTCGATCGGGGCGGCCGGTATTCGACTGCAGCAGCATGCGTTGATCGACTGCTGCAGGGGCCCAGGCGGCCGGATGTCACGGTGTAAAAAAGGCCAGCGGGACGGCGCTCTCGCGCCCCGCTGGCAGAGGTAAAGCCTTACGCTGCGATCAGACGCTGATGCACAGGTATTTGATTTCGAGGTAGTCCTCGATGCCGTACTTGGAGCCTTCGCGGCCCAGGCCCGAGGCCTTGATACCACCGAACGGCGCGACCTCGTTGGAGATCAGGCCGGTGTTGATGCCGACCATGCCGTATTCCAGGGCTTCGGCGACACGGAACACACGGCTCATGTCACGGGCATAGAAGTACGAGGCCAGGCCGAATTCGGTGTCGTTGGACATGGCGATGACTTCGGCCTCGTCCTTGAAGCGGAACAGCGGAGCCAGTGGGCCGAAGGTTTCTTCCTTGGCCACGGCAGCGCTTTTCGGCACGTCGACGAGGATGGTCGGCTCGAAGAAGTTGCCTTCGATCAGCTTGCCGCCGCTCAGTACCTTGGCGCCCTTGCTCACCGCGTCAGCGATGTGCTCCTGCACCTTGGCCACGGCCTTGCCGTCGATCAGCGGGCCGGTGGTGGTGCCGTCTTCCAGGCCGTTGCCGATCTTGAGCTTGGCGACTGCCGCCTTGAGCTTCTCGGCGAACACGTCGTAGACGCCGTCCTGCACGTAGATACGGTTGGCGCAGACGCAGGTCTGGCCGTTGTTGCGGTACTTGGAGATGATCGCGCCCTCGACGGCCTTGTCCAGGTCGGCGTCGTCGAACACGATGAACGGAGCGTTGCCGCCCAGCTCCAGGGAAACCTTCTTGATGTCCTTGGCGCATTCGGCCATCAGCTGGCGACCGATTTCGGTCGAGCCGGTGAAGGACAGCTTGCGCACGATCGGGTTGCCGGTCAGTTCGCTGCCGATGTCGCCGGCGCTGCCGGTGACCACGCTCAGCACGCCAGCCGGGATGCCGGCACGGGTGGCCAGCTCGACCAGGGCCAGGGCCGAGTACGGGGTCTGCGAAGCGGGCTTGAGCACCATGGTGCAGCCAGCGGCCAGGGCCGGGCCGGCCTTGCGGGTGATCATCGCAGCCGGGAAGTTCCACGGGGTGATGGCCGCGGTAACGCCGATCGGCTGCTTGATCACGATCAGGCGCTTGTCGGGCTGGTGGCCCGGGATGGTGTCGCCATAGACACGCTTGGCTTCTTCGGCGAACCACTCGATGAACGAGGCGGCATAGGCGATTTCGCCCTTGGCTTCGGCCAATGGCTTGCCCTGCTCGGAGGTCATCAGGCGGGCCAGGTCGTCCTGGTGCTCGATCATCAGTTCGAACCAGCGGCGCAGCTTGCCAGCACGCTCCTTGGCGGTCAGTGCGCGCCAGGCCGGCAGGGCCTTGTCGGCGGCCTCGATGGCGCGACGGGTTTCGGCGGCGCCCATTTTAGGCACGGTGCCGAGCACTTCACCGGTGGCCGGGTTGGTCACCTGGATCGTCTGACCGTTGTCCGCGTCCAGCCACTCTCCGTTGACGAAGGCTTGCTGGCGGAACAACTGGGCGTCTTTGAGCTGCATGTCGGGCTTCCTTAACTGCACCGTGCGAACACAGGGCGAATTATTGATTTGTAGAAAAAGGAGAGCGTTTGAAATCTCAAACGAATCCTAGGATCAACGGGAACAAAGGACAATAGGGTGTTCGAAAAAAAGAACAAAAAGCCTAGCAGACCCTGAAATTTCAGATCAACGTCACTTTTGCACCAGCGAGTGTTCGGAATCGAACACAACATTACTGGCGATGGACGGCAAGGGTGCAGATGGGTATCATGGCGCCCGCGTTGCACTCGTAGCTCAGCTGGATAGAGTACTGCCCTCCGAAGGCAGGGGTCGTGGGTTCGAATCCCGCCGAGTGCGCCATCTACGACAAAAGGCCCAGGTGAAAACCCGGGCCTTTTTTCATGGGCGCGCAAAAGGGGCAGGCCGGGCTCAGACCGTGCGCTCGCCCTCTATCAGCTGCCCCTGGCTGTTGCCATGCAATGCCGAATACCTGGCCAACTGCCCCAGCCGCCGATCCAGCTCCTGCAGCAGGCGGTTGCGCCGGGTGGTCACTTCATTGCCGTTGAACAGCCCGGGCTCGACGGTATACAGGTTGAATATCTGGTTGATCGCGGCCGGCCCGGCGATCACATGGTTTTCCTGCGAGCTGTGGTTGTACAGCGCCACCATCTGCCCGGTCTGGGTGTCGGCAGGGCGCGCGAACAGCATGCTCACTGTCTGCCCGGTGCGGATGCGCACGGCGCTGTCGGCGAACTGGAAACACGCTTCCCTGCCATCGCGCAGCTTCACCCAGAACTCATGCTCCTGGATGTTGTGGCTGCTCACGTGCATCGACGACGAACTGCCGCCGATGGAGCCGTAGCCGTCGATCATGTAGCCGCCGCCGGAATGGTGCGAGTGGCTGGCGCTGAGGTGGGTCTGGTTGCGCTTCTGGGTGTCGAGAATCTCGCCGGTGACCACGAAGAAATGCAACTGGCGATCGTAGTGGTTGAACGGCTCGTCGATGAAGTTGGGGTCGTCGGGCGACAGGCTGATGTCATACATGGTGCGCACCATTTCCTCGCGCGCGGCCTTGTCGTGCCTGGCGCGCTCCTTGAGCTCGGCGCGGCGCACCTTGGCGTCGTCGATGGCCTTGAGCGCCTGGGCCTTGAGGATCGGGGTTTTCTCCTGGGCGTAGGCAGCGGCCTTTTCGCTGGCCTCCTTGAGCACCGGCGCGGCCTTCTGGCCGGCCTCCACGGCCAGTTCCCTGGCCTTGGTCAGCGCCTGGGCCGCCTTGGCGGCAAGTTCGGGGTTGGCGTCGACGGCTTTCTTTTTCAGGTCATCCCAGAGACTCATTCTCTATCCTCTCAACGCTTGATCGATCAACCGCACAGGTGCGGGGCGCTGGAGAGTCTACAGGCAGTGCCGGAGGTTTTGGCAGGCGGTGCGGGCCTGTTCGCCGTCGATGCCGGCTCTGCTGATACCTGTCAACCGGCCACCAGCAGCCGGTCCTGCAGCACCACGCTCATGCCCCCCAGCCGCCACAGCTCGAAATAACGCGCAAAATCCACCTCCAGCGCCAGCAGCGGCGCCGCGATGTACCACGCCAGGTAATAGTCAGCGGCAATCCCGTACAACGCTTCGAGCAGCGCGTACATCGGCAGTTGGCTGTCACGCACGTCCTCGATGACCGTGTCGGCGAAATGCTCGAACACCCAGGCATTCGGCGCATCGCTCTGCAACGCCTTCAACGCCACCTCGCGGCTTACCACCTCGACCACAGGCTGCCAGTGGGCCTGCTCCGGCCACGGCCCCTGGGTGGACAGGCAGTACCGTGCCTGTTCGTTCCACCAGGCCAGCGCCGCGGCCTTGAGCCGGCCTTCATCGCAGCCGCGCTGCGGCAACAGGTACAGGCTGCTGTCCAGCGAACCTGCCGCCAACACCTGCTGCGCCCGCGCCTGCAAGGCATCGGCCTGGGCAAAGCCGGCAAAGATCTGCGCCAGCTCCGCGTCGCTGCCATGCTCCTTGAACAAGCCGAGAAAGTGCGAGCTGTCGAGCACGACGCGACCTTCGCGGCACGCTATCCAGTCATCGAGCAGGGTCATGCGCTCAGCGACCGAACTGGCGAAGAATAGTCAGGTGCACATCCAGCTGCAGCTTGCGCAGGTTGCCCAGCACCGCCTTGCCGCCCATCACCAGCGCGGGCTCGAAGCCGTACAGCTCCTGCTCGCCCAGCGGGCCCAGGGCCTGCAGCGCACGCTCGAACAGGAACTCGCCATCGGCGTCCTCCATGTCGAAGTCCTCGCGCTCGACCATCGACAGGAACGACTGCAGCTCCAGGTCCGGGTTGCTGCAGGGCACGTTCTTTTCGCTGCTCATGGCGTACACGCGGTTGTACGCACACAGCACGATCAGCTTGCGGCCATAGGTCTGGCCCCATGCATAGAGGTCGCCAAAGGCCGTGCGGCCGATCACATGGTAGGTGTCCAGCTTCTCGAACTCGGTGCCTTGCAGCCACATGTCCAGCAGGTGCTGGTAGTCGTGCGGGTTGACCAGCCAGAACAGGCCGTCGGCATAGCTGCCCCACCCCTGCTCCTGCCAGTACTCCAGCAGTTTGTCCGGCAGGCGGCCACGGTACTGCGCGATGCTTTCGGCCGGCACGGGCCGCTGATGGGCAGGTTCGCCCATGGCCTCGATAAACATCTCGAGAAATGCGTCCTTCATCACTGACTGGCTCCCCTGGCTAGCTCTAACCTGATGTTCAATTTGGCACTGCCGTTGCCCGCCTCCACCGCCTTGCGCACGGTCTCGTCCAGCAGCGGCAGCCGGCTCGACCAGCTGGCGCCGATCGACGAGTTGACGTTCGAATTGCCCATTCTAACAGGGTCGGGTTTTACCCACCCGCCAGCCACCATGTCGGGCTCGTGCAGTGCGGCCAGGTTCGACTTGATTTCCTTGGCCCGTGCCTTGGCCATCTGCGCCGCGACCTTGGGGTCGACACCGTTGTTGACCAGGCCCTTCTGGATGTTCTCGGCCACGCTGCGCTCGAATTCGCGGCCGAACTTGCGTTGCAGCGCCACCGCGTCGGGGTTGCGCCCGGTGCTGTCGAACGCCTCGCGGGCGAACTTGAACTCGTCGGCGGTCATGTTGTTGATGGCGTCCTGCTGGGCCTGCAACTGCTTGTTGTATTCCTTGAGGTACGCCTGCTGCTCGGTGGGCGTCATCTCCTTGTAGCGCGGGTTGTCATAGGGGTTGAACTGCTTCACGGGCAGTTCGTCCAGGCGCTCGACGGTGGCCACGGTGCCCGCACCCGCCGCCGGCTTGCCGGCAGGGGGCAGCTCGACCTTGGCCACCGGCGCTTCCTTGACCAGCACTTCGGCCTTGGCGGCCATTTTTTCCAGCCCCGCCCGGCCCATCTTGATGCCGGTCTTGGCCAGCGTCACGCCGGCCTTGGCCGCGCCGCCCACGCCGGTGGCAATGCTGCCGGCCTGCCACACGATCTCGCCCAGGTCACGCCCCAGTTGCATGGCGTGCTCGTCACCGCCCACCTCCAGCGCCAGGGTCACGCGGTCGATCTTGGCGTTGAGTTCATCCACCACATCGGCGCCCAGCTTGTCGCGCGCCTCCTGGTTGGAAATCAGTTCCTTGATGCCCTTGAGGCCATCGATAGGGTGCGCGATGAACTGCGCCAGCCCCTCGATATCGTTGATGCCGGCCTCGACCAGGCCACGCCCCACGCCAACCTGGGTCAGCAGGTCCTGCTTCTTGCTGATGAAGCCCCACTTGGCAATGACCTTGAGCTCGTCCGCCAGGCCCTCGGCTTCCTTGAGCTCCTTCTTGGCCTGCACCAGTTGCTGGGTGGCCAGCCAGTTGTTGTCGGTGGCGGCGCCAGCGGCGGTGTTGGCGGTGGCGGCATCCAGGCCGGTGCTGGCGGCCAGCCCGGTGACCAGGCTGGTGATCAGGTTGCGCTTGGCTTCACGCTGCGCCTCGGACTCGTTGGGGCTGGCTTCGGAGAACAACCCGGTGAGCACGCTCGATGCCGCCGCCCCGGCCGCACCGCTGCCACAACTCTGGCTGCTGGCCGCCGCGCCCGCGCAGGCGAGGATGCCGTGCAGCGCCGCGTGTACCGGCGAGCCCTCGATAAGGCTGCCGTTGGCCACCAGCTCGCCGATATAGCCCGCGCCCTGCTGCTGCACGTAGTTGACCACCAGGCCCTGCATGAACGCCGTGTTGCCGGCGCTGATGTTGCCGCTGGCCGCGCCCACCAGCGCGGTGGTGATCTGCCGGTAGGTGCCGCCGGCGCCCCAGTTTTCGGCAATGCCGTCGGCCTGATGGCGCAGGTCGCTGGCCGCCAGCAGCAAGGCAGTACGCTCGCCGTCGCCCAGTTCCGGGTTGGCGGCCTTGGCTTCGGCCTCCTTGGCCTGGTTACGCTTGGCGTCGACTTCCTTGGCCTTGTTGTTGAGCAGGGTGCCCGCCTCGTTGGCGAACGCGCCGACGATCTCGAACCCGGCGCGAATCTGCTCCTCGTTGAAGATCGGCTTCAGCGCATTGCTGCCATCGCGGTCGCTGGACACGTCGCGGTTGAGGCTGGCTATGGCCTCGTCCACGCTCTTGCCGGTGCGTTTGTGCTGCTCGGCCGCATCGGTGATGACGATACTGCCACCACTGATACCGCTGCGGGTCACGCTGCTGGCGCTATCGCTGGCACTGATGGCGATCGGCATGCTCACACCGATGTCGTTCTCGTTTTTGGCAAGGTCGGTGCCAGGGGTTTGCGTGGCGCCGCTGGTGGCGTTGCCCTGCTGGTCCTTGCCGACCTCGCGGTAACCGCCGCCTAGGCTCAGGCTGCTGCCCTTGTACTCGGCCTCGTTCTTGATGTCGCGGCTGGTCAGGCTGGCGGTGACCAGGCGGTTGCTGCCGTCCTGCACGGCCTTGTCGCTGCTGGCGATCACTGCGCCCACCAGGTCGGTGTTGCCGGCCACGTAGATATCGAAGCCGCCGTCGCCGGCCTTGATCCCCGACTGCTCGGTGACGCTGGCGTACCTGGAGTCGATGTCGGTGGCGCCGAAGCTGCCGCTGGCACCACTGACCGAGCTCATGCCATAGCAGAACGGCGGAATGCACAGGCTGATACCCACGCCCAGGCTCTTCTCGTCCACGGTGTAGGTGCTGGTGTCCTGCAGGCTCTCGATGTTGAGGTTGCCGCCCACGTCCATCACCACCTGCTTGCCGCTGACCACCGCGCCCTTGAGGTTGGTGTCGCCGCCCGAAACCATGACCAGCTGGTTGCCGGCATCGATATGGGTGTTGGTATGGGTGAGGTCCTCGCCATCGGCTTCGCCGCGATTGCCCGACACCCCGAGGTCGAGGGTGAAGCCGTTGCGTGTGCCGCCCAGCGACAGGCCGATACCGACGCTGGCACTGCTGCCGGTGCTGTCGGTCTGCTGGGTGCTGGTGTTGGTGGCGGCCAGCAGGTTGATGTCGCCGTCGGCCAGCAGGCTGGCATTGTTGCCTGCCTTGATCTGGCTGCCGCGCACGGTGAGGGTGCTGTCCTCGTCGGCGCCGGTGGCGATCAGGCGCACGTCGTTGCCGGCGACGATGGTCGAGCCGGCAGCGGTATCGCTGTGCTGCTCGGTGGTGCTCTGGTTCTTCTTGGTGCCCAGCGACAGGCTCAGGTTGATCCCGCCCGCCGAACCCGGATCGGTGGCCACCGCGGTGGCCGCGTTGTTGGCTGCCAGTGCCGCAGTGGCCGCGGCCAGCGCCTTCATGCGCCCGTCTTCGGTCTTGTCCGAGGCCTGCTTCATCTGCTGGGTGGTCTGGATGGCGCTGATCACCGGGTTGGTCAGGGTCAGCGACACGCCGGTCTGCTTGAACAGGGTCTGACGCTCACGCTCGCTGGTGTTGCGCGCCTCGACGATGGCGATCTTCTCGGCACGGATATCCACGTCGCCCTTGGGCGCCATGACCTGGCTGCCGACCTGGCGATAGCTTTTGCCGGCCTCGATCAGCACGTCGCCTTCGGTGGAGCCGACGGTGCTGGCCACCGCGGTGGTGCTGGTGGTCATGTCCTTGACCCGCTGCTCCTGGGTGCCGACGGTCACGGCGATGCCACCACCGTTGAACAGGCCGCTGGTCTTCTCGGTCTTGTCGTGGCGCTCGCTGCGGCTGTCGCTGGCCGCCGCGATGTTGACGTCGTTGCCTGCCACCAGGATGGTCTGCTGGCTGGACACCACGTTGGCGCCCTGCAGGTTGACGTCGCGCCCGCCCTGCACGTAGGTGTGCTCGCCGCTGAGGGTCGAGCCCTGGGCGGTGGTTTCGCTGAGCGTGTCACGGGTGGTTCTGGTGGTCTTGGAGAACATGCCGTTGCCGCCGGTGACCTTGTGCGCCTCGTCGGCGAACTGATAGTTCTGCCCGGCCATCAGGTTCACGTCGCGGCCGGCGTCGGCCATCACCATGCCCTGCTCGCTGCTGGCCTGGCTGGCGCGCAGGTTGATGTCCTGACCGGCCTTGAGGCTGACGTCGCCGGTGCCCTGCACATTGCTGCCCACCTCGGTGCGGCTGGCGTCCTTGCGCCAGTTGCTGCTGTTCCAGGTGATCGACTGCTGGTGCGACTCGGTGACGGTGGTCAGGTTCAGGTTGTTGCCGGCCACCAGTTGCGTGCTGCCGTTGGCACCGGCGTTGACCACCTGGGCGCCGGCCAGGTTGATGTCGTTGCCGGCCGAGGCCGTGAGCGTGCCGCCGGCGCCGCTGACGAACAGCCCGGCCACCCGCGACAGGTTGCTGCGCGTGCCCTGCTCGCTGCTGCTGTCATGGGTGCTGGAGATGACGTTGAGGTCGTTGCCGGCGCTGATCGCCAGGCTGTCCACGGCGCCGATCAGGCCACCGAGGTTGTCGAGGTTCTCGCGTGCCTGCACCGACACCTTGTCGGCCTGGATACGCCCGCCGAGGTTCTCCACATTCTGCGCGGTCAGCGCCAGGATGCTGCGCCCGCCGAGGCTGCCGCTGTTGCTCAGGGTATCGTTCACGTCGAGCTTGAGCTGCTGGCCGGCCATCAACGCACCCGCGCCGTTGAGGTCGCCCTGCTGCACCCGCACGTACACCTGCGGCACCAGCACCCTGCGGGTTTCGCCGCCGGCCACGGTCACCTGTTTTTCCACCAGCCACACGATGTCGCTGGTCAGCTGGGCCATCTGCTCGGCGCTCAGCGCCACACCCGGCACCAGTTGCCAGGTGTTGGCCACGGTAACCGCGTTGTCGAGCAGCGCGCGGTACTGTTCCTCGTCGTTGGCATAGCCGTCGATGAAGCGCCGGCCAGTGAGCTGGGCGACCTGTTCGCGAATCAGCTTCTGTTCGTAGAAGCCGTCGCCCAGGCGTTGCAGGGTCTGCCCCGGGTCCAGGTGCAACTGTTGCAGCATGTAGTCGGACGACAGCCAGTTGCGGTAGCCGGCAAAGCGCGGGTCGGTCTCCACCAGATAATTGCGCACCGCCTGCGGGTTGCTGTCGAACAGGCTGTTGCTCGGCAGGGTCAGCACCGGGCCGCCGGTGCGGATCTGCTCGCCGACGCCTTCGGCATCGAGCCCGGCCTGCGCCGCCACCTCGATGATCGGCGCCACCTGGTAGGCATTGGCGGCGGCACTGTCCACCGCGCCGGCGCCGGCGGCCTGCTGGTCGCTCAGCTGGCTGGCATGGCCGCCGAGCTGGGTGCCGCTGCCGGTGACGGCGGCCAGCTCCTGCCATACGGTGGGCTGCAGCGAGATTTCCTGGATCAGCGGCGCGGGCACATAACCGGCCACGCGGGCGCCCTGGCGGTCGCGGCCCTTGCGCTGGATACGGTAGAAGTTGGTCACCGTGCCGCTGTCGGTGGTGACCTGCTGGCCCTTGAACTCGGTGTTCACCAGGCTGCCGATGGCGCCCTGCAGCAGGCCGCCGGCGATGATGCGGCTCTTGTCGTTGAGCACTTCGCCGGCGTTGATGACCAGGTTGCCGCCGGCCAGGATCTGCCCCGGCGCCGAGGTGGCGATCTGGGTTTCGCGCACCACGCGGGTCACGTCGTAGCGGTTCCAGTTGTCCTTCTGGCCCTCGGGGGTGATCAGGTACTGCACTTCGTTGTGGCGGAACGTGACCTGGTCGGCCTGGTAGCGGTTGGGCGAGCCGGCCAGCTGGAATTCCTGGAAGCTCTGGCGGCTGATTTCCACGTCGCGGGTGCTGAAGTGGTTGTTGAGGTTGCGCAGGGTCTGCACGTCCAGCGCCATGTGCCCCAGCGACTCGATGGTGGCACTGGCGTTGGTCAGCAGCGCGGCGCGGCCGCTGGCGTGGTCGGCGTCATCCAGCGTGGCGCCGATGGCCATGTCGCCGGCACTGAAGATCAGCGCCGCTTCGCTGTTGTCGATCTGCGTGGCGCCGATGTCCAGGCGCGCACGGGCGGCGATGGCACCGGAGCGGTCGCCCTCGTTGGCGTTGACCAGGGTGCCGGCAGCGATGCCCAGCTGGTCGCCGTAGATGCGACCGGTGCCCAGGTTGTACAGCACGCCGGTTTGCAGGCGTACCTTCTGGCCGTCGATCAGGCCACGGTTGGTCAGGCTCTGGTGGGCAGTGATGCGCACCTGGTCGGCACTGATTTCACCCTCGGCGCGGTTGTCCAGGGTACTGGCGTCGAGCAGCATGGAGCGGCCGGCCAGCAGCTTGCCGCTGTTGTTCAGCGCACCGCCGGTCTGCACGTCGAGGGTGCCGTTGGCCTGCAGCAGGCCACTGAGTTCAAGGCCTGCGAGCAGGCGCAGGGTCAGGTCGCCCAGGCTCACGGCCTGACCGTTGCCACTGTAGTAGGCGGCGTTCAGGCTCAGCGACTGGCCGGCCAGCAGGCGCCCGTCGAGGTTGCTGATGCTCTGGCGGCGCGCAGCGGGGTCACGGTCGGTAATGTTCAGGTGCTGGCTGGAGCTGATCAGCCCGCCCGCGTTGTCCAGCAGTTGGCTGACGCCGATGTCCAGCGTGGTGTCGGCGCGAATCACACCGGCCTGGTTGCCCAGCACGTCGGACTCAAGGCGCAGGGCGTGCCCTTGCAGGCCCTGGTTGTCGGCCTGGGTGGCGTTGTTGGCGAGGGTGCTGGTCGACACATGCAGCAAACCGGCGGAGCGGATCAGGCCGCCCTGGTTGTCCACACGTTCGGCCGAGGCCACGTCGATGGCGCCCAGCGCCTGGATCTGCCCGGCCTGGTTGTTCAGCCGCAGGCCCTGCACCTGCACACTGTCGGCGCCGACGATGCGCCCGCCGGCGTTGGTCACGTCGGTGGCCAGCAGTTGCATCGCGCCCTTGGCCGAAATGTAACCGCCGGCGTTGCTCAGATGCGCGCTGTGAATCTCCAGCGCACCCTGGCTGATGATGCCCTTGCCGCTGCCATCGTCGAGGTTGACCAGTGCCTGTTCGCCGGTATCGATGTACAGCCTGCCCTGGGACTGGATCAGCCCGCCGGCGTTTTCCAGGCGCCCGCTGCGCAGATCCAGGGTGCTGCGCGCATCCAGGGTGCCCTGGGCGTTCTGCAGCAGTTGGCCATTGCTGTTCAGGTTGAGTGCCAGGCCGCTGATCACGCCGCCACTGTTGTCGATACCCTGAGCGTTCACCACGATGTCGCCCGCCGCTTCCAGGCGCCCGCCCACGTTGCCCAGCTGGCTGTCGCGGGCAGTCAGCAGCAGGGCGCCCTGTACCGAGCCGACCGTACCGCCACTGTTGTTCAGGTGCGCCGCATTCAGCGTCATCTGGCGGATCGCGGCGAAGGTGCCGGCGGTGTTGAACAGCTCGCCAGCGCCCGCAAACAGTGTGCCGCCGGCGCTCACGGTGCCGCTGCGGTTGTCCAGCGTGCCGGCGTTGAACACGCCGTTTCCGCTGGCCGCAAGGGTGCCGCCGGTGTTGTCGAGCAGGCCCTGGGTGGTGACCGCAAGGCTGCCGCCCTGGGTGGCCAGGACCTTGCCGCCGCGGTTGGACAGGGTGTCGGCCTCGATCGATACGTCCTTGCCCTGAGCCACGCCGGCGTCGAGCTGTACCTGGCCGGCCTTGACCTGCAGGGTGCCGGTGCTGACCAGCGTGCCCTGCGCGCTGTCGAGCGTCGTGGCAGACAACTGCAGGGTGCCGGCGCCGGCATGCTCGACGCGGCCGTGGGTGTTGACCACGGTGGCGGCGCTGAGCGTGGCATGGGTCGCGTTGCTGGCGATGCGGCCACTGCGGTTGTCGAGGGTGCCGTCGACCTTGATCGAGGTGCTGCCCTTGCCGCTCTGGGTCAGCTCGCCGCCCACGTTCGACAGCTCGCCGGCGCGTACTTGCAGGTTGCCCGCCACCACCTTGGCGGCGTCGCTGCGCAGGGTCTGGCGGGCGGTGGCACTGAGGGTCTTGCTGGCATCGACGCTGGCGTTGGCGAGGTTGATGTCGCCGCCGGTGAGGGTGATGTTGCCGGCCACGTTACGGCTGGCGCTCAGGTCGACGTCGCCTGCACTGACCTGCAGATCGCCGCCGGCCAGGTGTTCGCCGTGGGCCTGCACGCGCTGCGCGGTGAGGGTCAGGTTGCCGGCCTTGCCCAGCTTGCCGCTCTCGTCCAGCCCGGCAGCCAGTGCCGAGCCCTTGCTGCTGGTGATGGTCGACTGCGCGCCGGTCGCCTTGAGTTCGACATTGGCCTGGCTGGCCAGGGTGCCGCTGTTGCTCAGGTCGCCGGCGCTGCTCAGTTGCAGGTCGCCCTTGGCATAGACCGTGCCGCTGTTGTCGACTCCGCCCTTGGCGGCGACGCGGGTGGCGCCGGCACTGCTGAGGGTGCCGCTGTTGAGCAGCTTGCCGTCGGCGCTGATCACCACCTCGCCGGCGCCGGCACCGATCGTGCCGGCGTTGCGCACGCCCACACCGCCCTCGGTGCCCACCAGCATGATCTTGCCGGCGTACATGCCGCCGAGCTTGGCCACGTCGATGGCGACTGCGGGGGCCTCCTCGTCGCTGCCTGCCAGCCGGGTTGCGCGGGTGTTGTCGGCGTTGACCTGGTTGCGCCCGGCGGTGACTTTCAGGTCCTTGGCCCAGATGCCGGCGTTGACCTGCACGCTCTGCGCGATCAGGTCGGTGTAGTCGGCGTCGGCGCTGTCCAGGCCCTTGCCCTGGATGCTGAGGGTACCGCCCTTGACCTGGTAGCCGGTGATGCGGCCGTTCTCAAGCTGCGCCTGGCCGGTGGTCAGGGTGGCGCGGTTGGCGTTGATGAAGCCGCAGCCGTCGCAGGTGACGCCGGCCGGGTTGGCGATCACCACCTGGGCGCGTTGACCGGCCACTTCCACATAGCCGCGCAACTGGCTGGGGTTGCTGGCGTTGACCTCGTTGAGGATCACCCGCGCACTGCCCTTGCTCAGGTTGCCGTTGCCCTGGATCCAGCCACCCAGCTGGGTCTGGCTGGCCTTGACGCCGTTGTTGAGGATGACCCCGCGCTTGTCCACGTCGAACTGGCTGTAGGTATTGCGCGACACGCCAGCGGCGCTGGGGGCGGTGATGTTCACCTGCGGCGTGCCGTTGGCACTCTGGCCCACGTTCGGGCGCTGGGCTGCTGGCGCACGTCCATCGGCAACCACCCCGGCGGCCCAGGAAGGTGCAGCGTCCAGCGCCACCAGGCCGAGGGCGAGCATCATTGCGAAACGCAGGCGGCCCAGTTCGGCCAGTGTGCCGGCCGAGCCGGCCACGGGCCCGGTGGTGGTGCCCGGCGCCTTGCCCTGGCTGGCGACGTTCTCGGCAACCACCATCAGCAGCCCGCGAGCCTTGTTGAAAACGATACGGTAGAGATGCTTGTTCATTGCAATTCCATTTGCGGTGCCAGACCGCCAGAAGTCAGGGTTACGCTGTGAGTTCCAGCGGGTGAGCGGCAAACCAGGCCTTGGCCTGTTCGGGAATCACGCCGATCCCCAGGTGCGTCTTGACCCGCAGGCCGCGCACTTCGCCCTGGTGGTCGAGGGCGCGCATGCAGCGGTTGGGGAACAGCTGGCGCTGCACCAGGCGCGCCAGCGTTGCCGCATGCCCGAACGGGGCGACGAAGTCGTTTATCCACAGGCGTTCGCCGCTGTTCCAGTCGGCATCGGCCATCTCGACAGGCGAGCGCTGGATGTAGCGCTGCTCGGCGGCGCCGTCGAGGTTGAGCCAGGACAGGTAGAACACCGGCTTGCCGGCCTCGCTGCCGAGCACGAACTGGCGGTGCTTGAGCGCCGGCAGCAACAGGGTGGCCAGGCTGTGCAGCGGTGCGTCGCGGTGAGCTGTGGAGTGCATCCACAGCCAGGTGGCCGAGCCCAGCACGGTGGCCTCGTTCCAGGGCTCGTCGAAGAGCCCGGGGGCGATGATGTCGAAGCGATCGATACGCATGGCGGGCCTCAGAACGACAAAGAGACAGTGAAGGCACTGGTGATGTTGGCCGTTTCGAAACCGTCGGGCTTCTTCAGCGGCGTACCCCAGGACCAGTCATACGACAGCGCCTTGTAGCCGCCGCGCACCCCTACCACGGCACCGGCCAGGCGCTTGCCCACCAGGTACTCGCTGGAGTGGCCGCTGACTTCGCCGTAGTCGACGCCGGTGTACAGCTCCTGGCCGGTATCGCCCAGGGCCAGGCCGATCTCGTTACGCAGGGTCCAGCCGCGTTCGGCCGAGAGGATGTTCTCGCCGTCGAAGCCGCGCACGGTGTAGCGCCCGCCGATGGAGAAGCGGTCCTGCGGCACCAGCGCCGAGCGGTTCCACTGCGCGCGCCAGCCACCGATGTAGCGCATACGCTGGTTGTAGGCGATGAAGGGCACCTGCAGCTGGGCATCGGCACTGATGATCTTGGAGCGCGAGGTGCCTTCGCCGGTGAGTTCTTCTGGCGCCTGCAATGCGCCGTGGGCACCGGTGCCGCGGCGGTAGCCCGCGCTCAGGTCGAGGGTGGAGGCGCCGATGAATTCGCGGTGGCTCAGGCCGGCTTCCCAGCCGGCCATGCGCCGGCGCTGCAGCTGGATTTCAGTGTCGTCGATGAAGTTTTCCGAGGTACGCGTCCACAGGCTGCCCCAGGCCGTGGTCTTGCGTACCGCATCGCGGTACAGCAGGCGCGACAGGCGCAGCTCGTTGTTGCGGGTTTCGCCGCGGTACTGGTAGGTCTCGTTCTCGCCGGCCACCTGCTGGTGGTAGTCGTACTCGCTGGTGGTGAAGCCCAGCAGCCAGTAGCCGAACGGCAGCGAGTAGTGCAGCGTGTTGCCCTTGGAGCCGCGATTGCCCGACTCGCCGCCGCCCAGGTCGTGGGTGGCGCTGGCGTAGAACAGGTCGTTGAGCGAGAGGATGTTGTCCAGCGACAGCGCCAGGTTGCCCTGGTACTTGCCGGTGGTCTTGCTGCCGGAGTTATCCACAGACAGGCTGAGCCGCGCCGGGAAGGCCTGGCGCCAGGCGATCACGATGTCGCTCTCGCCGGGGCCGGCGTCGCGGGCCTGGGCCGGGGCGATCTGGATGTCGGCTTCGGCGGTGGGTACGCGCTTGAAGTTCTCCAGGGCCTGTTCGATGTCGCGCAGGTTGAGCAGGTCGCCCGAGTGCGCCGGCAGCGCGTTCCAGGCATTGGCGCGCGAGCTGGTGCCTTCGGCGAAGCGGATGTCGCGGATACGCCCGGGAATCAGGGTCAGGGTCAGTTCGCCGCTGTTGAGGTCCTGGGCCTGGGCCAGCACGCGGGTGGTGACGTAGCCTTTTTCGATGATCGCGTTCTGGATGCGCTTCATGGTCAGGTTGATGCCCGCGCTGCCCAGGCAGCGCCCGGTGGCCGGGTCATCCTTGGGGTTGGCGGCGCGCAGCGCCCACTGGAAGCGCTCGGCCGCATCGCCCACCAGGCGCAGTTGGCGGATAGGGAAGCACGGGGTTTCGTTGGCGGGCAGGCGGCCGTCGCCTTCATCGGCCAGCGGTGCTTCGAGGCGCACGTCGGGGCGTGCTTCGAGCTGCTCGCGCTGCACCCGCTCGCGGTCGCGCTGGCGCAGCAGCTCGGCATTCGGGTCGGCGGCGTGTGCGGCGGTGCCGGCACCGGCGGCCCAGGCAGCGAGGGCCAGCAGCAGTGCGGCAGCGGGAGTGGGGCGCGAGGTGCTGACGAAGCAGTGGGCAACACGTGTCGTCAACGCCCGGCAATGGGCGATCGGCAGCATGGCACATCCTTGTGGGCCGGAATTCTAGGGGGAGTGTTATCGGGGGGCGGAGCGTTGTGCGCGGCTGAATGTTCAAGCCTGCTGGGAGGGACGGTGATTTGTCCTACAACCTCTTCCGCACCGCGGCGACGGGGATATCGCGAGAAAGTTGCAACGGGGTGTGGGAAACGTGATGGGGTTCAAGGTTTTGCAGGGGATGGCAACAGATGCGACCTCACAAGGTGCCAGCCGCTGCTTCTGTGGCGATCGATCAGATCGAGCGCCGCCCGCGCGGCGCTTCGCCGGCAAGGCCGGCTCCTGCATCGATTGCAACGCGCCATGGCCTGCAGGATCGGCGTTGCCAACCTTGTTCGCTCGGCGTCAGGCCTTCAGAAGCTCGCGCGGATGCCCGCGTACAAGGTCCGACCTGGGCCCGGCTCGTAGTAACGGGCGCCTGTGTCGTTGATGCGCAGGTTGTCGTAGTAACGCCGGTCAGTCAGGTTATCCACACCCACGTACGGTTCCAGCTCCTGGCCATGAAGCTTGAGTACCGTGCCCACGCGCAGGTTGAACAAGGCATTGCCCGCCACCCGCGCCTCATTGGCGTTGTCCGCATACTGCGGGCCATAGGCGTTCATGTTGACCCGTGCATAGAACGCATCCGACTCGTAGCCCACCTCGGTGAACAAGGTCTGCCGGGGAATGCCCGGCAGACGGTTGTCGTCATAGCCCTCGAAACGGGTGTAGTGGTAGTCGTTGTAGCTGTAGGCCATCGACAGGCGCCAGTTATCCACAGGCCGGTATTCGCCACTCAACTCGAAGCCGTCACGCCGCGATTTGCCGGCGTTGCTGTAGGTGTTGCCGCGGTCGGTGCTCTGCGCCACCAGTTCGTCCTTGAGCAGGATGCTGTACACCACCGCCTCCAGGCGCAGGTCGTCCCACTCGCCCTTCACACCCAGCTCGCGGGTCAGCGCCCGCGCCGGTTGCAGCCCGGTGTTGAAGCCGCCTGCGGTCGGGTTGCTCAGTTCGTTGAGGGTGGGGGTCTCGAACGAGGTGGCCACCCGTGCATACGCCATGGTGTGCTCGGTAAGGCGGTAGCTCAGGCCGGCACTGTAGTTGAAGTCTTCGAAACGCTGCGCATCGGAGGCGTCGCCGTCGCTCGGGAAGCGGTCGTCGACCGACTGGCGCGTGGCGTCATAGCGTCCGCCCAGGGTCAGTTGCAGACGCTCGGTGAGGTCGATGCTGTCCTGCACGTACAGCCCATAGCCACCGGCCTTTTCGCGTTGGCGCAGGGTGAGGTTGCCGGTGTGACCACCGACTTCGTTGTTGTGCCGCTCGCGGTCGTCGCGCTGCTGCTCGATGTCGATGCCGGTGGTGAGCTGATGACCCAGGCCGAACCAGTTGGCCAGGTGCGTGTACTGCCCGCCGACACCGGCAAACAGGCGTTCGTAGGTGGTCTGCCCGCCCGCGCGCAGCGGCAGGCGGTTGCCGAAGTCACGCCGGCCCAGCCAGGTACGCAGCTGGTAGCTGTCGGTGTCGCTCAGCTGGCTGGTCCAGTTGACCGCCAGGCGTTGCTGGTTCATCTGTTCGTCGGAGTCGAACAGCAGGCTCTGCGGGCGCGCCTGGCTGCGCTTGTCGCGCACCTGCGCGAGGGTCAGGGCGCCAGGGTCTTCGGAGCGGTTGTCGAGGGCCTGGAAGGTTACCCCCAGCACGCCGGCATCGGCCTGCCAGCGCAGCTTGCCGGTGAGGTTGCGCGCTTCGGAGGCGGCGTGATCGCGGTAGCCGTCCATGTTGGTGACGTTGAGCGCCAGCAACCCGCCAAGGTTGCCGGAGGTGCCACTGGTTTCGGCACGCACGCGGCGATAGCCGTCGGCACCACCACCCACGTCCACGAGGGTGCGCGGCTCCAGCGAGGGCTCGCGGGTGGTGATCGCCAGTACGCCGCCGGCACCGTTGCCGTACAGGGTGGAAGCCGAGCCGCGGATCACTTCGATGTTTTCCACCAGGCTCAAGTCGACACCGTCCATCTCGGTCTGGCCATCGGGCATGGTCAACGGCACGCCGTCGACCAGTACGCGGATGCCGCGCATGCCGAAGCTGGAGCGGGCACCAAAGCCGCGAATCGACAGGCGCATGCCCTGGGCCATGTTGTAGCGGCTTTGCGGCACCGCACCGGGCACCGCCATCAGCAGGCTGTCGAGGGTCAGCATCTGTTCGCCGGGCTTGTCGGCGACGCTCACCGAGCTGACGGCGGCCGGGGTCTGCAACCATTCGGAGGTCACGCGGGTGGAGGTGACTTCCAGCGGCGCCAGGTCGACACTGTCGGCGCTCGCGGAGCCCGCGCCAAGCAACAGGAAGGTGAGGACGGTGGGCCGCCTTGGCAACATGGTGACTCCTTGAAGGTGGCCGCCGGCTACACACTGTGCCGACGTTTTTGGGGGTTCGTTATAACGCAGATGCCGGGTCGGCAAAACTGTCCAATAGTACCGCCAGCTCCGACCATAGCTGCGGGTCGTCGCTGCAGGCGACGTTGAAGCGCATGCACTGCAACAGGCCGGGCTCGGGGCCGAACAGGCTGCCCGGCCCCAGCAGCACATCCCGCGCCAGGCCTGCACGGGCCAGGGCCTGGGCGTCGCAACCGGGGGGCAGCCGCACCCAGATGAACAGGCCGCCGGCATACCCCTGCAGCGGCTCGCAGCCCAGCGCCCGCAGGCGCTGCTCGACGCGCCCGGCCGCCTCCTGCAGGCGCAGTTGCAGGCGCTTGCGGTGCTTGTCGTAACTGCCATCGGTGAGCAGCTGGTCGACCACCTGCTCCAGCAGTTCGGAGGTGATGCCGCCGCTCATCAGCTTCATGTGGGTGAGGCTGGCGGCCAGTTGCGGCGCGGCCACCACATAGCTGACCCGGGCGTTGGCGCTGAGGGTCTTGGAGAACCCGGACAGGTACGTCACCTGCTCCAGGCCCGCCAGCGCCGCCAGGCGGGCCGGCGCCTGCGGGTGCAGGTCGGCGTAGAGGTCATCCTCGATGACATGGCAGTCGTACTGGCGCGCCAGCTGCAACAGCGCGAACGCCTGGCCCGCAGTGAACGAGTGCCCGGTGGGGTTGTGCAGCACGCTTGTGGTCAGGTACAGCCTGGGCCGGTGCTGCGCCAGCAGCTGTTCGAAACGCGCCAGGTCGAGACCCTCGGCGGTGCGCTGCACGGTGACGATGCGCGCGCCGTGCAGGGCCAGGTTGGCGTGGAAGTTGAAATAGCACGGGCTGTCGAGCACCACGCAATCGCCCGGGCGCAGCATCACCCGCAGCAGCATGTCCAGCGCCTGCACGGTGTTGCTGGTGGTGACGATCTGCTCCAGCGGCGCGGCGATGCCCTGGCTGAGCAGGCGCGTCTGCAGGGTCTGGCGCAGCGCCAGGTAACCGGCCGGCGTGCCGTAGCCGCCAATGCGCAGGCGCGTGGAGCGGGCCACGGTGCGCAATGCCTGGCGCAGGTTGCCGGGCTCCAGCCAGTCGGGCGGCAGGTGCCCGCTGCCGGGGCGCAGGCTGTTGTCATCGGCCAGCAGCGAGCGGCGCAGCACGCTGGCCAGGTCCTGCGGCAGCCAGTCGGTGTCGCCCCCCGGCACCCTCGGCGCGTGACGGCTGGCGACAAAGTGCCCGCGGCCCTGGCTGGAGGTGATCAGGTTGCGGGCACGCAGGCGGTCCAGCGCTTCGATCACGGTGAACTTGCTCACGCCCAGTTGCGCGGTCAGTTCGCGCACCGGCGGCAGGCGACTGCCCGCCGGCAGCTCGCCGGCCTCGATGGCACGCGCCCAGGCTTCGGCGATCTGCTGGACCTTGGGTGTTCCAGGGCAGAATTCGATGACGGGCAGCATGCAGGTCTCCACAGGTTTACCGGTAATCCTACCAGTAAAGTAGGGCGCGATTGCCCGCTGCTTGGCCTGCCCGCAGCGTGGCCTGCACTCTAGACTGCGGCCTTTGCACTGTGAGCACTGCCCCATGAACCTCGGCCTGACGCCCTCCTCTTTCGGTTACTTCGTGGTGTTCTGCGCCAGCATGACCTTCAGCCCAGGGCCGATGACCCTGCTGTTGCTGAGCCTGGGCCTCAAGGCCGGCCTGCGCCAGTCGCTGCCGGCGCAACTGGGCGCCAGCGTGGCCTACCTGCTGTCGATTCTGGTGTTTGCACTGGGCTTTTCGGCGCTGATCCAGGGCTACCCGCTGGTGCGCCAGCTGATCCAGGCCCTGGGGGTCGCGTATGTGCTGTACCTGGCCTGGCGGCAGTGGACCAGTACCGGGCTGGCGCTGGGCGATAGCGGCGGGCCGGCGCTGGAGGGTTTCCGGGCGCTGTTCGCCAGGGGCCTGCTGACCGGGCTGTCCAACCCCAAGAGCATCCTGATGTTCAGCGCGGTGTTCCCGCAGTTTGCCAGCCACACCCGCGACATCGCCGTGCTCGGCCTGACCTTCCTGCTGCTGCAGTTTGCCAGCGGCTGCCTGTACTGCTACTTCGGCCAGCGCATCCGTCATGTGCTGCAGCAACCGGCGCGTCGGCGCCTGCTGCAACGGGCCACGGCGGTGCTGCTGACAGGCGTGGCGTTGATGCTGATGCGCGGTTTCGACGGAGCATGACGTTTTTCAATCGGCCCCATGGCGTTTTCAACCTTGCCGAGTGGGCATCCGTGCACGATTCTTAGGGGATAGGCATCGCCGCTTATCCACCGCCGAGGCTGCACATGAAAACCGTGAAAGAGCTGCTCAATACCAAAGAAGAAAAACACCATGCGGTACACACCATCAGGTCGCACCAGACGGTGCTCGAGGCGCTGATGGTGATGGGCGAGAAGAACGTCGGCGCCTTGCCGGTGGTCGATGACGGCCAGGTGGTCGGGATCATCAGCGAGCGTGACTACGCCCGCAAGATGGTGCTCAAGGGACGTTCGTCGGTGGGCACGCCGGTACGCGACATCATGAGCGCACCGGTGGTCACGGTAGACCCGCACCAGAGCGTGGAGGTGTGCATGAACCTGATGACCAACAGCCATCTGCGCCATCTGCCGGTGGTGGAGAACGGCCAGCTGATCGGTCTGCTGTCGATTGGCGACCTGGTCAAGGCGGCGATTGCCGAACAGGCCAACCTGATCCTGCAACTGGAGCAGTACATCCGCGGCGAATGAACCTCAGCGGTATTCGCCCTCCAGCTCGTCGAGCTGGTGGTCGAAGCTGCGCAGGCGCGCCGACCAGGTGTACACCAGCACTTCGAGGTCGCGGTTGAGCACGGCGCTGCCGCGCCCGGCACTCTGCTGCGAGTCGCACAGGTCGAGCTGGTAGCGTTCGCGGGCCATGGCCGTGGCCACGCTGGAAAGTTCGCGGGCGTTGTTCAGCCAGTAGCGGTGGCGCCCGCGGGTCTGCTGGTCGAGCTGCTGGCACTGGCGCTTGAGGGCTTCGAGGCTCTGTTCGAGCGGGGTGCCTTCAAGCTCGCCCATCACTTCCTGAAAAGTGCGCCCCGGCTGCCAGTAGCTGCCCCAGAAGTAGCGGTCGAATACGGTTTCGACCCGGCGCAGGGCAACCTTGGTGTTCCAGATGGCCACCAGGGTGCGGCCCTGCTCTAGCTGGCGCTTGCGCACCTTGAGCTGCTGCCAGCTGCTCCAGGCCAGGGCCGTGAGGGCCAGCGCCGCAATCACGGCGGCGGCCGCGTACATGAAGTGCATGGCCTCCACCAGCTGGTAGAGCTGGCGAACGCCGTAGAAGTAGCCGGTGCTCAGCAGGCCCAGGGCGGTCACGGCCGCCCAGAAGCCGGGTGCGTAGGGATCTTTCATTGGCGCCATCCCCTTATTGTTTTTCTGAGCATAGCAACGCCAACTGCAGGTACAGGTGCCGCTCAGCGCTTATTTGCGGGGATTGCGCAGCGCCTCGTTGAGCTGGTCGAACTGAACGGCCCAGTCGGCATCCTCCAGAATCGCCTCCTTGAGGAATTCGCGCTGTGCCGGCGTCCAGAACGGCGCATCCACCAGCTTGATGTCGCCCTTGAGCGGCGAGTGGCTGGTGATGAACTGGTCGATGCCTTTGGGATCATCGGGCAGGCCAAGCTGCTTGAACAGGGCGCTAAAGCTGTGGGTAGGTGCTTCCATGGGTCACTCCTTCTGGGCGTCAGGCCGGGTTGAATGGGGTAGACAGCGCACAGGTCGTTCGAGGTCAGTCGGGTTGGCGTTTAATTTCACCGCCGGTCCCGACCGCTGGAGTTTAGTCGCTGCAGTTGCGGTACAGGCAGACGTTCCGATGCCGATGGCGTCGCTCGAGGGTGGGTGGGGGCCGCTTTGCGGCCCATTCGCGGGGCAGGCCCGCTCCCACAAGGATCACCGCTGCCCATGTGGGAGCGGGCCAGAATGGCCTTGCAAGATAGCGGTTGCTACCAGCCGCCGCCCAGCGCCAGGAACAAGCCGATCTGCCCCATCGCGACCTGGGTATTGGCCGCCGCCAGCTGCGCACGCATGTCGGTGTAGGTGCGCGTGGCCTGCAGGTCGGCCAGGAACGATTCACGCCCGGCCTTGAAGAACCGGTGGGTCTGGTCGGCCGCCAGTTGCGCCGAGCGCTCGGCCTCGGCCAGCGCGTCGCGCCGGTCAAGCAGCGCGCTGTACTGCGCCAGGCTGGTCTGGGTCTCGCGGATGGCGTTGAGCACCACCCCGTCGAAATGCGCCAGCGCCGCCTGGGTCGAGGCCTCGGCCTGGCGAATGCGTGCCCGCGAACCATTGGTGGGCACGGTCCAGGTCAGCAGCGGACCAAAGCCCCAGCGGTTGGTCGCCGGCTTGCCCAGGTTCTCGAGGATGCCGATGGTGCCCACCTGCGCGCCGATGCTGATGTCCGGGTACAGCTGCCCGGTGGCCACGCCGATGCCGGCGGTGGCCGCCGCCAGGCTGCGTTCGGCCTGGCGGATGTCGGGGCGGCGCTTGAGCAGCGCGGCGCCATCGCCCACCGGCACACGTTGCGCGATGTGCGGCAGTTCGGCGCAGTGCGCGGTACCCGCCGGCAGTTGCTCGACCGGCTTGGCCAGCAGCATCGACAAGGTGTACAGGCCCGCCTCGCGCATGGCCTGGTAACGCGGCAGTTCGGCGCGCAGCGACTTGAACTGGGTCTCGGTGCGCGTCACCTGGGTTTCGTCACCGCGCCCGGCATCGCGCAGGCGCTGGGTGAGGGTCACGCTCTGCTCCTGCAGGTCCAGCGAGGCCCGTGCGATGTGGTATTCCTCGTTGGCCGCGCACACCTGGGTGTAGGCCCGCACCACATCCGCCACCAGGGTGATGCGGGCGGTGTCGGCGGCAGCCTGGGTGGCGTCGGCGTGGGCCTGGGCGGCCTCGACGCCGCGCTTGAGCGTGCCCCACAGGTCGAACTGGTACGAGGCGCTGAGGATCGCCTCGCCGATGTTGGCCACCGGCACCTTGTCGGGTTGCAGAAAGGCTTCGCCGGACTCCTGCAGGCGCTGCGCACCCAGCTTGACCCCGCCATTGAACCCGCCCTGGGCCTCGGCCTCCTCGACCTGTGCCCGCGCCCGCGCGATGTTCGCCGCGGCCACGCGCAGTTCGGTGTTGGCGGCCAGCGCCTGGTTGACCAGCGCGTCGAGACGCGGGTCCTGGTAGAGGTGCCACCAGTTGGCGGGCACCGGTGCCGAGACCACGCTGTCGGCGTCGCTGCGCAGCGCGCCCTGCAGGTCGCCGCGATTGACCGCCGCCTCCTTGGGCACGCTGTAGTCGGGCCCGACCATCTGGCAGGCCGACAGCAGCAACCCTGCGCCCAGCAGCGCAAAGCGTTTCATCGGGCGGCATCCTCGATGATCGACACCGTGGCAGTGCGCCCGGCGATCATGCGAAAGTTTTCCGGCACCTCGTCGAATGCGATGCGCACCGGAATGCGCTGCGCCAGGCGCACCCAGCTGAAGGCCGGGTTGACGTTGGGCAGCAGGTTGGCGCCACTGCTGCGGTCACGGTCCTCAATGCCTGCGGCGATGCTCTGCACGCGACCGCGCAGGCGCGCGTCGTCGCCCATCACGCGGATATCCACGGCCTGGCCGATATGGATGCCGCCCAGCTTGGTCTCTTCGAAGTAGCCATCGACGTGGTAGGAATTGCTGTCGACCACCGACAGCACCGGGCGCCCGGCGCTGACGAACTCGTGGGCGCGCGGGGCGCGGTCGTTGAGGTAGCCGTCGACCGGGCTGCGTACCACCGAACGGTCGAGGTTCAGCTGCGCCGCGTCCACCGCCACCTGCGCCTCGGCCAGGGCCGATTGCGCGCGGGCCTGGCGCGACTGGCTTTCTTCGAGCTGCTCCTGCGCCACCAAGTTGCCCAGGCCACGGTTGCGGCGCGCCTCGCGCTGCGCCTGGGCCAGGGTTTCACGGCGTTCGGCCAGGGTCGCCTGGGCCTGGCGCAGGGCCAGGTGGAAGCGGTCCTGGTCGATGCTGAACAGCACGTCGCCGCGCTTGACCACCTGGTTGTCGCGTACCGACACCTGCTGGATCAGCCCGGACACATCGGGGGCGATCTGGATCACGTCGGCGCGGATGTGGCCGTCGCGGGTCCAGGGGGCGAACATGTAGTACAGCACCATCTGCCACACCAGCACGGTTGCCAGCGTTACCACCAGCAGGGTCAGGACCACGCGGCCCAGGGTCAGTAAGGGTTTTTTCATGGCAGCATCAGGCTTCGGCAAAAGTGGTCGACCGTGCCCAGCAGCACGGCGTAGAGAGCAACGTTGAACAGCGCCCGGTGCCAGACCAGGCGGTAGAAGTGCAGGCGCGTGAGTACCGCGTGCACCCCCAGGAACAGCACATAGGTGAACACCATCATCACCAGCAGCGTGGGCAGAAATACCCCGCTGATATCCAGTTCACCGATCACAGGGGGGCTCCATCGATGCCGTAGGGCAGTTGCGGTTGATCGTCGGACGGTTCCAGCACCACCTCCACCCCCGGCAGCAGCGCCAGGCGCAGGCCGCTCAGGGCATGCAGCAGGTGCACGCGGGTTTCCCCGCAGTCGGCCATGGCCTCAAGGTTCAGGGCATGCCGCGCACGCTCCATGCTGCGCAGCAGGTCGGCCGGCGCATGCAGGCGGCGGCGGGCCTTGAGGCACGCCTGAAAGTGCGCACCCACCTCAGCGATCACCTGCGCCAGCGCCGCCTGTGCCGGCGGCGTGGCCCGTGGCATGTAGGCCAGCAGGTCGAGCAGGTTGAGCCCCACGCGCAGGTCGCGCAGCGCGCTGTTGGTGTCCTGGCCGGTCTGGGTCAGGCGCGGCAGGTGCTGCATCAGGCGGTCGAGCATCTGCACGCCGAGGCGCCGGTGTTCGGCCAGGCTGGCCGGGCGGGTCATGCCGACGATGTCGTGCCAGCTGAAGCGGGTCAGGCGCTTGGCCGCCAGCTCCACGCCGAACGGGCGCACCACCAGGGTCCAGATGAAGGCGAACAGCAGCCCCACCGGGCCGGCCAGGTTGGCGTTGGCAAAGGTCAGGAAGTCCGCGTCGTAGGCGCCCTGGATGCTGATGAACGAGGCGGTGTTGACGATGGTGAGCAAGGTGCCCAGGTAGAAGCGCGGCTGCACGGTGAGGGTGCCGACGCAGATGAACGGCACGGCGAACGCCAGTACCAGCATCGGGAAGTCATGCAGGTTGGGCAGCACCAGGAACAGGTAGAGGCTGGCAAACACCACCGACAGGGTGGTCCAGAAGAAGAACCGGTAGATCTGCGGCGCGGGATCGTCCATGGCCGCGAAGAAACTGCACGCCACCGCCGCGAGGATCACGGCGCTGGCGCCGTCGGGCCAGCCGAGCAGTATCCACAGCGCGGTGGCGGCGAGGATCGCGGTGAAGGTGGAGAACACCGAGTAGAGCATCAGCCCACGGTCGAAGAACGGCGTCAGGCGGCCCAGGCGCCAGTGCCGGTACACCGCGCGCCAGGGCGACAGGTCTTCGTCGCGGATGGCGTGCTGCAGGCTGCAGCAGTCCTGCCACAGGTCGATCCATTCGCCCAGCCGGTAGAGGGCATTGGACAGCAGCAGGCCGGGGCGCTCGTCGAGGGCGGCGACACTCGGTTGCAGGCGTTCGAGCTGCTCGCGCAGGGCCGTCCAGCGCGCCACCGAGGCGTCTTCGGCGCTGGCCTGCAACCAGCTGCGGGCCTGCTCCAGCAAGCCTTGCAGTTGCGCCGCCTGTGCCGGGGCGCGGCCTTCGAGGGCCAGCAGCGCGTCGTCGAGGGCGTCGATCACCGGGAACAGGTGGATCATGCGCCCGCGCAGCTCGCGGGCATTCTTGACCGTCTGCGGCCGCGCGCCCTCGTGGGACAGCTGGCCGATCATCATCTCCAGCGAGTTGAAGGTGGTGACCATCGAGGCGCGCAGCCCGCCCACGGTTTCGGGCGTGGCCTGGCGGGCAAGAAAGGTGTCGCAGTAGCGGATCGCCTCGGCGAACCAGTTGCCGGTGGCGCCGACCACCACCGGGGTGAGCCGGCGCGGCCAGAAGATCGCCCCGACCACCGCCGCGCAGACGATGCCCAGGCAGATTTCCTGGGCCCGCGAGGAGGCGATGTCGAATACCGCCAGCGGGTTGTCCACCACCGGCAGAGCGATCATCGGCAGGGTGTAGCCGGCCAGCATCAGCGCGTAGCTGTTGGCGGTGCGCAGGTGCAGCGAGAGAAACAGCAGGGTGCCGGTCCACAGGGCGATGGCGCAGGTGAGCAGCACCGGGGTCTGTACCAGCAGCGGCACCAGGAACACCGCCCCCGCCGCGCCCAGCAGTGTACCCAGGGCTCGGTACAGGGCCTTGGAGCTGGTGGGCCCGACGAACGGGCTGGAGACGATGTAGACCGTGGCCATCGCCCAGTAGGGGCGCGGCAGTTGCATGAGCAGGGCGATGTACAGGGCGATCATCGACGCGGCGAAGGTGCGCACGCCGTAGAACCAGTCCCGCGCCGGCGGCATGGAGCTGAAGAAGTCCTTCATGAAGGCACGCCCGGCGAGCGCTGCGCGGCGTCTTCGAAGGCGCGCACCACACGCAGCGCCGCTTCGAGGTCGGCGGGCGGGATGTCGTGCAGCACCTGGCGGCGCAGGCGCACCAGCTCGGCCTCGATCGCCTCGGCCAGCTCGCGCCCGCGCGGGGTCAGGCTCAGGGCCTTGGCGCGGCGGTCACCGGGGGCTTCGCTGCGGCATACGAAACCGGCGCTGCACAGCTGGTCGAGCAGGCGCACCAGCGACGGGCTTTCAAGCCCTGCGGCCTGGGCTACCGCCACCTGGTGCACGCCATCGCCCAGGCGCACGATCATCAGCAGTGGTACCGCGCAGGCTTCGGAGATGCCGTAGCCGACCAGCGTGGCCTGGCAGATGCGCCGCCAGTGACGGCTGGCCGCGACCATGCCGCTGCTGATGTTCAGTTGCAGTGCATCAAGATTCATGGGCAAGGTGTCGAGATTCATAGTTTGCTAACTATCAATGTTCTTCGATCAACGCCCCGGGCGTCAATAGCGGCAATGCGGCATCCGTCGGCCGAGGTCAGCGCCGGTACTGGTCTTCGTGTTTCAGGGTCAGCGCCCGCGGGCTGCCCAGGCTGATCGCCCGGTCGCGCCAGAACAGGTAGCGCATGGGGTTGCCGGCCACGCTGAAATGCATGGCCAGTTCCTCGGCCGCCGGCATCACCCCCGCTGCGGCCGCCAGCTCCAGCCAGTACACGGCGAGCCTGGCATCGGCCCGCACCTGCTGGCCATGCAGGAGGCGGTAGCCGATCTCGAACCGGCAGCGCCCATCGCCGCGCTGGGCGCCCTGCATGAACCAGTCGTAGGCGCGCTGCGGATCGACCTGCCAGGTTTGCAGGTGGGTATCGCAGATCTCTTCTTCGTAGAGGTCGCCCAGCGCCGCGGCGGCTTCGTCCAGGCCGCGCTCGAAGGCCTGCCGGTAGCACTCGGCGGCGCTGGCGTAGGCGATGGTCACGCCCTTGCCGAAATAGTGCTGCTGGCCCAGGTTGTACCAGGCCACCGCACTGCCCTGCAGCGCCGCCATGCGCAGCAGGCGCCCGGCCAGGGCCGGTTCGGCACGCCAGTACTTGCCGTTGAGCCATACCCAGCCGAGGTCGTTGAGCGCCACCACGCTGCCATCCAGCGCCTGCTGGCGCAGGTCGGCATACACCGCCTGCAGGTCGACGGCTTCGTCCAGGCGGTTGACCAGGCAGAAGCCCCTGCCGAGCACCGCACGCTGGGCCGGCATGCCGATGCCGGCCGTGTGGCGCTGGGTCTGCCCGCCCGGATCGGGGGCGATCGCCCTGGGCAACAGCCGCGCGAGCAGTGGGTAGATGGTGCTGGCAGCAGACAACGGTTCATCCCTGACTGACCGGTGGGTGGCCCATGCCACCCTGTGAGGCAAGCCTAGACAAGGACACGCACTTTTGTCGCCCCGATGCGCTCAGCGCTGCATGCCCCAGCGCCGTACTGTGACGCGCTCGAGGGTATTGAACACCAGGCTCTCGACCAGCAGGCCGATGAGGATCACCACGGCCAGGCCGGCGAACACCTTGTCGGTGTACAGCTCGTTGCGGTTCTGGAAGATGTACCAGCCCAGCCCGCCCTTGCCGCTGGTGGCACCGAACACCAGTTCGGCGGCAATCAGGGTGCGCCAGGCGAACGCCCAGCCGATCTTGAGCCCCGACAGGATCGACGGCAGCGCCGCCGGAATCAGGATGTGCACCACCAGACGCAAGCCGCGCAGCCCGTAGTTGCGCCCGGCCATGCGCAAGGTTTCGGACACACCCATGAAGCCGGCATAGGTGTTGAGCGCCAGCGCCCACAGCACCGAGTGCACCAGCACGAAGATCAGGCTGTTGTCGCCCAGGCCGAACCACAGCAGCGCCAGCGGCAGCAGGGCAATGGCCGGCAGCGGGTTGAACATCGAGGTCAGGCTGCTGAGCAGGTCGCGGCCGATCTGGGTCGACACGGCCAGGCTGGTGAGCCCGAAGGCCAGCACGATGCCCAGCAGGTAGCCCTTGAGCAGCACCACCAGCGACACCCCCACCTTGGCCGGCAGTTCGCCGCTGAGCAGGCCGTCGTACAGCGCCGCGGCGGTTTGCAGGAAGCTGGGCAGCAACAGGTCGTTGCCCTGATAGCGCGCCACGGCTTCCCAGGCCAGCGCCAGCAGGATCAGGATCAGGCTCTTGCGCAGCCAGCCCTGTTGCCACAGGCGCTGGCCCAGGGGCAGCTCGCGTTCCAGCGGTACGCTGAGCAGGGGTTCAAGGGTGACTTCGTACTCCTGACGCGGAGCCGGTGCAGAGGTGGTCATCGGTGGGGCTCCCGGTCAGTAGGCGATGCGGATGTCGGTGAAATCCAGGGCGGCGTCCTGCTCGGCGGCGGCATCATCGTCGAACAGCAGACGATGGATGCGCCGCGCGCTGGCCTGGAAGTCAGCAGCGCCCAGGCTGTGCAGGTCGTACTGGTGGCTGTGGATCTCGGCGCGCACGCGCCCCGGGTGCGGCGACAGCAGCAGGATGCGGTTGCCCACCACCAGCGCCTCCTCGATGGAGTGGGTGACGAACAGCAGGGTGAAGCGCACCTCCTCCCACAACAGCAGCAGTTCTTCCTGCATCTTGCGCCGGGTCAACGCGTCGAGGGCGGCAAAGGGTTCGTCCATGAGCAGGATCTTGGGCTGCATGGCCAGCGCCCGGGCGATGGCCACGCGCGCCTTCATGCCGCCGGAGAGGGTGTGCGGGTATGCATCGGCAAATGCCGCCAGGCCGACCTTGTCCAGGTAGTGCAGGGCGCGCTGTTCGGCCTCGGCGCGCTTGAGCGTGCCGGAGGCCAGCAGCGGGAACATCACGTTCTGCCTGACGGTTTTCCACGGCGGCAGCTGGTCGAACTCCTGGAACACCACGATGCGGTCCGGGCCCGGCCCGTGCACCGGCTGGCCCTGCAGGCGGATCGCGCCCTCACGGGGCTCGATGAAGCCGGCAACGGCCTTGAGCAAGGTCGACTTGCCGCAACCTGAGGGGCCGAGCAGGACGAAACGGTCGGCCTTGTCCACTTCGAAGCTGACCTGGTGGGTGGCCCGCACCACGCGCTGGGCGGTGCGGTATTCGAGGCTGAGGTTGTCCACCTGCAGCAGCGCCGGTGCGCTCACGGGGCTCAGGTTGCTGGCCGTGTGGCCTGGCAAGCGGGCGGTCATGCGCTCAGCTCCCCTGCAGTGGCTTGGCGTCCTGGAAGAAGTAGTCCTTCCACGATTCGGGTTTGTGCTTGATCGCGCCGATGCGGTACATGAAGTCGGCCAGCTTGTAGGTGTTCTTCGGCGTGACGCTGAATTCGTATTGCGGGTTGTCAATGATCTTGAGCAGCGCCTCGCGGTCGATCTTGGCCTTGGTCACGCGAATGTAGGTATCGGCCGCCGCGCCCTTGTCGTGCTGGGCGAAGTCGGCCGCCTCGGCCAGGGCGTCGACGAAGGCCTGGTAGGTTTTGGGGTTGTCGTTGCGGAATTTTTCGGTGGCGAACAGCACGGTGGGCGAGTTGGGACCGAGCAGGTCGTAGGTGTCGAGCACCACGTGCACGCTCTTGTTGACCAGCGCCTGGTCCTGGAACGGCGGGTTGGAGAAGTGCGCATTGAGCTCGGTGCCGCCGGCCAGCAGCGCGGCGGTGGCGTCGGGGTGCGGGACCGCCAGGGTGTACTTGTCCAGGCGCGCGTAGTCCTTGTCGCCCCACTGCTGGGCGGCGGCGTACTGCAGGAAGCGCGACTGCACCGAGACGCCAACCGCCGGCAGGGCGATGCGGTCCTTTTCGGTGAAGTCGGCGATGGTCTTGACGTTGGGGTTGCTGCTGACCAGGTAGTACGGGAAGTTGCCCAGCGAGGCCACGGCCTTGACGTTCTGGCGGCCGTAGGTGCGATCCCAGATGGTCAGCAACGGGCCGACGCCGGCACCGGCGATGTCCACCGAGCCGGACAGCAGCGCGTCGTTGATCGCGGCGCCGCCCGAGAGCTGGGTCCAGTCGACCTTGATGTCGATGCCCTGGGCCTTGCCGTGCTTCTCGATCAGGTGCTGGTCGCGCACCACGTTGAGCAGCAGGTAGACGATGCCGAACTGTTCGGCGATGCGGATTTCACCTTCGGCCTGGGCCGTGGCGGGGGCGACGAGGCTGCCGGCGAGCAGGCTGACGCCCAGGCCGATGCTGGCCGCCAGGCGGCTGATTGAGTTGCGCATGCGGTACTCCTGAAGACGGGTCAGAACGGGGCGTCGCCCTGGATGGTGGTGCGGTACAGCTTGCGACGCAGGTGCGCGGGGCAGCCGGCGGCCAGGTGGATCAGCGAGCGGTTGTCCCAGAACACCAGGTCGTGGGGTTGCCACTGGTGGCGGTAGATGTTGTGTTCGAGCACGCTGTGGGCGTACAGCTCGGCCAGGATCTGGCGGCTTTCGTCCTCGGGCAGGCCGACGATGCGGGTGGTGAAGCCCTCGCTGACGAACAGCGCCTTGCGCCGGTTTTCCGGGTGGGTACGCACCACCGGGTGGATCACTTCCTGCACCTGGGCCAGTTGCTCGGCGGTGAGCGTGGGGCGCCAGTTGCCTTCGAATTTGGTTTCGCTGTAGCGCGCGGTGTAGGAGTGCGCGGCGCTGCGGCCTTCGACGGCGGCGCGCAGGTGGGCGGGCAACTGGTCCCAGGCCTTGTGCATGTCGGCGAACAGGGTATCGCCGCCCTCGCTGGGCAGCTCCTGGGCATGCAGCATCGACCCCAGGCTGGGCAGTTCCTTGTAGGAGAGGTCCGAGTGCCAGAACTTGCCGGCATCGCCCAGGCCGATGTTCTGGCCGTTCTCGATGATGTTGGAGACGATCAGGATCTCGGGGTGGCCGCCGAGCAGGAACTGCTTGAGCACGTGGATCTGCAACACGCCGAAACGGCGGCTGAAGTCGATCTGCTGCTGGGGGGTGATGCGCTGGTCGCGGAACACCACCACATGGTGGTCCAGGTGCGCGCGGTGGATGCGCGCAAAATCGCCAGCGTTGACCGGACGGCTCAGGTCCAGGCCGATGATCTCGGCGCCCACGGCACCGGCAAACGGACGAATCTCGAAGGCTTGGGGTTGGGCGCTGTCGGTGTACGACAAGGCGCCAGGGGCCGCTGACATATCTTTTCACTCCCACGTGTCGGGTCGGTAACTGCGCGTGGAAATAAATATAAATGCATAAGAAAAATAATTTAAATACCTTTAGAGAATAAGCATAGAGAGGGTTGTCCGCCTCGCGTGGCCTATGCTGCTGAGGCCATCAAGCAGATGTCATCAGGGGGAAAAGCCATGTTCTATGTGCAACGCGACACCCGTGGGCAGATCGTGCGGTTGGAGTCGACGCCCTTTGCCGAGGAGAACGAAGCGCTGCCCAACGATTCGCCGGAGGCTCAGGCCTGGTTTGCCAAGAAACTGCAGCAGAGCGACCTGGACATGATCCGGGTGCTGGAGGACTTGATCGAGGTACTGACCAGCAAGGGCGTGATCAGCATCACCGACCTGCCGGCGAGCGCACAGGCCAAGCTGCTCAGCCGTTCGAGCGCGCGCCAGACCATGGGGGGGTTGAACAAGCTGATCGATGAGGAGCGGCCGTTGATCTAGCAGCTTCGCCGGCCTGGCCGGCGAAGAAGCCACTACGGCGCCCAGGGCCGGGGCTCGCCGATCAAGCGCCCCTGCACCCCGAAAATCCCCATGTCGCGCAGCACCTCCAGTTCGCCTTCGGTTTCCACCCGCTCGGCAATCAATGGCAGGTCGATGCTGTGCGCTGCGCGCTGGATCGCCTCGATGAACAGGCGCTTGTGCGGCTCCTGATCGATGGCGCGGATGAAGCTGCCGTCGACCTTGAGGTACGCCAGGCCCAGGTGCGCCAGGTTGCCGATCATGCTGAAGCGCCCGCCAAAGTGCTGCAGGCTCAGCTTGAAGCCCAGCGCGCCCAGTTGCCGTGCCAGCTGCTCGAGCGCGGCCTGGTCGGGCAACTGCTCTTCGCCGATCTCCAGGGTCAGGCGCGGGCCCAGCGCCGCATGACGCCCCAGCAGCCCGTACACCGCCTGCAACGCCTGGGGGTCGGCCAGGGTGGCCGCCGACAGGTTCAGCGCCAGCGCCTGGTCATGGCGCTGCAGGTGGGCCAGCACCTGTTCGAGCATCAGCAGGTCATGCCGGATCGACCAGCCGAAACGCTCGAGCCAGGGCAGGAAGCGCCCGGCGGGGAGGGTTTGCCCATGCCCGTCGGGCAGGCGCGACAGCACCTTGTACTGCAATACGCGGCCCAGCTCGTGCGTCGCCACCACCGGCTGGAAGAACAGCTCGAAGCGGCGCTGGTCGAGGGCGTGTTGCAGCAGGGCATGCCAGTCGTGGTCCAGCAGCGCCGGGGCGTGCGCGGGCAGGCAGACCCATGTCGGCAGCTGCTGGCTCTGCGCCTGGGCCAGGGCTTCGTCGCAGCGCTCGAGCAGGGCCTGCGGGGCGTCGCCCGGGCTGTAGGGGGCCAGGCCGATCCAGGCCACCGGGTTACGGTCGGAAGCACCGGTGTCGTACAGGCTGTGCAGGGTCTGCTCCAGTTCCTGGGCCAGGTGCACGGCCTCGTCATGCACCAGCCCCGGTGCCAGCACGGCGAACTCGCCGCCACGGCTACGGGCGATCAGGTCGAGGGTTTTGGGATAGTGCGCGCACACCCGCTGCACCTGCTGCGCAAGAGCCTGCAGCAGGGCATCGGTGCGCTGGCCGCCCAGGCGCAGGTTGAGCCCGGCCAGGTCCTGCACGTGCACCAGCATCAGGTAGCCAGGGCTTTCGTCCTGGGCGCTGAGCCGGGCAGACAGCTGCATCTCGAAGAAGCGCCGGTTGCCCAGGCCGGTCAGGCTGTCCTGCCAGGCCTCGGCGCGCAGGGCTTCACTGCGCTGGGCCTCCTCGAGAAACAGCGCCTTGAGTTTCTCGACCATCTGGTTCATGGCCTGCACCACCCGGCGCAGCTCCGGGGTGCGCGGCAGGCGCGGCGCACTGAGGAACTCGCGACGCGCAATGGCCTGGGACTGCGCCACCAGGTAGTCCAGCGGTCGCAGCTGACGGCGCAGCAGCAGCGCCCCCAGCAGTGCACTGACCACCCCGCAGGCCAGCAGCCAGGCCAGGCTGCCGAGCGCGCTGCGCCACAGCTTGGCCAGGGCGAACATCGGGTGGCTGACCACCTCGACCCGCGCCGCCTGCTGCCAGCCGCGGCTGACGATGGCATCGCCGCCGGCCGGCTCCAGGTTGATCAGGCGGATGAACCAGGCCGGCACACCGCTGCTGTCCGGCTCGGCGTGACGCTCCACCAGCAGGGCATTGGGGCCCAGGTCGATCACGCGGATGCTGGCGTAGTAGCCGCTGTCGAAGATGGAGCTGACCATCAGCTCGACCATTGCCGGGTCGTCGATGTTCGGCGTGAGCGACAGCGCCAGCGCGGTGGCGGCGTCCTGCGCATGCGCGCGCAGCTGATTGACGTACTGGCTGCGCGAGCTTTCCAGGCCGACCATGAAGCTGCCGCTGAAGGCGACCACCAGAAACAGGCAGATGGCGAGCAACAATTGCTTGAACAGTGACATCCGCAATCCTCAGTAAGCCGGCTCGGTGGGAAACCCCTCGGCCTGCATCTTCTTCAACAGATCCTGCCAGCGCGACAGGCGCTTGCTGTCGCCGACCTTGCGATTGCCACCCGCCCCGGTCAGCCACAGGCCCTCGCCATTGAAGGCATACACCGGCAGCAGGTCGGTGCGCTGGCTGGCCGGCTCGATGGTGTCGATCAGGCTGTCGAGCACCAGCGGCATCGCCTCTGGAGTGGAATAGTAGGTCAGGACCATGTGCGCGCGATTCTGGCGCAGCGCCTTGACGTAGGTAATGCGCAGTTTCTCGCTGGGGATACCCAGGCGGCGCAGGCTGAAATACTTGGCGATGGCGTAGTCTTCGCAGTCGCCGGCGCCCTTGATCAGTGACTGGATCGGGGTGGACCAGTAGTCGGCCTGCTGCCACAGTTCGGGGTCTTCGACGTAGCGCAACTGGCGATTGAAGAACTGGTTGACCACCTGCAGGCGCTCGGCTTCGCTGCCCTGGCGCTGGGTGGCAAGCAACTGCTGCCAGGCATCGATACGCTGCTGGCCGGCACCAAGGGGGCCGTACAGGGCCTGGGCCTTGCGGCTGATCTGGGAAAAGTCCCAGTCCGCGCGCAGGTTGCCCAGCAATACGCAGCCGAGCAACAGCGCCAGGCCAGCCCGGCGCGGGGTCAGAGGCAAAGCCCAACGTATCGCCAAGGCCGGCGGTCCATGCAGATCGTGGAATCGCGATGGTGCAGGCTGGGCGGGCAAAAGACAATGGCGCACGGCGGCAAGCTTCCAAAGCGCTGCGACTTCATTCAGGATAGCCGCCGCGAACGCCCGCAGGCCCGCGCCGGCCTGAATTTGACAGGCGCAACCGTCATCACTAGGGTCATTGGATCCAATCTTTGCTAGCAGGGCAGTCAGCGTGGCCGAAAAAATCAAACTCCTGAGCATTCTGGGTGACGAGCAGGTGCCTGCTCACCTGGCGCGCAGCGTGATCGAAGAGCGCCTGCGCAGCGCCATCCTCGACGGACGCCTGGCACCCGGCATGGCGTTGCGCCAACAGGAGCTGGCGACGCTGTTCGGGGTCAGCCGCATGCCGGTGCGCGAGGCCCTGCGTCAGCTGGAGGCGCAGTCGCTGCTGCAGGTGGTTGCGCACAAGGGCGCGGTGGTGGCCCCGCTGATCAGCGAAGATGCGATGGACTCCTACGGGCTACGGGTGATCCTGGAGAGCGAGGCGCTGCGCCAGTCGATCCCGCTGCTGGACGCCGAGGACATCGCCCTGGCCCGGGGCTACATCGAGCAACTGCAGAACGAGACCCGGCACGCCGAAATGGGCCAGCTCAACCGCCTGTTGCACATGGCCCTGTACCGCAAGGCGCCCAATCAGAAGTTGCTGCGCCTGATCGACAACGAGTTGAGCGAAGAGGCGCGCTTCCTGCGGTTTCATCTGTCGTCGATGGGGCTGGGCAAGCTGACCCAGGACGATCACATCGCGCTGGTGGACGCAGCCCAGGCCGGCCAGGTGGACGAAGCTGTACAGCTTCTGACCCAGCACCTGGACAAGGGCATGCAGGCCATCAGGCAGTACCTGGCCAGCCAGCCGCAGGGCTGAACGCGCCGCCGGGTCGGTCAGTGGTTGCAAATTGCGCAAGGCCCCATAACAATGAGACTAATTATCATTTATGACCTTGGTTGCAGCGCGCCTTCATGTCCTCCCACGACTCTGTGCACAGGCTCTATCAGCAACACCACAGCTGGCTGAACACCTGGCTGCGCTGCCGCCTGGGCAATGCGGCCGATGCCGCGGACCTGGCCCAGGACACCTTCGTGCGCCTGCTGCAGCGGCGCGAACAACTGGAGCTGAATGCACCACGCGCATTCCTGCGTACCATCGCACGGGGGCTGGTGATCGATCACTGGCGCCGCGAAGAGCTGCAGCGTGCCTACCTCGAAGCCCTGGCGCAGCTGCCCGAGGCCGAGGTGCCATCAGCGGAAACCCGCGAGCTGCTGCTGGAGCTACTGGAACGCATTGCGTGCCTGCTCGACGGCCTCAGGCCCAAGGTGCGCACCGCGTTCCTGCTGGCCCAGTGCGAAGGGTTGAGCCACAAGCAGATCGCCGAGCAGATGGGTATCTCGCTGCGCTCGGTGGAGCGGTATGTGGCCGACGCCCTCTATCACTGCTACCTGCTGCGCTATGAACCCTAGCCCACGCGTGGTCAAGCAGGCCATTCACTGGATGCTGCGGGTGCGCGAGAACGGCGCCAGCCCGCAGTTGCAGGCCCAGTGCGAGCAGTGGCGCAGCGCCAGCCACGAGCACGAACTGGCCTGGCAACGGGTGCACAGCCTGCAGCAGGAAATGAACCTGCGTGCGGTGCCGGGCGCCGGTGTCGTCGCCCTGCAGACCCTGGAGAACAGCCAGCAGCGGCTGCACCGGCGCCAGGCCCTGAAGCTGCTGGGCGGCGTGGTGATGCTTGGCTCAGCGGCCTGGGTCAGCAAGGACGTTGGCCTGCTCGACCCGTGGACCTCGGATTTCGCCACGGCCACCGGCGAGCGGCGCAGCGTCCGCCTGCCCGATGGCAGCCTGCTCAATCTCAATACCCATACCGCGGCAGACCTGGCCTTTGACAGCCGCCAGCGCCTGGTGCGCCTCAAGCACGGGGAGTTGATGCTGACCTGCGCCGAACACCCGCTCGGACCGGCTGGGCGGCCGTTGCTGGTGCAGAGCCGCGATGCGCTGCTCGAAGGCTTCGATGGGCGCTTCGTGGTGCGCCAGGAGCGCGACTGCACCCGCGTCACGGTCAGCCAGGGCAAGGTGGCGATCCATCACCCCGGCCCCGCCGGGCTGCAATGGGTGGCTGCTGGCGAAGCCTTTCTGGTGAATGCCCAGGGCGCCACACCCGTGGCGCAGCAGAACATGGACCCCGGTGCCTGGGCCGATGGCCTGATCGTCACGCGCAACATGCGCCTGGGGGACTTCATCGACGAGGTGGCGCGCTACCGCCACGGCTACCTGAGCTGCTCCGACGATATCGCCAACCTGCGCCTGTCCGGGGTGTTCCGCCTGGAAGACACCGACAAGCTGCTGCACCTGCTGCCGCAGACCCTGCCGGTGCATGTCAGCTATCGCACGCGCTGGTGGGTACGCCTGGAACGCCAGGCGTGATGCGCTGATTTTTTTGGCGGGTTTTATCGGCACGTCCGGCTAGGACAGTAAGCGACTCCCTTCTGCCCTTACCGACCCTACGGATGCTCTTCATGCGCGATACCCTGGCCCAGCCGCGGCTCACTGACAGTAATGAGTTTCAACCTCTCTTAGATTCACGCCTGGGCAAGGCGGTGCGCGCCGCACTGTTCGGTACCGCGCTGGGCCTGGCCAGCGTGCCGATGGTAGCGATGGCCGAACCTGCGGGCAGCGCCAGCCAGCAGTACAACATCCCCGCCGGCTCGCTGGACGAGGTGCTGAACCAGTTCGCACGCCAGGCCGGCATCACGCTGTCGAGCACCCCGCAGATGACCCAGGGCGCGCAATCGCCCGGCCTGCAGGGCAGCTACGCCACCGACCAGGCGCTGCGCCAGTTGCTCAATGGCACGGGGCTGGAGGCGGTGAGCCAGGATGGCACCAGTTATGTGCTGCATGCGGCCCCGCAGGACACCGCACTGGCATTGCCTACCACCGACGTGCGTGGCTTTGCCCTGGGCAACGCGCTGGGCAGCATGGAGGGCTACAACGCCACCCACAGCCAGATCGCGACCAAGACCAGTACCGCGCTGCTGGAGACCTCGCAGTCGGTGTCTGTGGTAACCCGCCAGCAGATGGACGACCAGGGCGCGCAGACGGTCTCGCAGACCATGCGCTACACCCCGGGCGTGCTGACCAACCCGTATGGCGCGACCCACCGCTATGACTATGTGGCCATGCGCGGCTTCAACGATGGCTCGGTGGACAACATCTACATCGACGGCCTGAAGTCGATGGGTGACAGCGGCACCTTCAGCACCATGCAGATCGACCCGTACTTCCTCGAGCGCGTGGATATTCTCAAAGGTCCGTCGTCGGTGCTGTATGGCCGCAGTTCGCCAGGTGGCCTGGTGGCACTGACCACCAAAAAGCCACTGTACGAGACCTTCCGCCAGGTGCAGGCTACCGTCGGCACCCAGGGCCAGCGTGGGGTGGGCTTCGACTTCAGCGGCCCGCTGGACGACGACAAGCGTATCGCCTATCGCCTGACCGGCCTGACGCATCAGTCCGACACCCAGTTCGATCACAACGAAGAAAAGCGCTATGCGCTGGCGCCGACCCTGAGCATCGACTTCACCGAGGACACCTCGCTGACCTTGCAGGCCTACCTGCAGAACGATCCGGAAGGCGGCTACCACGCCGGCGTGCCCGCCGATGGCGCGCTGCACAAACGCAACGGCCAGCGTATCTCGGAGCACTTCTTCGAGGGCGAGCCGGGCATCGACAGCTACGAGCGCAATCAGCAGTCGTTCGGCTACCAGTTCGAGCATCGCTTCAACGACGTGTTCACCGCACGCCAGAACTTCCGCTACCTGGACTCGACGGTGAAGATGGACCAGGTGTACGCCTGGGGCTACGAGTCGCCCACCAGCAACAAGCTGAACCGCTACTACACCGGTGCCGACGAGAAACTGCACTCCTACATCATCGACAACATGCTGCAGGCCGAGTACTTCACCGGCGCGGCCAAGCACACCACGCTGGTGGGCCTGGACTACCAGCGACGCAAGACCGTGGTGGACTGGAGCAGCGGCGGCCTGGCGTCGATCGATGCGTTCAACCCGCAGTACGGCAATTCGCAGATCACCTATTACGCACCGACCAGCTACACCCGGCGCCTGCAGCAGACCGGCATCTACGCCCAGGACCTGATCGAGCTGGACAAGTGGCGCTTCTCGCTGGGGCTGCGGCAGGACTGGGTGAAGACCTCCGATGAGAATCGTATCGCCGAGCCTACCCGCCCACTGGGCACCAAGATCAGCGATGACCGCACCAAGCTCACCGGCCGCGCGGGCGTGCTGTACCTGTTCGACAACGGTATTGCGCTTTACCTGAGCTATTCGGAGTCGTTCAACCCCAACTCCTACGCCGATGCCGCCGGCAACCCGCTGGCACCGACCGAAGGCACCCAGTGGGAGGCCGGTATCAAGTACCAGCCGCCGGGCACCGACAACCTGTTCACCGCCTCGGTGTTCCGCATCGAGCAGGAGAACCTGGCCACCAAACAGCCGCAGGACGACTTCTACTACCCGGTCGGGCAGGTACGCTCCCAGGGTCTGGAGCTGGAAGCGCACATGCAGTTGAGCGAGAACCTCAAGGTGCTGGGCAGCTACACCTTCACCGACATCGAGTACAGCAAGACGATGCCGAGCACCCTGGCTGGCAGCACACTCGACAACAAGGGCAACTCGCCAACCCAGGCGCCAAAGCACATGGCCTCGCTGTGGGCGGACTACAACTTCCGCCAGGGGGTGCTGGACGGTGTGCGCGTAGGCGGTGGCGTGCGTTACGTGGGCTACAGCTGGGTGGATGCGGAAAACACCATGAAGGTACCGTCGTACACCCTGTTTGATGCGTCGGTGGGCTACGACCTGGGCAAGGTCGGGCTCAAGGGCGTGGATGTGCGGCTCAATGCCAACAACCTCACCAACGAGAGCTACATCGCCTCGTGCGCGAGCCTGAACTACTGCTACATGGGTGAAGAGCGCAATGTCAGCGCCACGGTCAGCTATCAGTTCTGACCACACCCCCGTGAGCCGCAAAGCCAGTGCCTGATTCCAGGCGCTGGCTTTGTCGCATCTGGCGACCTGATCTGGAATCCTTTTATATGCGCCACCTCTACGTATTGCTGCACCGCTATATCGGCCTGGCCACCGCGCTGTTCCTTGCCCTGGCAGGGCTCACCGGGAGCGTGCTGGCGTTCAACCACGAGATCGACGAATGGCTGAACCCTTCGTTCTATGAAGCCCCGGCACAAGGCCCCCGCCAGGACCCCGGCAACCTGGTGGACAAGGTGCAGGCCGAACACCCGCACCTGCAGGTGTGGTACATGGAATACCCCGACGAGCCCGGCCATTCGGCGTTGCTGGCGATGGTGCCGCGCAACGACCCGGCCACCGACAAGCCGTATGCCCAGAAAAACACGGTGTTCTACCTCGACCCGGTCAGCGGCCAGACGCTGGGTCAGCGCTACTGGGGCGAGTGCTGTTTCTCGCGGGAGAACTTCATGCCGTTCGTCCTCGAGCTGCACTACAACCTGACCCTGCCGGGCAACTGGGGGCTGTGGCTGATGGGCGTGGTGGCGATCCTGTGGGTGCTCGACTGCTTCATCGCCCTGCTGCTGACCCTGCCCCGTGGTCGTCCGTTCTGGCGCAAATGGAGCACGGCCTGGAAGATCAAGGGCGGGCATGCGTATCGACTGAACATGGATATCCACAGGGCTGGGGGCTTGTGGCTGTGGCTGCTGCTGTTGCCGGTGGCCGTCAGCAGTGTGGCGATGAACCTGCCCAGCCAGGTGTTCAAGCCGGCGGTGTCGCTGTTCTCGCCGGTGGAACCAAGCGTCTATGAGGCCCGTGGCAGGCTGCCCAGAGAAGAACTGGGGCAGACCCAGCTGACATGGCATCAAGCCCATCAGCTGGCGCAGCAGGAGGGCCAGCGGCTGGGGCTGACGGCGCCGATCGGCGAGTTGTACTACAGCTTCGAATACAACTTCTATGGCGCCGGTTTCGGACAGCACGACACCGATGCCCAGGGCAAGTCGTGGTTGTTCTTCCATGGCACCGACGGGCGCCTGCTGGGGCAGGAGATCGCTGGCCAGGGCACCCTCGGGGAACGCTTCTACCGGCTGCAACTACCCATACATGGCGGCAGGATCCTCGGCACTACAGGCCAGGTGATGATCGCGGTGCTGGGGGTAGTGATTGCGGTGCTGTCGGTGACAGGGGTGTATATCTGGTGGTGCAAGTTGCTGGCGCGGCGCAGTGGCCGGGCTCGGCGCAGTGCATAGACTGAAGGTCGGCTCCTGCAGCCCATTGTGTGCAGGGGCCGGCCTGGCCGGTGTAGAGGGTGGCAGGAACAACCCGCTACCCTAGCCCCTGAAAAGACAAAACCCCTGTCTGCAGCGCAGACAGGGGTTCTGGAATTGAATCTTGACGATGACCTACTCTCACATGGGGAAACCCCACACTACCATCGGCGATGCATCGTTTCACTGCTGAGTTCGGGATGGGATCAGGTGGTTCCAATGCTCTATGGTCGTCAAGAAATTCTGTTGCCAGAAGGTCTTGTTCAGACACTCC